>NZ_JBDPLY010000036.1:0-91006 GCF_039871695.1 Actinomadura sp. B10D3
ACGACAACATCGCCGCTGCCAACCGGCACCACGCCCGCGACCCGCAACGCACCGTCACACTGCTCCAGACCACATGAACGACAACCCCAGGTCACACCCTCTTTTCACGACTTTGCCGGGTCCCTGCGCACTGACCGCACCGGCGCACCCGGGAGAGGCGGGGCCGTTTCGAACGGCGAAAGCGACGGCGGCATTCACCGCGCCGGACGCTATTGCCGCACAGGCGGCCGCCTTGAAACGAGAGGAAGATGTCACAATTTGTTCACACCTCTTCCCGTAAGTGAGCACTGAGCTCCCGCCTCTCCCGGAGCGTGGCCTTCGTGCGCTACGCTCCCCGCGCGTTCAGGGTTGACCCCCAGCGATTTCCCCCGTCCATGGAGCGTCGCTCATGTTTGCTTCCCACTCCCGAGCCGCCTTCGCCGGCGTGCTCGCGCTCACGGTCGCGCTCTCCACGGCCTGCGGTGACTCCGACGGCAAGACGTCGGCCAACGGCCTGGAAGAATCGCAGATCACGCTCGGCACCATGACGGTCGCCGACACCGCACCCGTCCAGATCGCATTGTCCAAGGGCCTGTTCAAGGCCGAGGGCCTGACCGTGAAAACCCAGGTCATCCAGGGCGGCGCGGCCGGAATCCCGCTACTCAAGAGCGGCCGGCTGGATTTCAGCTTCGGCAATTACGTTTCGCTGCTCACCGCCGGGACCAAGGACCCGGGCTTCAAGCCGAAGATCGTCGCTGAGGGATTCCGGGCCGCGTCCAAGACGCACACCCTGATGGTGCGGGGCGACTCCCCGTACCGCACGATCAAGGACCTGGCGGGCAAGAAGATCGCCGTCAACACCAAGCGCAACGTCAGCACAATGCTGGTCCGCGCCGCCGCCGAGCCGCAGGGCGTCGCCTTCGACGAGGACAAGAACTTCGTCGAGGTCGCCCCGCCCGCCATGGAGCAGGCGCTGAAGTCCAAGAGCGTCGACGCCGTCCAGGCGATCGAGCCGTTCGGCACCCAGATGAGCGCGTCGATGGGCGCCCGCATGGTCGCCGACCTGTCCACCGGTCAGGCCGCCGACCTGCCGATCGCCGGCTACGCCGTCACCGAGAAGTACGCCGAGGAGAACCCGAAGACGGTCGCCGCGTTCCAGCGCGCGCTCCAGAAGGCGCAGGGGATGGCCGCCGCCGACCAGAAGGCCGTCCAGACCATCCTGCCGAGCTACGCCAAGGGGATCGACGCGAAGGTCGCGGGCTCGATGAGCTACGGGACGTACCCGACCTCGATCGACGCCGCCAAGCTCCAGCGCGTCGCCGACCTCATGAAGGAGTTCGGCTACGTGGACAAGGTGGTCGACGTCAAGACGTTCCTCGCGTCGACTTCATGAGCCCTCGCCGCATCGTTCTCGGCGCCGCCGGGGTGATCGGCGTGGCCGCCGTCATCGAGGTCCTGAGCCGCACGGGCCTCGTCGACGAGACCGCGCTCCCCCCGGCGTCGACGATCCTGCGGGAGGCCGGGAAGCTGGCCGCCGACCAGGAGTTCCTCGTCGACGTCGGGGCCACCCTGCGGGCCTGGTTCGGCGGGCTCGCGCTCGCGGTGCTCGTGGCGGTCCCGCTCGGCGTCCTGCTCGGCTCGGTGCCGCTGCTCGGGACCGCCTCGCGCGCCCTCGTCGAGCTGCTGCGCCCCATCCCCTCGGTCGCGCTCATCCCGCTCGCCATCATCCTGTTCGCGGACCCGACGCGGATGAAGATGTCGTTGATCTTCTACGCGTGCCTGTGGCCGATCCTCATCAACACCCTGTACGCGCTCCGCGACGTCGACCCGATGGCCAAGGACAGCCTGCGCGCCTTCGGGTTCGGGACGCTGTCGGTGCTGTGGCGCGTCTCGCTGCCGAGCGCCGCCCCGTTCATCGCCACCGGCGTCCGGATCGCGGCCTCCGTCGCGCTCATCGTCGTGATCAGCACGGAGCTGTTCGCCGGCGGTGTCGACGGGGTCGGGATCTATCTCAGCGACACCCAGTCCGGCGGCGGGCGGCCCGACCTGCTGCTCGCCGGAGCGTGCTGGGCCGGCGTCCTCGGCCTGCTGGCCAACATGAGCCTGCTCGGGCTGGAGCGGATCGCGTTCCGCTGGCACGGCGCCCAGGTGGAGGCCTCATGAGGGGCCTGGGAGCGGCCCGCGCGATCGCCGAGCGCGGCTGGCTCGTGGCGCTCGCCGCCGTCCTGTGGGAACTGCTCACCCGGGCGCTGGACGAGACCTACTTCCCGCCGCCCACGACGATCCTCAAGGCCCTGCACGAGCTGTGGTTCTCCGGCCCCGCGTCCCGGCTGTTCCTCTCGGACAAGGCGGTGGACGACTTCTCCACGAGCCTGACCCACCTGTTCATCGGGTGGGCCGCGGCGGGCGCCGCCGGCATCGCGGTCGGCGCGGCGATCGGCCGGTCCCGGGTCCTGGACGACCTGTTCAGCCCGGTGCTGGAGTTCCTGCGGGCGGTGCCGCCGCCGACGCTGCTGCCGTTCTTCATCATGGTCTTCCAGCTCGGCGCGACCATGCAGGTCGTCACGATCGCGTTCGGCGTGGTGTGGCCGGTCCTGCTGAACACCGCCGACGGCGTCCGCACGGTGGAGCCGCTCCAGCTCGACACGGCGCGCGTGTTCGGCATCGGCCGGGCGCGCCGGCTGCTGACGATCGTGCTCCCGGCAGCGGCGCCGAAGATCTTCGCGGGGCTGCGGGTGGCGCTGTCGTTCGCGCTGATCCTGATGGTGCTGTCGGAGCTGTTCGGCAGCACCGCGGGCATCGGCTCCGAGCTGATCGGCGCGCAGCGCTCCTTCGAGCTGCCGCGGATGTGGGCCGGGATCGTGATGCTCGGGATCCTCGGATTCCTCTTCAATGCCGCGTTCCTGCTCCTGGAACGGCGGCTGCTCGCCTGGCACGCCGGCGCGCGGAGGCTCGCAGGTTGACCGAAACCCCCCTTACCAACGATTTTTGTACGCACACACACAGATAAGGCGGCCGACATGCTCGAGATATCCGGCCTCACGCACTCCTACGCCGACGGCCACCTGGCCCTCGACGGCCTCGACCTCACCGTCCCGGACGGTCAGCTGGTCAGCATCGTGGGCCCGTCCGGTTGCGGCAAGTCCACGCTGCTGCGCTGCATCGCCGGGCTGATCACCCCCACCGGCGGGAAGCTGACCCTCGACGGGGCGGCGATCAACGGCGTGCCGGACGACCTGGCGGTGGTCTTCCAGGACTACAGCCGCTCGCTGTTCCCCTGGCTGACCGTCCGCGACAACGTGGCGCTGCCGCTGCGCAGGCGCGGCAAGTCCCGCAAGGAGCGGCGGGCCCTGGCGCAGGAGGCGCTGAAGTCCGTGGGCCTGCCGGACGCGGGCCGCAAGTACCCGTGGCAGCTGTCGGGCGGCATGCAGCAGCGCGTGTCGATCGCGCGGGCGCTGGCGTACCGCCCCTCGCTGATGCTGATGGACGAGCCGTTCGGGTCCGTCGACGCCCAGACCCGGGAGGACCTGGAGGACCTCGTCCTCCAGGTGCACCGGACCCAGAAGATGACGATCCTGCTGGTCACCCATGACATCGACGAGAGCGTCTACGTCGGTGACCGGGTGGTCGTGCTGAACCGCTCGCCCGCCCGGGTGCACGCCGACCTGCCGGTCGGGCTGCCGGCGGCCCGCGACCAGATCGAGACCCGGGGGCTGCCGGAGTTCGTCCAGCTCAGGGCCGAGGTGGGGCGGCTCGTCCGGGGCGGCGCCACGGTGGCGGGCGCGGCGCCCGCCGCGTCGGGATCGCTGCGCAAGAAGTAGAGCCGCAGCCTTAGCCGGTGATGACCGCCTTCAGCCGGGTGGTCATCGCCCGCGCGGCCCGGTCGAACAGGGACGGGTCGTCGTACAGGAGGGCGTGGGCGGCGCCCGTGCGGCAGACCGCCTCCAGCTCGAAGGCGAGCTGCGGGACGTCGGCGGACGCGTCGATCTCCCCGAGGTCCCGCGCCTCGCGCAGGCAGCGCTCCAGGAAGGCGCCCCAGTCGCGCTGGGACGCGGCGATGGCGTCGCGGACGCGGCCGGGGCGCGCGTCGAACTCGGCCATCGTGGAGTGGAAGAAGCAACCGCCGGGGAAGACGGGTTCGCGCTGGTAGCGCTGCCAGGCGTCCAGCAGCGCGCGGACGCGCCCGAGCCCCGCCGGGACGGCGAGGGCGGGTTCGACCACGTGCTCGCGGAACACCTCGGCCGCCTTGCCGACGGTGGCGAGCTGGAGCTCCTCCTTGGAGCCGAAGTGCGTGAACACGCCGCTCTTGCTGATCCCCAGCTCGGTGGCGAGCCGGCCGATCGAGAGCCCTTCCAGGCCCTCCGCCGAGGCGATGTCGGCGGCCCGGCAGAGGATCAGCCTGCGTGTCTGCGCTCCCTTGAGGAGGCGTCCATCAGTGCTCACGGGCTTTAATGTGCACGACCGTTCGTTCTAAGTCAAACCTCCCCTCCTCTTGACGCGGGGCCTCCGGATAGAAGATTGTACGACCGTTCGTTTATTTTTCTGGAGGCCCTGACCCATGACCGCCGAGACCATCGCGGCACCGCCCCCCGCGGCCCGTGCGCGCAGGGACGTGCCCTGGCTGGCGGCCGGGGCGACGTTCCTGGCCATGCTCGACGCCACCGCCGCCAACCTGGCCATCGCCGACCTGCACGCCGAGTTCCCGGGCACCTCGCTGTCCGGGCTCACTTGGGTGATCACGCTGTACGCGGTGCTGTTCGCGGCCCTGCTCGCCCCCGCCGGCCGGCTCGCCGACCTCGTCGGGCGGCGCTCGCTGTACCTGTGGGGCACCGGGCTGTTCACGGCGGCCTCGCTGGCCTGCGCGATCGCGCCGAACGTGCCGGTCCTGCTGGCGACGCGGGGCGTGCAGGGCGCCGCCGCGGCCGCGCTGATCCCCGCGTCCCTCGCCCTGCTGCTGAAGGACACGCCGCCCGAGCGGCGCGCCCGCAGCATCGGACTGTGGAGCGCGGCGGGCGCGTTCGCCGCCGCGATCGGCCCCGGCCTGGGCGGGGTGCTGGTGGACCAGCTCGGCTGGCGGTCCCTGTTCGTCATCAACCTGCCGTTCGGCGTGGCGATGCTGCTCGGCGGGCTGCGCCTGCCGCGCGCCGAGAGCTCCGCCGGACGGCTGCCCGACCTCACCGGGACGGTCCTGCTCGGCGCCGGCGTCGGCGGCGTCGCGCTCGGCGTGACGCAGTCCCGGGACTGGGCGTGGACGGACGCCAGGACGCTGGCGCTCCTGCTCGGCGGTGCCGTCCTGGTCGCCCTGGCACTGTGGCGGTCGGCCCGGCACCCGGTGCCCGCGCTGGAGATCTCGCTGTGGCGGAACCGGCAGTTCGCCGTCGCCAACGCCGCGTCGTTCCTCTACGGGACGGCCCTGTACTCGTGGCTGCTGCTCGGCGTGCTCTACCTGACCGGGGAGTGGCACTACTCGATCCTCAAGGCGGGCTTCGCCTCGACGCCCGGAGCGTTCACCGCCACCGCGGCGGCGATCGCAATGGGCCGCCTCACCGCCCGCACCGGCGCCCGTCCCGCGGTGGCGGGCGGCGCGCTGATCATGATCGTTTCGGGGGTGTGGGCGGTCGTCTCGCTGCCCGCCGAACCGCACTTCCTCACGTTCTGGCTGCCGGTGGGTCTGCTGGCCGGGACGGGGATGGGGATGGTGACCACGGGCACCGCCTCGGCCGCGGCGCTGTCGGCCGGCCCGGTGCGGTTCGCCGGCGCGACCGGGCTCAACACGACGGCGCGGCAGCTCGGCGGCGCGCTCGGCATCGCCGTCCTCGCCGCGCTCCTGCCGGGCCGCGCGGCGCACGGCGACTACACCGCCGTGTACCTGTTCTGCACGCTCGCCGCCGCGGGCACGGCCGTCGCGGGGCTGCTCCTCGCCGTCCGTCCCGCGAGGTCCTGAGAGGAGAGACGATGATCGAGACGACCCCGTCGGAGTGGACGGACCCGTCGGTGCTGGTCGCCGCCGAGCACGGGGCCTGCCATGTCGACAACCCGCACGGGCATCCCGTCGCGGCCGACCCGGGCATCTACAGCAGCGACCAGCTGCATCTGAACGCCCGAGGGCACGCGTTCGCCGCCGCGAACACGATCCGCGCCCTGGCGGCTCACTTGGCGTCGGCGTAGCGGTCCACGACGGCGATCTCCATGGGGAACACGACCGGGGTGTCGCCGAACAGGAGGCGGCGGGCCTCGTCCGCCGCGGCGTGCACCGCGGCGGTGACGTCGGCGGCCAGCTCGGCGGGGGTGTGCACGATGACCTCGTCGTGCTGGAAGAACACCAGCCGGGGGCGGCCGAGCGCGGTGAGGCGGCGGCGCAGCGAGCCGAGCAGGGCCAGCGCCCAGTCGGCGGCCGTCGCCTGCACGACGAAGTTGCGGGTGAAGCGGCCCCGGCTGCGCAGCGCCTGCGCGGCCTGCCCCTGCCGGGGGCCGGCCGCGTCGTCGTCGCCCGCCGCGGTCAGCTCGCGCCACCCGGCGGACGGCGGCGGGCACGTGCGGCCGAGGCGGGACCGGACGAGCCGGCCGTGCTCCCCCGCCCGCGCGGCGGCCTCCACGTACTCGAAGGCGTCGGGGAACCTGTTCTTCAGGACGGCGAGGAGCTGCACCGCCTCCCCCGTCCCGCCCCCGTACATGGCGGACAGCAGCGCGAGCTTGGCCTTGGCGCGGGCGCTCATGCCGCCGTCGCCGTCGTCGTGGAAGGCGTCGGAGAGCGCCGCGTAGAGGTCGCCGTGCGCGGCGGCGTCGGCGAAGGCCCGGTCTCCGGCCAGCGCCGCCAGCACCCGCGGTTCGAGCTGCGCGGCGTCCGCCACGACCAGCGACCAGCCGGGGTCGGCGACGACGGCCCTGCGCAGGACGCGCGGGATCTGCAGGGCGCCGCCGCCGCTCGTCGCCCAGCGCCCGGACACCACGCCGCCGACCACGTACTCGGGCCGGAAGCGCCCGCCGCTCACCCACGTGTCGAGCCACGCCCACCCGTGCGCGGTGTGCAGCCGGGAGAGCTCTTTGTACTCCAGCAGCAGCGGTACGGCCGGATGGTCGAGCCGCTTGAGGACGTGCGCGCGCGTGGAGGGGACCGGCAGGCCCGCCGCCGCGAACGCCTTGAGGATCTGCGCCGGCGAGTCGGGGTTGACGTGCGTCCGCGGGCCGAACGCGGCGTTGATCCGGTCGGCGAGGTCCTGCAGCCTGCGGGGGCGCAGACCGCCCGACGGGCGCGGCCCGAGCAGTTCGGTGAGCAGCGCGTCGTGCTCCTCGGCCGACCAGGGCAGCCCGTCGCGCGCCATCTCCGCCGCGACCAGCGACCCGGCCGACTCCGCCGCCGCGAGCAGCGCGAACCCGCCGAGCCCGGCGATGGCGCGCTGCTGCTCGGCGTGCACCGCGACGATCTGCTCCAGGTCGTCGGCGGGCTCGTCGCGGGCGGCGTCGTCGTCGAACAGCGACGCCTGCGCGGGCTCCTCCCGCGGCGGGCGGTCGGCCGGCACCGGCTCGCCGCGCAGCCGCGCCCAGGCCGCCGGGACCGAGCGCGGCTCCCCGTACCGCCCGGCGTGCCCGAGCAGCAGGCTCTCGGCCAGTTCGAGGTCGTGGCAGCGCCCCACCCGCACGCCGGCGTCCAGCAGCCGCGGATAGAGCCGCGCCGTGGACGCCCACACCCACCGCGGCGCCTCGCCCCGCTCCCCGTCCGCGATCGCGGCGACCAGATCCGGGACGCGTCGAACGGGACCGGCGGGCGTCCCGTCCTCGCCGAGTGCCCGCAGCGCGCCACCGCCCCCGGGCCCAGCGGCCACCGCCATCCTCACGGCTCCATTGTCCCGCCCCCCACCGACAGAACCGGCACGCGAAAGGCCCCTCCGGGGCCGTACGCCCGGAGGGGCCGTGCGCGATATCTTTCAGCAGGTCAGGGCCGCGACCCGCTGCTCTACAGCGGAGAGAACCGCCTCAACTCACGCGACGAGGGAGACCTGCTGGCCCGCCGGGGTGTCGCCGTAGCGGTCGGTGACCTTGTTGAGCTGGAGCTGGTAGTACAGGACGCCGAAGCCGAGGATGCCGAGCAGGAAGCCCATGCCGCCGCTGCAGCTGGGCTGGAGGCCGGCGGCGCGCTGGGCCTGGGCGATGCGGCCGCCGAGCTTGACCCACATGACCAGGGGCCAGATGCCGAAGGTGATGCTGCCGAACAGCAGGGACAGCAGCGCGTTGGTGGCGGCGTTGTCGATGCGGCGGTCGTACTCGTGCAGCTCGTTGTGAACCTTGAAGAACCAGACGAGGCCGTAGATGCCGAAGGTGATCATCGGCAGGCCGAGCCAGGCGCCGATCGGGTTGCGGCGCTTCATGTTCTGGCCGGCGCCGCGGGCGACGGGCGCCTGCTGCTGCTGCGCGGGCGCGTAGCCGCCCTGGTAGGCCTGCTGTTGTTGCTGCTGGGGGTGCTGCTGGCCCTGACCCTGCTGGGGGTAACTCATCTGAAAAGCTCCTGAAGGACGCGGTCGTTTTCCGGCCGACCGTCCGTTACCGTTCACCCGTGTGGTGAGCCATGACTGTAACGGCATTCGAGCACGTCGCGAGCCAAGATCACCGACTTTCCCGGCATTCCTGGCCGATCCTCCAAACCGCCGCTACCGCAGGGCGATCGTCACCTCGTCCTCGCACGGCGGCGCCGTCTCCTGGTCGCCGCAGCCGGTCGCCGCGTAGCAGCGGATGCGGAGCCGTGACTCCGTGACATCCAGGCGCAGGAAGCTCTTGAAGAAGGGCGGCGCGTCCCAGTCGGCCAGTTCCGAGCGGAACCGCTGCGGCAGCTTGTGCACGGGAAGGCGCAGGAAGCGGGGACGGCGGCGGCCGTCGCGGGGGACGCCGAGCGCGGCGGCGACGAAGCGCGCGCGGCGGGACGGGGCGGGTCCCTTGTACCCGCGGCCGGGCCGGATGCCGAGCCGGTGCTGGACGGCGGCCGTGGCCTCCTCGGGGGTGAGCTCGAACAGTTTCGGGAGCCGCAGCCACCGGCCGTACAGCTTGCTGTAGCGCGAGAGGGAGTCGCCGCGCAGCGGGTAGCAGCGGAACTCGTCCTCCTCGACCAGGCGCGTGCGCGGGATCGTGTGGGTCGCGTGCATGAAGGCGCCGCCGCCGCCCGCGACGATGTACTGGATCGTGCGGCCGTCGGCGGTCCGCACCGGGTAGCGCTGGTAGTTGTGGATGTCCCCGCCGATCGCGGCCACGTAGTTGTGCGCCGGATCCCGGACGATCGCGTCGACCGTCCCGCCGCCCTCGATCCGCCCCGGGCGGCGGTCGTCGTCCACGTACAGCGGCTTTCCGGTCACGAGCAGCTTGGGTTTCGGGCCACCGGACACCTCCCGCAGCCAGCGGCCCTGGTCGCGGTCGAGGGCGCCGGTGATCCCGGTGTCGATGCCGATGACGCGCAGCGAGGGCGTGTCGATCGCCCAGTACGGGCCCGGCTGGACGCCCTGCTGGCCCGGCGCGCCGCGGTACGTCCGGCGGGCCTCGGCCAGCGCGCCGGGGTCGACCGTCCCGGAGTGCCGCCACAGCAGGCGCGGGATGAACGAGAGGGGGCCGCGCCAGGGCGGTGGCGAGCAGTCCGCGTCCAGGTCGCAGAAGACGTGCAGGAAGCCGCGCAGGCCGTCGTACCAGTCATGGTTCCCGGGCACGGCGTAGACGGGGGCCGGGTAGTCCTTGTACGGGCGGAAGAACTTCTCCGGATACTCCCCGGCGTCCCCGGTGGGGTAGATCACATCGCTGGCGATGATCATGAAGTCGGTGCCGGCGGCGGCGTGCAGCAGCGGCGGCACCACCGCGTACTGCGACCGGTCGCCCTCGCCGGTGTCGCCGAGCAGCGCGAACGAGAACTCCGGCTCCGAGCGGTGGACGGTGAGGGCGGCCGGCGTGCCCCGCTCGCGCAGGGCGGCCACGCAGCGGCGGCGGATCGAGTTCGAGGGGTCGCCGAACAGGCGCGCGACCACGTCGTTGCGGGAGCGCCACAGCACCGACGGGCGGCGCCAGGAGAAGTCGGGGACGCGCTCGGGCAGCAGGTCGTTGAAGGTGCCGGGCTTCTGGCAGACCCATCCGGCGCCCGCCTCCGAGGTCCGCGAGTTGTCGGGTCCGGGGGAAACCTCGGCACACACAGAACGCCTCCGGCCAGGGGGGTGAGGGGATGCGCACAGCCTGTACGGAGGCGCTCGCGACGTCAAGCGAACACGGCGGCGCGCGGAAAGCGGGCGCGAAGCCCGGCCGGACAAGACGATCGGGCCGCGCGGCGCACGGCCCGATGCCGGGTGATGGAGCGGGATTCAGCTACACGTGGTGGACACCGGCGCCACCCCCAGAGACGCCGGCGCCACCACGATCCGGGCGCCCGCGGTCATCATGAGTCCCCCCAGAACGGCGAGCTCGTGGTCGCCTTCCCATGATGACTCCACAGACGGCCCCTTGGTCCCGAAAGCGGGACGTAAACGACGCTATCCGGGGGGCCGTAATGGGGGCGTAAACCGGCCCAAACGCCGGGCCAAAACCTCGGGGAATCCGGGGATCAGGGGGCCAGGACGCGCAGCGCCCCCGGCAGGACCCGCGCCGTGACCGGCAGCACGCCGGGCAGTTCCCCGTCCGCGCCGTACGGGAGCGTCCGGCCGGCGGGGCCGGCCAGCTCGATCCGCACCTCCCGGCCGCGCATGACCTCCACCTCGGGCCGCCGGACGTGCGCGCCGGTCTCCAGCTCGCGCATGACGGCGAAGAACAGGGTCTTCGGCGCCTTCCGGATGAGCACCACGTCGAGCAGCCCGTCGTCGACGCGGGCGTCGGGGGCGATGTGCCGGCCGAAGCCGTAGTAGCCGGAGTTGGCCGCGACGACGGTGTAGCCCTCGCGGCGGTGCTCCTCGCCGTCCACGGTGATCACGTAGTCGGCGTGCCGCCACGAGAGGATCGCCCTCAGCGCCCCCACGTAGTAGGCGGCGGACCCGCGCAGCAGGCGCGTCCGGTTGGCGTTGTCGTTGGCCACGGCGTCCACGCCCGCGTAGACGCTGCCGAGGACGGCCGTCCCGTTGGCGTCGATGGCGTCCACGGCCCGCGGCTCGCCCTCCAGCAGCAGCCGTGCGAGCTCGTCCGGGTCGGACGGGACGCCGAGCTGCCGGGCGAAGTCGTTGCCCCGGCCGGCGGGCACGATGCCGAACAGGGCGTCCGCGCCGGCGTCCATCTGCGCCAGGGCCCCGCCGACGCAGCCGACCATGCCGTCCCCGCCGACACCGAGGACCACCCGCCCGGCCTCCGCCGCGGCCCGCGCGGCGGACGCGGCGTGCTCCATGCCGCGGCTGTACTCGACGTCGACCTCGGCGCCCGCGTCGCGCAGCAGCCGGCCCAGCGGGATCACGCGGGAGGCACCCGCGGACCCGCCCGCCGCCGGGTTGACGATCGCGGTGAACGCGCGCATGGCGGCTACTCCCCTGCGGCCGGCGGGACGAGGACGCCCGGGTTGAGGATCCCGGCCGGATCGACCCGGTCCTTGACGGCGCGCAGGACCGCGGCGCCGAGCGGCCCGATCTCCCGGGCGTACCAGTCGCGGTGGTCGGTGCCCACCCCGTGGTGGTGGCTGATCGTCCCGCCCGCCCCGGCGATCGCGTCGTTGGCCGCGCGCTTGGCCCGGTCCCAGTGCTCGACGGGATCCTTGCCCTGTGCGGACACGACCGTGAAGTAGAGGGACGCGCCGGACGGGTACACGTGCGAGATATGGCACATCACGAGCGGCGGTGTACCCGCCCCGGACAGCGTCCCGATCAGGGCGTTGCGGACCGCCTCGTACAGCGCCGGGAGGTCCGACCAGAACGCGGCGGTCTCCAGCGTCTCGACGAACGCGCCCACGTCGAGGAGGGAGTCGCGCAGGTAGGGGGCGTCGAAGCGGCCGTGCCGCCACTTCTCCCCCGGCCCGGCGCCGAGGGGTTCGCCGCCCGCGCCGCGGAGGACGTCGGCGGCCGCCGCCCTGCGCGCCGCGACCTGCGCCGGGGTGCCCTCGAACCCGAGCACGGCCAGGCACCCGGCGGCCGACGACCCGCCGCCGATCGCCGCCGGGTCGGCCAGCCCGACCATGGTCTCGGCCTCGTCGGACAGCCGGAGCACGGCGGGCGCCGGGCCGTCCTGCGCGAGCCGCCGGAGCGCGGCGGCGCCCCCGGCGAACGAGGCGAACCGCCAGCCCTCGTACTCCCGGGCCTCCGGGACGGGATGGACCCGGACCCGCACGGAGGTGATCACTCCGAGGGCGCCCTCGGAGCCGAGGACGAGCTGCCGCAGATCCGGCCCGGCGGCCGACTTGGGCGCCCGGCCGAGGTCGAGGGTCCCCTCGGGCGTGGCGACGGTGAGGCCGGCCACCATGTCGTCGAACCGGCCGTATCCGGCGGACGCCTGCCCGCTCGACCGGGCCGCCGCGAAGCCGCCGATCGACGCCCACTCGTACGACTGCGGGAAGTGCCCGAGGGTGTAGCCGCGCTCGTTGAGCAGCGCCTCCGCGGCCGGGCCGCGCAGCCCCGGCTGGAGCACCGCGGTGCGCGAGACCTCGTCGAGCGAGACCAGCCTGTCCATGCGCCGCAGGTCGAGGGCGACGAAGGCGCGCGGGCCGCCTCCGGCGAGCCGGGGCGCGAGGCCGCCGACGACCGAGGTGCCGCCGCCGAACGGGACGACCGCGACACGGCGCTCGGAGCACGCCTCCAGCACGGCGAGGACCTCCTCGTGGGAGCCCGGCAGCACGATCGCGTCCGGGGTGTCGGAGGTGTCCCCGGCGCGGATGCGCAGCAGGTCGGGCGTCGACTTGCCGCGCGTGTGCCGGACGCGCGTCTCGGCGTCGGCCCGCACGTTGCCGTCCCCGACGATGCCGGCGAGGGCGGTCAGGTCGTCCCCGGACAGCCGCGTCCCGGCGACCGCGATGTCGGCCAGCGCGACCGGCGGCGCCTCGGCGGGCCGCACGCCGAGCATGTCGCGCAGCAGCCCGACCATCGGCTCGGGCAGCGGCGTCGCCCTGGCGGGGTCGCCCCAGCCGCTCCACAGCATGTCCCGCGTCTGCACCCTGTCTCCGGTCACCGGGCCTCCCGTCCGTGTGCTTACACTGTGACACATGACGTCGAATCGTCACAACAGGAACGGCGGGCGGACCGACGACGACGCCGTGCTCGACGCGGCGCGCGACTGCGTGCTGGCCGTCGGGATGCGCCGGACGACGCTGACCGACATCGCGCGCCGGGCCGGGGTGTCCCGGATGACCCTGTACCGCCGGTGGCCGGACGTCCGCACGATCGTCGCCGACCTCATGACCCGCGAGTGGACCGGCATCGGCGAGGCGCTGCAGCCGCCCGACGACGGCCGCCCGGTGCGGCCGAGGATGGTGGACGGCCTGGTCACCGGCGTCCGGACGTTCCGGGAGCACCCGCTGCTCCGCAAGATCATCGAGGTCGACCCGGAGCTGCTGCTGCCCTACCTGCTGGACCGCCGCGGCGCCAGCCAGCAGGCCTTCCTGGCGTGGTTCGAGGAGGCGATCGCCGCAGGCCACCGGGACGGCACGATCCGACCCGGCCACCCCGGCCGGCAGGCCCGCGCCCTGCTGCTCGTCGTCCAGTCCTTCGCGCTGTCGGCGCCGATCATGGTCGACGCGGACGACCCCGCCCTCGACGCCGACGCCCTCGACGCCGAACTGCGCCACATCCTGGAGAGGACGCTCGCGCCATGAACACCGCCGGACCCGACCCGCGGACCTCGCTCAACGCGGCGCGCCGGGAGCGCGACCTCGCCGCCCTCGACGGCGAGGTGGTGGACGTGCTCGTCGTCGGCCTCGGCGCGACCGGGGCGGGCGCCGCGCTGGACGCCGCCTCGCGGGGGCTGTCGGTCGCCGCGATCGACGCCCGCGACCTGGCGTTCGGCACGTCCCGGTGGAGCTCCAAGCTGATCCACGGCGGCCTGCGGTACCTCGCGCAGGGGCAGGTGGACGTCGCGCACGAGAGCGCCGTCGAGCGCGGCGTGCTGATGCGGCACACGGCCCCCCACCTGGTGCGCGCGCTGCCGTTCGTACTGCCGCTGACCCCGCTCGTGCCGCGCTCCCAGGCGCTGCTCGCCGGCGGCGGGATGCGGGCCGGGGACCTGCTGCGGCTCGCCGCCCGCACCCCGCGCTCGGTGCTGCCCGGCCCGCGCCGGCTGTCGGCGGTCGAGACGCTCCGGCTCGCGCCCGCGCTGCGCCCCCACGGGCTGCGCGGCGGGCTGCTGTCGTGGGACGGGCAGCTCGCCGACGACGCCCGCCTCGTCACGGCGATCGCGCGGACCGCCGCCGGGCACGGCGCGCGGGTGCTGACCCGGTGCCGCGCGATCGGGCTGGCCGGCGACGGCGCGCTCGTCCGGAACGAGCTGACCGGCCGGGAGTTCGCGGTGCGGGCCCGCTCGGTGGTGAACGCGACGGGCGTGTGGGCGGGCGGCCTGGTGGACGGGGTCCGGCTGCGCCCGTCGCGCGGCACCCACCTGGTGATCCGGGCCGAGACGCTGCGCGGGCTCACCGCCGCGATGCACGTCCCGGTCCCCGGCGCGAGCAGCCGGTACCTGCTGGTGATCCCGCAGGGCGACGGCCGCGTCTACGTGGGCCTCACCGACGAGCCCGCGGACGGGCCCGTCCCGGACGTCCCGGAGCCGACGGAGGCCGAGATCGGCTTCCTGCTGGACGTCCTGGACTCGGCGGTGGACGTCCCGGTGCGCCGCGCCGACGTGATCGGCGCGTTCGCCGGCCTGCGCCCCCTCCTGGACAAGGGGGAGGACGGCGACACCGCCGACATCTCCCGCCGGCACGCGGTCCTGACCTCACCCGACGGCGTCGTCACGATCGTCGGGGGCAAGCTGACCACCTACCGGCGCATGGCGCAGGACGCCGTCGACGCGGTCGTGCGCGCCCGCGGGCTGCCCGCCGGGCCGAGCCGGACCGCGCGCCTCCCCCTCATCGGCGCCGCGCCCCGCGCCCGGCTGGACGCGCTGGACGCGCCGTCCCGCCTGGTCCAGCGGTACGGGACCGAGGCGCCGCTGCTGACCGCGCTCGCCGCGGAGGATCCGGCGCTGCTGGAGCCGGTCGTGCTGGGACTGCCGGTGACGGGGGCGGAGCTCGCGTGGGCGGTCCTGCACGAGGGCGCCCTCGACACGGGCGACCTGCTGGACCGGCGCACGAGGATCGGTCTCGTCGCCTCCGACAGGGAGGCCGCGCTGCCGGCCGCGGAGGCGCTGGTGTCCCGGGCGGCACACCACTGAGACCTCCGTCACCCCTCAGGTCTCACTTCTCATGGTTTGGACACGCTTCGTTAGGTTACCCTTACCTAATCGCGTCCAAGATCAGCGGGGGGACAGGGGTGACGAGCACCAGGGGCTGCGGGCACTGCCCGGGGAGCCACACGGGCGAGCGGCCGTGCCTGGCGACCGCCACCGTGAAGGCGGGCGCCTGGCTGCTCGTCGAGCACCCCGGCCCCTGGCCCGAGCGCGTGGAGGACCTCTCCGGCCCGGCCCCGGTCGCCGAGGTCGTGCGGGCCGCGAAGAAGGCGGGCGTCCGGCCGCAGCTGATCCGCCGGCCCGGCCGCCGCCGCCCCACCCCGCCGCTGCAGGTCTACGCGGGAAGCACGCGCGGGGGCGAGGCCTGGATCGAGGGACGCGAACTCGCCGACCCGGGCGAACTCGCGCTGCTCGACCTGGGCGCGCTCGCCGCGGGCCGGTCCCCGGGGCTCGGCGACCGGGTGGCGGAGCCGGTCCTGCTGGTCTGCACGCACGGACGCCACAACGCCTGCTGCGCCCGCACCGGGGCGCCGCTGGCCCGCGCGCTGGCCACACGTTTCGATCGCCTCGTCTGGGAAACCACCCACGTCGGCGGTGACCGATTTGCAGCGAATTTGGTATGTCTTCCCCACGGACTCTCGTACGGCGACCTCGGCGAAGCGGAGGCGACCGCCGCGGTGGACGCCTACCTGCGGGGCGAGGTCGTCCTCGACAGGCTGCGCGGGCGGGCCGGGACGCCCGAGCCGGTGCAGGCTGCCGAGCACTTCGTCCGGGAGTACACCGGGCGCCTCGGACTGGACGAGGTGGCGGTGGAATCCATCATTGGGACATCTCCGTACGAAGCAGTCGTTGTCGCCCGGCAGAGCCGTTACCGGGTGATCATGGAGTCCGTCCAGCAGCCGGACCCGTGCGGCGCGGGCTGCGGGGAGAACCAGAGAACCTACGTTGTTAGGGAACTCACCCTTCTCAACGAGGCCGCCCTCGTGTAATCTCCTGGAGGCCCCATTCGAGGGTCTCCCTGTCGCACGTCCCCACGTTTCCGGAGTAACCGGACGGGGAACAGAGCGGCAACTCCAGACGTTGGAACTTTCGGCGCTTCTGACTCATGTCATCCGAAGTACGTCGAGCGTCCATGTCCCGAATTTGTTCGAAACCAATCAAGGTGGGTGTTCCATGGCTCAGGTACGTCGGCAGGCAAACCTCCCTCGTCCCAGCTGGGGCTGGCAGGACGCCGCGGCGTGCCGGGGGGAAGACCTCGTCCTCTTCTTCGGTCCCGACGGCGAGCGCCAGCCCGAGCGCGAGATCCGCGAGCGCAAGGCCAAGCAGATCTGCATGGGCTGCCCGGTTCGCACGGAGTGCCTGGACTACGCGGTGTCCAGGCCCGAGAAGTACGGCACCTGGGGCGGCCTGAACGAGGACGAGCGCGCGTCCGAGCGCCGTCGCCGGATGCGCCGCGCCAACGCCGCCTAACCGAGAACGCAGGCCGCCGAAACGCTCCCATCGCGATCCCCGGCACGCCACCTGAAACGTCACGGCCCCGCCCCGCGGGGCCGTTTGCGTTGCCCGGGCCCGGCCCCCTCGGGGCCGGGCCCGGCCCGTTCGTCACATGTGAGTTACGGCTTGACACATCGTGCCGCGACATACCGCGGCGCCTGCCTTTTACCGCATCGGGCATCGCGCCGTGGCCAATTTTCGGGAATTCGCGCCGGCGCCATTCGGCTTCGGCCCGGCGCCCGCCGCCGGGGCGGTCCGTCCCGAGGCGGCCTCGCGCACGCGATTCAGGCGGTCCCCGGCGCCCCTCCGGCCGGCCGCCGGCCGCGCTCCAGCCACGCGATCACGTCGTCGTCGGTGAGCTGGCCGAAGTCGCGGTACCACTGGCCCACCGCCCGGAACTCCCACGGCGCCACGGGCACCACGAGGTCGTCCACCTCCGGCTCCAGGCTCCGGACCGTCTCGGCGGCCCCCACCGGCACCGCGAGGACCAGCCGCGACGGACCGCGCTCGCGCATCGCCCGCACGGCCGCGCGCGCGGTGCCGCCGGTCGCGAGCCCGTCGTCCACGACGACCGCCGGGCGCCCGGCGATGTCCGGCAGCGGGCGGCCGCGCCGATAGGCGGCCACCCGGCGCGCCAGCTCGGCGCGCTCGACCTCCACCGTGCGGGCCAGGTCCTCCTCGCGGAGCCCGAGCCGGGCGAGCAGCTCGGCGTCGAACACCGGGGCGCCGCCCTCGGCGATGGCCCCGACCCCGAGCTCCGGCTGCGGCGGATACCCGATCTTGCGGGTCACCAGCACCTCCAGCGGGGACCCGAGGCGCCGCGCGATCTCGTAGCCGACGGGCACGCCCCCGCGCGGCAGCGCGAGGACCGCGGCGCCGTCCAGCCCCATCGGGGCCAGGCGCTCGGCGAGCACGCGGCCCGCCTCGGCGCGGTCGGCGTAGGGGAGCCGGACGGTCTGCGTCTGCTGGAAGTCTCCGGGTGCTGACTTGTCCCAGGACATCGGCTCACCCCCTTCCGGGATGATCCCTACCCACTCAGGAACCGGTGAGCCACCGCAGCGGGTTGTCGCGCAGGATGGTGCGCAGCGTGGCGTCGTCGGCGCCGGCCGCCCTCAGGGCGGGCAGGAACGTGTCGAAGAGGTACCCGTACCCGGAGCCGCCGTAGCGGGTGACCTGCGCCATGCGCGAGACGCCGGTGCTGAGCAGCACCCGGTCGGCGTACCCCGCCTCCAGCAGGTCCAGCACGCAGCGGACGCGGGCGCCGACGGCGGCGCGGCCGTCGCCGGCGAGGCCGAGCGTCCCGAACGAGACGTAGCCGCCCGTCTCGGCGATCTTGCGGTGCTGGCCGGGGTCGTCCACCCGGTCCTGCTGGCCGACCGCGACGCGCTCAGGCGCGAGCCCGGCGCCGGTGAGGATCTCCAGCTGGGCGAGGCCCGCCCGCCCGTACGTCGCGACGGACAGGCCGGAGTAGCGGGCGGCGCGCGCGGCGGCGCGCAGGCACAGCTCCTCGGTCTCGGTGGGCGCCTCGCCCCAGGTGCCGATCTCGCCGATCACGCCCGGCAGCGAGTTGGTGCCGTCCATGCCGAAGCCGACCTCGGCGAGCAGGCGCTCGGCTAGCCGGTCGATGGTGGACGGGCCCCGATGGTCTTCCCAGGGGGTCTGGGGGGTCGTCCCCCCAGAATGACTCGCCGTCGCGGCGGCGAGGGTCTCGCGGACGAACGCGGGGTGGAACGGCTCGGTGAACACGCCCGTCCCGGCGACCACGGCGACCCGGGCGCCCGCGCTGATCCGGGCGAGCGCGGCGGCGTTACGTCCCATGCCGGAGCACGTCAGGTCGACGACGAGGCCGAGGCCGTGCTCCTTGCGCAGCCCGGACAGCTCCCGCTGGACGGACTTCTCCTCGTCCAGCCACCGGCCGGGGTCGGACTCCGCGAGTCGCGGACGGGCCGGCCAGCGCAGGTCCATCTGCAGGTGCTCGTGGGAGAGCACCGGCCCGGTGATGTCGGACGTCGCGATCGTGCCGGTCACGGTCCGGAGCCGGCCGGTGTCCTCTCGGGGGGTCATGCCACGCGAGGGTACGACATGTTTGCCCTTTTCAGGACCTCATTCGACGTGCTTTTTACTCGTCGCCCCCTGGTCGCGGGGCACCTGCGCGTTCGCCGCCTCCCGCTCGGCCCGGACCCGGGCGGTGTCGCCGCTCGGCCAGCGCCGGTCGATCTCGGCGTTCAGCGTGGCCCCGATCAGCACCGCCAGCGCGGCGACGTACAGCCAGGCGAGGAGCGCGATCGCGGCGGACAGCGGCCCGTACAGCGACACCCCGCTCAGCGACCCGGCCAGGTAGAGCCGCAGGCTGACGCTGCCGACGATCCAGATGAGCAGGGCCAGCATCCCGCCGGGCGCCTGCCGCCACCAGGACGTCCGGACCGGGATGCTCATGTGGTACAGCAGCGAGAGGAAGACGATCGACAGGCTCACCACGACCGGCCAGTACAGCGCCTGGAGGGCCGTGGCGCTCTCCGGGAGCACCTGCCGCACCAGCGCGGGCCCGGCCACCAGCAGCGGGATGACGATCAGCATGATGAGCAGGCCGACCAGGTAGAGGAAGAACGCGCGGAGCCGGGTGCGGATCACCCCGCGGACGCCGGACAGCCCGTAGGCGATCGTGATCGTGTCGACGTAGACGTTCGTCGCCCGCGACCCCGCCCACAGCGAGATGAGGAAGCTGACGGACACGATGTCGGGGCTGCCGCCGTTGATCACGTCGTTGATCAGCGGTTCGACGACCGAGTCGACGGTCGGCCCGGTCAGCACATCGTGCGCGTGCGCGATCAGCCAGTTGCGGGTGTCGCTGACGGTCTGGTCGTCGAACAGGCCGTGCAGGTGGCCCATGGTGCCGATCAGCCCGATGACGAGGGGCGGCAGGGACAGCAGGGCGAAGAACGCGGCCTCGGCGGCCAGGCCGGTCACCCGGTAGCGGAACGCGCCGACGGCGGTGCCCTTGGTCAGGGTCCAGCCGGTCCCGGGCGCCGCCCGCGCGGCCGCGCGGAAGCGCGCGAGCGCCCGCTCGCCCACGCTCGGCTCTTCCCGGACGCCCGGATCCGGGCCGTCGCGGCCCTCCTCGGCGTCGGAGTCCCCGGCCGGTGGGACGCCGGCGGCGTCGGAGACGGTGGTCACACCACCCCACCGTAGAGTGTTACGCGCCCGGAACATGCCGCCTCGCCCATTTCACTGGTCCGCCTCGCGCGTGGCGCGCCGATCGCCTCCCCCGTCCTGCCGATCCGCAGTCCCGTCGCACGTCCTCTGCACGTCTCCCTGCCCATACCCGCTTTGACGCCGCGGAACGTCATCCGGATCATGATCGTCCCCGTCCGGCCACCGGGTGAACCGGGCATTTGCCTTCATGGGTGACAATGGGAGACATGATCTGCCAGTCGTGCCGAGAGCGCCGCCACGAGGAGTGCCGCGGCGGGTCCTGGTGCGACTGCCAGCACCGCCCGGAGCCCGCGACGCCCGACGGCGGGCGCCGCGAGGGCGGGCCCGCGACCGGCCGGGACGGCGAGCCTCCGGTGAACTGGAGGCGGCAGGGATGACGCATCTCACCCGTCCGCATGCCGGACGCGGCTGGACAGCCCGTGAGACGTCATGTCAGAGTTCGAGTATGACTGCCGCGGACCCGTTGCTGGCCAAGCGCCGGCACGTCGACTTCCTGCGCGTCCGCAGCGCGATCTGTCGCTGACGCCCCGACCACGCCCCAGCTCAGCCGGGCGCGTGGCGCATCGGCGTCACCTTTGACTTCATCCTGCTCAGCGTCGAGCCGGCTGCCTCAGAGCGCCGGTGCGCTACGCGTCCCTCACGATCACAGACGAGGACGCGCGCCGTGCCACCCGCGATCAAGCGCAAGAAGGCCGAGGGCCAGTGGGCCCTCGGTTACCGGGAACCGCTCAACAAGAACGAAGAGAACAAGAAGAACGACGACGGCCTGAACGTCCGCCGCCGCATCATCGACATCTACTCCAAGACCGGCTTCGACTCGATCGACCCGGCCGACCTGCGCGGCCGTTTCCGCTGGATGGGCCTGTACACCCAGCGCAAGCCCGGCATCGACGGCGGCAAGACCGGCGCGCTGGAGGACGAGGACCTCGAAGACCGCTACTTCATGATGCGGGTGCGGATCGACGGCGGCCAGCTGAGCGGCCCGCAGCTTCGCACCATCGCCGACATCTCCACGCGGTACGCGCGGGGCAGCGCCGACATCACCGACCGGCAGAACGTCCAGCTGCACTGGGTGCGGATCGAGGACGTCCCGGCGATCTGGGAGGCGCTGGAGGCGGTCGGGCTGCACACGATGGAGGCGTGCGGCGACGTCCCGCGCACCATCATCGGCTGCCCGCTCGCGGGGATCGCCGCCGACGAGGTGATCGACGCGACCACCGACCTGCGCGAGATCCACGACAAGTACATCGGCTCGCCCGAGTTCTCCAACCTGCCGCGCAAGTACAAGACGGCGCTGTCGGGATGCACCGCGCACTGCACCGTCCACGAGATCAACGACATCGCGTTCGTGGGCGTGGTGAACGAGGCGGGCGAGACCGGCTACCAGCTGTACGTCGGCGGCGGTCTGTCGACCAACCCGATGTTCGCGCAGAGCCTCGGCGTGTTCGTGAAGCCGGAGCAGACCAGCGTGGTCTGGCACGGCGTCACGTCGATCTTCCGCGACTACGGCTACCGGCGGCTGCGCAGCCGCGCCCGGCTGAAGTTCCTGATGAAGGACTGGGGCGCGGAGAAGTTCCGCGAGGTGCTGGAGAAGGAGTACCTCGGGTTCGCGCTGCCGGACGGCCCCGAGCCGGCCGCGCCGCTCGACCGCCGCGACCACGTCGGCATCCGCCCGCAGAAGGACGGGAACTTCTACGTCGGGTTCGCCCCGCGCGTGGGCCGCGTGAACGGTGAGCTTCTCGGCGTCATCGGCGACCTCGCCGAGCGCTACGGCTCGGGCCGGGTCCGGACGACCATCGAGCAGAAGATGGTCATCCTGGACGTCCCGGAGGAGAACACCGAGGCGCTCGCCGACGAGCTGGCGAAGCACGACCTCCAGGTGCGGCCGTCCACGTTCCGCCGCCAGACGATGGCGTGCACGGGCATCGAGTACTGCAAGCTCGCGATCGTCGACACCAAGCAGCGGTCCATGGACCTGATCGACGAGCTGGAGAAGCGGCTCCCCGACTTCGACCAGCCGCTGACGATCAACGTCAACGGCTGCCCGAACGCCTGCGCCCGCATCCAGGTCGCCGACATCGGGCTGAAGGGCCAGCTGGTCGTGGACGAGAACGGCGACCAGGTCGAGGGCTTCCAGATCCATCTGGGCGGGCGGCTCGGCGCGTCGTTCGGCAAGAAGGTCCGCGGGCTGAAGACCACGTCGGCCGGGCTCACCGACTACGTCGAGCGGGTCGTCCGCAAGTTCGACGCGCAGCGCACCGAGGGCGAGACGTTCGCCGAATGGGTGCACCGCGCCGACGAAGCCGACCTCAAGTAGGGGCGGGCGGAGACCGATGAGCGAGCGCATGGCGCCGTTCTACTGCCCGTACTGCGGCGAGGAGAACCTGGAGCCCCGCGAGGAGCACGGCTCCTGGTTCTGCCCCGACTGCCTCCGCTCTTTCACGCTGAAGTTCCTCGGTGTCGGGGCTCCCCGTACCGCGAGCAAGGAGATCCCTCGGTGACCCTGCTGGAGACCGACAGACCTACCCTCGACCTCGAAGACATCGTCGAATCGGCCGCCGCCGCGCTGGAGGGCGCGCCCACGCTGGAGGTCATCCGCTGGGCCGCCGCCACGTTCGGCGACCGCATCTGCCTCACCTCCTCCATGTCGGACGCGGCGCTGATCCACCTGGTGTCGAAGGTCAAGCCCGGCATCGACGTGCTGTTCGTCGACACCGGCTACCACTTCGCCGAGACGATCGGGACCCGGGACGCGGTCGAGGCCGTGTACCCGGTGAACGTCATCAACGTCGCCCCGTCCCGCACGGTCGAGGAGCAGGAGGCCGCGCTCGGCCCCCGGCTGTTCGGCCGCAACCCGGACCTGTGCTGCCACCTGCGGAAGGTGGAGCCGCTCGGCCGCGCGCTGGAGGGCTACATGGCCTGGTTCAGCGGCATCCGCCGGGACGAGACCGCGAGCCGCCGCGACCGCAGGGTGGTCGAGTGGGACCGCAAGCGCGGCATGGTGAAGGTGAACCCGATCCTGGACTGGTCCCAGGAGGACATGGACAACTACATCGAGGACAACGGGGTCATCATCAACCCGCTGCACTACGACGGGTACCCCTCGATCGGCTGCGAGCCGTGCACCCTGCCGGTGGCGCCCGGCGAGGACCCGCGCAGCGGCCGCTGGGCCGGGCTGGGCAAGACCGAGTGCGGTATCCACCTGTGAGCGTCCCCATGGTCGCGGTGGCGCACGGGAGCAGGGATCCCCGCGCCGCCGCCACCGTCACCGAGCTGCTCGGCGCCGTCCGGGCGCGCCGCCCGGACGTGCCCGTGCACGCCTCGTTCCTGGACCACGCGCCGCCCGCGCCCGACCGGGTGCTGGACGGCCTGGCCCGGCAGAGTCGGTCGAGCGGAGCTCGTCCATTGAATGGTGGCGGGCGGGGGCTGGAGGACGGTGCGCCGGGCGCGGTCGTGCTGCCGCTGCTCCTCACCGCCGCCTACCACAGCAAGACCGACATCCCGGGCGTGCTGAACCGGGTGCGCGGCCTGCACCCGAGACTGCGCCTGCGGACGGCCGCCACCCTGGGCCCCCACACGCTGCTCATGGAGGCCCTGGAGCGCCGCCTGCGCGACGCCGGCGTCGAGCCCGGCGATCCGGACACCGCCGTCGTGCTCGTCTCGGCGGGCTCCAGCGACGCGTCCGCCAACGCCACGATCGCGGGCCTGGCCCGCGGCTGGCGGGCACGCGGGTGGCGTGCCGTGGAGCCCGCGTACGCGTCGGCGGCCGGCCCGAAGCCGGGCGAGGCGGTCGCGGCGCTGCGCGGCGCGGGCGCGCCGCGGGTGGCCGTGGCGTCCTACTTCCTGGCGCCGGGCTTCTTCGCCGACAAGGTCCGCGAAGAGGCCCTGGCCGCCGGTGCGGACGTGGTCTCCCCCGTGCTCGGCGCGGCACCGGAGGTCGCCGAGCTCGTCGTGCACCGCTACGCCGAGGCGCTGCGGACCGTCCGCGCCGCGACGGCCGTCTGAGACGTTCGGGCCCCGCATGCCCGGGTATGCGGGGGCCATGGAACGCGATGATCCCGGCCACGAGCCGCGCGAGACGCACGACCGCGAGTTCGCCCCCGTGAACCGGCGCTCCGACGCCCGCGGCCGCAGCGTCCCGGACGGAGAGGAGACCAGCGGCACCGGCACGCCGGGCGTGGAGGTCGAGCACCCCGACGCCCTCCCGGCGGACGAGGAGGGCGTGCGGACGGCCGAGCGGCACGACGACTCCCGCCGATCGGGCTAGCGGCGGTCCTTCCACCAGTCGGTGACGGCGCGCCGCAGCGGGGCGTGGTGCTCGTCATCGACGATCTTGACGTCGCCCATCACGGCGTGCGCGGTGACCTTGACGACGGGGACGCGGGCGCCCGGGTGCGGCTCGCGGACGGCCACCTTGCGGTCGCCCAGGAAGTTGTGACCGCTGAGCTCGACGCTGACGCCGTCCGGGACGATGATCTTCACGTCGCCCATCACGGCGGTCGCGGAGATGTGCACCTCGCCGCTCGGGACCTGGGCGCCGCGCAGGTCGAGCTCGACGTCGCCCATCACCGACACCGCCTCCAGCGGGCCGTCGATGCGGCCGACGATGCGCTCCTTGCAGTCGCCCATGACGGCGCTGAAGCGGCGCTTGACCTGGAGGGGGGCGGGCGAGGCGCCGGGCGCGCCGAGACCGGGCAGGTCTGCGGTGATGTGCTCCAGCTCGCCGCGGGTGACCGCCGCGTAGGCGGCCTCGCTGCGCTCGGTCAGTTCCTCGAACGTGAGCCGTCCTTCGACGGAGGCGATCCGCAGCCGCTCCACGACGGCCTCCCGCTCGGCGTCGGACGCGCGGATCGCGTCGGGCGCGCCGGGCGCGCCGGTGGCGTCGAGGTGCTCGGGAGGTTCGGGAGCGTCCTGCCGCCGGTCCAGCGGGCGGCTCGAGCAGGGCCGCTCGGGGTGCGGACTGGACTGACTCATGGTTCCGAAGGTATGCCCCCGGGGGCGTGGGACAATCCGCCGCGGGAACGAGATCGCCCCACCACTTGAGGAGGATGGACGCCCCGACCTCCCCTGCGGCATGATCGTTTCTCACCCGAACACGGTTCTGTATGCTGCGGTCAGGTCAGGTGACGGGCATACGGGAGCGCAGGGTGACGCACGAGGTCTTCAACCAGGTTCCGCCCCTCGCCGGGCACGACGTGGCCGACGACGCCGTCCTGCTGGACGGACTGGCGCGCGAGGGCGGCGGCTGGGCCGGGCCCGAGGTGCGGGCGCTCGGCCGGCTCGCGGGCACCGAGCAGGCGCAGGAATGGGGACGGCTCGCGAACGAGCACCCGCCCGTCCTGCGCACCCATGACCGCTACGGGCACCGGATCGACGAGGTCGAGTTCCATCCGGCGTGGCACGAGCTGATGACCGTGGCGGTGACCCACGGCCTGCACGGCTCCGCCTGGGCCGACTCCCGCGAGGGCGCGCACGTCGCCCGCGCCGCGAAGTTCTACACCTGGCGGGTGGACGCCGGCCACGGCTGCCCCGTCTCGATGACGTACGCGGCCGTCCCCGCGCTGCGGCAGTCCCCCGAACTCGCCGCGCAGTACGAGCCGCTCCTGGTCAAGCCGGAGTACGACTTCGGGCTCCGCGCGCCGCTCACCAAGGGCGCGCTGCTGGCCGGCATGTCCATGACGGAGAAGCAGGGCGGCTCCGACGTCCGCGCCAACACCACGCAGGCCTCCCCCCAGCCGGACGGGACGTACCGCCTCGTCGGCCACAAGTGGTTCACCAGCGCCCCGATGTGCGACGTGTTCCTCACCCTCGCCCAGGCGCCCGGCGGCCTGACGTGCTTCCTCGTCCCCCGCGTCCTGCCGGACGGCACGCTGAACCCCCTCCGGCTGATGCGCCTGAAGGAGAAGCTCGGCAACAGGTCGAACGCCTCCTCGGAAGTGGAGTACGAGAACGCCCTGGCTTGGCGTGTCGGGGACGAGGGCCGCGGCGTCCGCACCATCATCGAGATGGTCAACATGACCCGGCTCGACTGCGTGATCGGCGCCGCGTCCGGCATGCGGCACGGCGTCACCGCCGCGGCGCACCACGCCGCGCACCGCAAGGCGTTCGGCGGCTACCTGATCGACCAGCCGCTGATGCGCAACGTCCTCGCCGACCTCGCGATCGAGTCCGAGGCCGCCACCATCACGATGCTGCGCCTCGCGGGCGCCACCGACCGCTCGGTGCGCGGCGACGCGGCCGAGACCGCCGTCAAGCGCCTCGGCCTGGCCGTCAGCAAGTACTGGATCACCAAGCGCTGGCCCGCGCACGCCGCGGAAGCCCTGGAATGCCTCGGCGGCAACGGCTACGTCGAGGAGTCCGGCATGCCGCGCCTGTTCCGCGAGAGCCCCCTCAACTCCATCTGGGAGGGCTCCGGCAACGTCGCGGCGCTCGATCTCCTCCGCGCGATTCTACGCCAGCCGCAGACGCTGGACGCGTTCTTCGGCGAGGTCGAGCTTGCGAGAGGAGCCGACAAGCGCCTGGACGAAGCCGTCCAGGACGCCAAGGACAGCTTTACCGACACCGCGACGATCGAGTTCCGAGCCCGCCGCGTAGCTGAGCGCCTGGCACTCGTTCTCCAGGCATCGTTGCTGGTCAGGCACGGTCACCCGGCCGTCGCCGACGCCTTCTGCGCGTCCCGTCTGACGGGCGACTGGGGCTCCGCCTTCGGCACCCTCCCGCCGGGATTGGACCTGTCCCCCATCATCGACCGCGCCACCCCAAAGGTCGGCTGAGCACCCACTGAAGCCCATGCCTCAGGGAGCCTGCTGAGCCGCCCGACCGCCCCAGCCAGGACCGGCCCAAGCAAGATCATTCGCTAACGTACCCGTTAGTAGTTGTCGCAACGCAAGGTCTGGCTGCCGGGCGCGGTGGTGAGGCGCCCGTTCCCGGGATGCCGAGTCTCATCGTCGGCATCCCGGGAAGTCCGGCTCGCGGGCAGCTCCCGCCCGGTATGTCACGCCGAGCAGCTTGCGGAGTTCTGCTGTCGGTACTCGGTAAGTGGTGCCGATTCGGATGACGCGACATGGGAAGTCGCCGCGTTTGGCGAGTTCATAGGCGTATGTGCGGGAGAGTCCCAGGGCGCGGGCAGCGGTCATAATGCTGACGACCGTGGGCAGCGCGTCGAGATCTTGGTGTCGCATGGTCCGCAATCGGGCGGGCTGCGGTGCGCAGGGCGTTGCCAGCTGGGGTGGGCTGCGGGATGCGGCCGTAGGGCGCGCGAGCGGCGCGGTCGTAGGTGTCGGCGGCACGGCGGAGGTGCCGGTTACCGGTGGCCTCGGCGGCGGCGTGGAGGGTATCTGAGGCGGCCCAGCAGGCGTCTTGAGCGGCGAATGGATTGGTTGCGAGGCTGCGGCGGATCTGGGCGGTTGCATGAGCAGCGGCGCGGGCCGCATCGTCGTAAAACGCCTGCCGTTCCTCGGTGGTGAGGTCGCTGTGATCCATGGCTGACCGGTATTGGGAGGTGGGTGAGCTCCAGCGTGACTGGAGGTGGGTGAGTGACAGGTCGTCGGCAAGGCGGCTTCCAGCATGCCAAGTCGGTTCCTCGTCGCCAGGCTCGGTGGGGAGCGCGACGGCGTAGCCGGTGATCTCACCAGGCACATCCCGGCTATTGCGGACCTTGACCAGCAGGCCGTAGCCCTGGAGGCGGTCGAAGAAGTCCATGGTCGTCCGCGCTTCGCCGGCAGCGTGGCGGACGGATGTCCGCAGCACGGCCCGCTTCGTCCCCGCGGACAGGTGCCGTCCGTCCAACCGGCGGATGGCGGACGATTCGCAAGCTGAGCCGTCCGTATCTACCCAGCGGTGGCGAAGTTTGGGCAATGTAAGGTCGGCGGCGAGCTTGCCTCCCCCGTACCAGACCGGCTGCCCGTCCGCGTTCACATCACCTGGCGCGGCCACCGCATACCCGGTCATCTCACCGGCCGTCCGCTGGCTGAACCGCTGTTTCACCAGGACACCACCGGTGTGCAGGCGCTCGAAGAACTCCGTTTCGCTCCCGGCGCCAGCGGCCGCCGTCTGGACCTTGTGGCGCAGGAGTGTCCTGGACGGCACCAGCTGACCACGGCGGACGGCCTTCTGGGACTCGCCGCGCTTGGGACGCCGCGCAGCCGTCCGGTCCGCCGGTGCTGTGGGCCGCAGCCCGAACCGCTCCTCCACCGCCTGGCACGCATCGCGCACCCGAACCCGTCGCTCCATACCTCCGGGCGGACGCCGTCCGGACGCGCCAGCGTGGCCACGATGTGGACGTGGTCGTCAGCGTGCCGGACGGCGATCCAACGGACGACGTCCACGTCCCCCGCCGGAGCAATGCCCGTCCGGTGCATGATCTCGGCGCGATCTGCGCCCACTGCCCATCGGTCAGGACCGGGTCTTCTGGAGCGGCCCGGACGGAGCAGTGCCAGACGGGCTTGCGGTAGTTCCGCTCACCCAGCAGCGCCAGCGGCTGGGTCAGCACCCCCTCCAAGTGGCGGAAGTCGCGGCGGCCGTCGGCGCGCAACGCCGGTTCAAGGGCGGCTGCGTCCCCGAAGCCCGCCACGATGTGCGGATCGTGATGCTCGCCGTTGACGCCCGGACCGTAGAGGTAACGCAGCAGTCCTTGAACCCGGACACCGCGCAGAACCTTACCGATCACCCGGGGAAGCTCGGTGCTGTGAGTTCCGGGGCGGTGGCGGGCGCTGTCAGGGAAGCCGCCTTCGCAGCTCGTCGGCCAGCTCGTCCAGCTTGCGGACCGTCTGCGCGGCGGAGCGGGCGTACCACTGGACCGTCGACGACACCTCACCCGAGTTCAGCGCGGCGACCGCCTGGTTGAGATTGACGCCGATCCGCTGCGCTTGACCGCGCGCCTGCATGACGTCCCGCAACACCTCGCGCAACTGGTTGTGCTCTGCTCGCGACGTCCCCTCAGAAGGCCCGCTGCTCGCCGTCCCGCCTGACCCCCACCGTCCAAGCCATCCTTACCCTCCACCACCAGGCCGGATGAAGTTGGAAAAGACTCAGTGATCCAAGGCATGCCCCAGCAGGCCGAGACGGGGCCACCGCCACCGACCTACTAAAGGTCGCCGACCTGGCCATGAGCAGCTGGCCACCCCCGAAACCCGTTAACCGACCGTGGCGAGGGCCATAAAGTGAACGGATGCGGCTTGTAGGGAAGGACGAGTACGGGATCGACCTCTGCATCGCCGACTACCAGTTCCCTGACGCCGAGGACGCACGCCTCCGCACCAGCTGGCTCGTGATCGCTGGAACCGCGTGCAGCGAGGAGGGCGCCTGGTCGTTCCGCTGGCAGGCGCTGACACCGCCCGAAGCCCGGTCTTTGGCGACCTGGCTAGAAACCTCCCGGGCCGGGGACCACCTGCGCTTCACCGAACCCAACCTCTCCTTTGCGCTCGTGGAGAGGACAGAGCGCGAGACCGTCCTGCGCATCGGTCTGGACCTGGAGTTCTCGCCCCCGTGGCGCAAGCAGACGCGAGCGGGCGACCCGTACACCATCACGACCCGCCTCTGCGCCGCCGCTCTCCCGACCGCCGTCGCCGACTGGACCGCGGAGACCGCCCGGTTCCCCGGCTGAAACCGGCTCGTACGGCCGAAGGCTCGCCCCGCCCGTTACGGGCCGGCCCGCCAAGCCCGAACACGGACCGGATCGGTGGCGTCCCAGTGGGTGGTGATCGATGTTGCTCGGGGCGCGGTGCCCCCTGCCTGTCGGCGACGGAAGGGACATGGGTTGGTGGATCGACTGGAGTCCGAGGATCCAGGGCAGATCGGGGAGTTCTGGCTGGCGGGTCGGCTGGGCGCCGGCGGGCAGGGCGTGGTCTATGACGCCTACGGCCCCGACGGGACACGGGTGGCGATCAAGGTTCTGCACGGGGTTCAGGAGTCCCCGGCGGAGCTGGCGCAGATGGCGGCCGAGGCGCGTGCGGCGCAGCGGGTCGCCTCGTTCTGCACCGCCAGGATCGTGCAAGTGCGGCTGGAGCCGCCGCGGCCCTATATCGTCAGCGAGTACATCGACGGGCTGAGCCTGCAGGCCTCCGTCACCGGTACAGGGAAGCGGCCGGGACGTTTCCGCGGGGACGATCTGTACCGGCTGGGCATCGGGATCACCACCGCGCTGACGGCCATTCACCAGGCCAAGGTGGTGCACCGGGACCTCAAGCCCGGCAACATCATGCTCGGCCCCGACGGTCCCCGGCTGATCGATTTCGGGATCGCGCGGGTACTGGACACCGGCACGGCCACCCAGGGCAGCGGCTTCGTCGGGACGCTGCGGTACATGGCCCCGGAGGTCTACGCCGGACAGCGGGCCGGGGCCGAGGCCGACGTGTTCGCCTGGGGCGCCATCATGGTGTTCGCCGCGACCGGCGATCATGCCTTCACCGGCTCCGACCTGCCGCAGATCGCCTACCAGATCCGCACGCACGATCCCGACCTGACCGCGCTGCCCGCCCCTCTGCGCGAACTGGTGGCGGCGGCGCTGGCCAAGGATCCGCTGGAGCGGCCGTCGGCGCGGGGGATCCTGGCGGCCCTGACCAGCGATCCGCACAAGGGAGGCGGCAACACGCCAGACCTGGTGGACATCGGAGTCGCGCAGGCCGGGCCGTTCAGCGGGTGGGAGCCGGGCGACCCGGCGCTGGGCAAGCTCGCCGAGGACGTCTACGCCGCCCTGCCACCCGACGAGCAGAGGCTGGTCCCGGAAGTCTTCCTGCGATGCGTGGTGCCCGGCGAAGCCGCGGGTCTGTCCACCCGCCCGGTGCCGGTCGCGGAACTGTTCGACCGCCAGGACCCCGTTGAGGGCGAGGCACTGAAGCGGATGGTGCGGGCATTCGAGCCCCTGCTGACCAGCACAGGCGAGCAGGAGGGCGGGCGCACTCCCGAACAGATCGTCCTGGCCCGGCCGGCGGTACTGCGAGCGTGGCCCCGCCTGCGCGGCTGGGTCGAGGACCAACATCAGGAACTACCCGCCTATCAGCGCATCCGCCAAGCCGCCCGCGTCTGGGACGACAACGGGCGACGACGCGGTGACGTGCTGACCGGCGCCAACCTGGACCAGGCAGTGGGCTGGGCCAGCGCCGGACGCCAGCCGTCCCTCAACCGGATCGAACGCGGCCTGCTGAACGCCAGCACCCGTGCCCAGACCACCCGCACCCGCCGCACCCGCGCCGCCGCCCTGGTGCTGGCCGTCGCCACCCTGTTGTCGCTCACCACGACCGGGTGGGCGATCCAGGCACAGCAGGACGCCGCCCAGCAGCGCGACAAGGCCACCCGCCAGCGTGACACCATCGTCTCCAGCCAACTCGTCACGAAAAGCGAGCAGTCCAACGACCCGGCAGTATCGGCCCTGCTCGCCGCGGCGGCATGGCAGATTCAGGAAACCCCGGAAAGCCGCGCCGGTCTCCTTGACGTCCTCGCCAAGCCAGAGCGCGCCGTCCTTCACACCGACGCGGAAACGGTGGCCTTCAGCCCGGACGGCCGCATTATGGCCACCGCCAGCAGCACCGCCACGGTCCAGCTGTGGGATGCGCGCACCCGCAAACCGATCGGCGAACCCCTCACCGTCGACCCCGACGCCCGCAGCACCGTCTCCGCGATGGCCTTCAGCCAGGACGGCCGCACCCTCGCCACCGTCACCAGGAATTTCAAGGGCACGACACGGCTGTGGGATATACGCACGCGCAAACCGACCGGCGAACCTCTCGCCACAGACGACGTCCTCTCGGTGGCCTTCACCCAAGACGGCCACACCCTCGCCACCGCCGGCACCAACGGCGCACAACTCTGGAACACCCGCACCCACCAACCCATCGGCGAACCCCTCACCACAGACGACATCAACTCAGTCGCCTTCACCCAAGACGGCCACACCCTCGCCACCGCCGGCACCAACGGCGCACAACTCTGGAACACCCGCACCCACCAACCGACCGGCGAACCCCTCACCACAGACGACATCTACTCGGTGGCCTTCAGCCCGGATGGCCACACCTTGGCCACCACTTCCGACGACACGATGCGCCTCTGGGACGTGCGCACCCGCCACCAGATCGGTGCACCCCTCCCCGCACCCCAGAGAAGGAGCGACACCAATCCGCTGGCCTTCAGCCCGCACGGCAATACCCTGGCCCTCGGCGGCTACATGGGCGTACTGCGATTGTTCGATGTGGGTGCACATTCACTCTCCGGCGTCCCCCTCTCCGGCCACACCGACTACGTGAACTCGGCGGCCTTCAGCCAGGACGGCCGCATCCTGGCCACCAGCAGCGGCGACGGCACGGTGCGCCTGTGGGATGCGAACAACCGCGGCCAGATCGGCAAACCCCTCACCAGCAGCCGCGACACCATCCTCAACGGCTTCGGCCCGGTGGCCTTCAGCCCGCACGGCCCCATCCTGGCCGTCGGCGGCGACGACGGCACCGTGCGACTGTGGAATGTGGAAACCCGCCGCCAGATCGGCAAGCCCCTCAACGAAGGCGACATCGGTCCGGTCCTGTCGATTGCCTTCAGCCCAGACGGCAATACCCTGGCCATCACCCGCGGCAGGCTCGGGGGTGTGGTGCGGCTGTGGGATGTGCGGACCCACCGACCGATCAGCGCACCCCTTACCAGCGACGACACCGACGTCGTCAACTCGGTGGTCTTCAGTCCAGACGGCGGCACCCTGGCCATCGGCGGTGGCGGCAAGGTGCAATTGTGGAAGGTGAAGACCCGCCGCAAGGACGGCGCCCCCCTCAAGGGCGACGGCATCGGCCGGATGGCCTTCAGCCCGGACGGCTCCATCCTTGCCACCGGCAGCTATAACGAGGGCACAGTGCAGCTGTGGAATGTGAAGACCCGCCGCAAGATCGGCACACCCCTCACGGGCCATACCGAACCCATCCAATCCGTGGACTTCAGTCCGGACGGCCGCACCCTGGCCACCGGCAGCGAAGATGACACGGCGCGATTGTGGGATGTGGAGACGCGCCGCCAGATAGGCACGCCTCTCATCCCCAACATCGGCAACGTCAGCACAGTGGTCTTCAGTCCGGACGGCCGCACCCTCGCCACCGCCAGCGAGGACGGGTCCACCGACAGCCCAAAAGGCACAGTGTGGCTCTGGGACGTGGAGCCCCCCACCGACCTCGTCGGTGCCGTCTGCGCAGTGGCCGGCCGTCCGATGACACCCCAAGAGTGGCGCCAGCACGTCCCCACTGGAATCCAATTCCAGAAGGTATGCCCCTGACCACCGAGAAGACCCCTCGAAGGCATCCGGACGGCTCGGAAACGATCCCGTCGAGGGTGATGAACTCAATGACGATGACGCTCACGATGAGTGTCCTTTCGGTCGATGCTCACCCCTACGTACCGGCGGCATCGGCCCAACTCATCGTTCCCTGTCCAACTCCTCGAAAGAAGTCCGCTGGGGCAGGCCAAAGGCCTCGAACACGGCCGGATCGGCGAACATGGCTTTGTCGGTGAGAAGTGAGCCATTTCCAACTTCATTCGGCCTGGTGGTGAAGGGTGAGGATGGCCTGGACGACTGCGGTCAGGCGGGACGGTGAGCAGCGGGCCTGCCGCAGGATGCGCCAGCGTTTGAGGGCGGCGGCGCCCTGCTCGCCAAGGGCGCGGACCCGGGCGTGGTGCCGGTTGAACAGCTTCTTGCGTTTGCCGAGTTTGCGATGCTTTCTTGCGTTTGTAGGGGGTGCCGATCGCGCCGCCAGCCCCGACATAGGCCTTGTCGGCGTAGCAGGCGATCGCCCGTTGGGTGAGCGCGTCGATAATGCCGTGCGTGCGGGCGGCGGTCAGATCATGCGTCGAGCCGGGCAGCGTCGGTGAGGCCCAGATCAGCCGTCCGTGCGGGTCGGTCAGGAACTGGATGTTCACCCCGTGCCGATGATGCTTGCCCGAGAAGTACAGCCGGTCGTTCCCGCCCGACAGCCGGTCGATCGGCGCGAAGGTGCCGTCCAGGATCATGAAGGCCTCGCGTTGTGCGATCCGCATCGCCTCGCGCAGGTCGGGCGCCAGTTCGGCGAGCAGGGCGATGACCTCGGTGACGTAGCGGTGCGCGGTCGCCGCGCCGACTTCGAACGCGGCGGCCAGGCGTTCGAAGGTCTCATTGCAGCGCAGGTGCACCAGGACCAGCAGCGCCTGGCGGGCCGGCGGGAGCGCTCGCAGCGCGATCCGATCCGGTGGCGGTGGCCGGCGATGAGATCGGCCACGAAGGTGCGGGTAGAGGACGACAAATCCAGCGCAGCGCGACAGAACAGCACCAGAGGCTCCTGGCAGTGCGATTGTCTTGGTCGACATCGCATCTACCAGGGGCCTCGCCGCGTCAACGGCCGGATCCGTCTACCGCAGCCACGCTGTGACCAGCACGATCAAGATGGAAAAGGCTCTTTGAACGGTGGATGTCGCTGACACCGCATTGCAGCTTCGAATATCGGCGGTACCTGTGTGTTTCCCCGCGCTGGAAGCACTCCTAGCCCAGAAGCACGTTCATCGTGGTTGCTGCGGCCTCGCTTTCCTCGGCCAGCGCCCAGACATAGTGGGTGGTGGATGTCAGGTCGTTGTGGCCCAAGCGGGCCTGGACATCCGGGAGCGGGACGCCGTGTGCCAGTAGGAGCGAGGCGTGAGAGTGGCGTAGTTGGTACGGGGTCACCTCGGCGCCGACGGCTTTGCGGGCCGGGATCCAGATGGTGCTCCATTCGCTGGGTGCCAGGTAATCGTTGCCGTCCCGGCGGATCCGCTGGCGAGTGACCTTGCCCTTTCGGGACATCGCTTGCACCCGATACGCCGACCGGTGGTCCCGGTATGCCTGTACGCATGGCGCGCACCTGCAGCCGTGCTTGCGGTACGTACTGACCTTGGCGTGAGTGACGCGTGCGCCGGTGATGGGTGAGATGAAAGTGGTCTTCGCGGCGCCTTCCATCTCTTCCGCGGTGCAGCGCGGGAGGTTGACCCAGGCCGTGTCCGGCATGAACAACCGGACCGGGAAGATCAGGTCGCCGGGCTTCATGCCGTGTTGTTGGACGTGGGCGCGGACCTTCTCCACCAGCGGCCTGCCGACCTTGAATCGGCGGTGTTCTCCGTTCTTGGTGTAGGGGCCGGTCACGAACCGGCCGTTGGTACATCCCCGTGTACCGGGTCGCCCCGGTGCGCTTGCTGACCTTCCTGGCTACGTACGGTTGCCGCATTGACTCCTCCTCTCGACCGGAGAACGAGTTAGCGAACCGGCTTGCGGACTGCCTGTCACAGCCCCGCACCAGCCACCACCACACATGATCAACATGCATGCTGACCTGCTATTTTACGCCGACGCCTTCTGCGCCACCCGCCTCGCAGGCGACTGGGCACCGCCTTCGGCACCCTCCCCCCAGGCCTCGACCTGGCCCCGATCATCGCCCGCACCACCCCCAAACTCGGCTGAGCCAGGCGGCCTTCATCACCGGTACCCACTGGGCGCTCGACGCCGGCTTCTCGGTCCCTGAGATCGGACGGGCATCGGATCGGCAAGGGCAAGGAACCCGAGCGCACCTATTAAATGGTGCTCGGCCACGACCTGACGCGTGAATTGCCGCAGAACCCGGATTAGTGATCACGCTCAGCGAGGAAGAGAACGATGGCCATTGGAACGACTACGGTCATCGCGGCGATTGCGAGAGCTCCGTAGGAAAGGGCTGTGACAATCACACCGGCTATGAGCCCGCCGAGCGCTGCGGTGCCGTTCATCAGCAGATCCGACAGACCTTGGACGGCAGGTCGTCGCTGGGGCGAGACCGACTCGGTCAGCAGTGCCGAGCCGGCCACCAGCCCGAACGACCAGCCGAGTCCCAGGAGGAAGAGGGCGATGGCCAGTCGGGTCACGTGGTTCGGGGCAGACACCGCCGCAAGCGCGGCCGCACTGGCCAGGAGTACCATTCCGGCGAGCAGTACACGGATCCGCCCGAACCGATCGGCCAGCCAGCCCGGCAGTGGGGACAGCGCATACATCCCTGCGATGTGCAGGCTGATGACGACTCCGACGATGGTCAGGCTCGCATGACCGTGATCGAGGTGGACAGGCGTCATCACCATGACCGATACCATCACGACGTGGCTGACCGTGATCACGGCCACCGCCAGGCGTGCGCGCGGAGTACTGAGCAGTACCTCCCAACCGCCCTGCTTGCCGCGCCTCCCGGCGAAAGGGCCTTCGCTGGGGGCGGAGGTCCGAGCGGCAGAGTGCTTGGCATCACTACTGCTGCGGAGGGGGTCGGGGTGCAGGAACGCGATGATTCCGAGCAGGGTGGCCCCGAACGCGATCGCTGACAGCGCGTAGGGCCCTACCCAAGCCGCCAGGCCCAGCGTGCGGCCGAGCCGGTCGGCGGGTTCGGCCAGATTGGGGCCCGCGATCGAGCCGACGGTAGTGGCCCAGACGACCAGCGACAGGTCGCGGGCGGTGTGACCGGGCTGGGACAGATCGGTGGCTGCGTACCGGGCGGCCAGACCGGCCGCCGACCCGCTGCCCGCGAAGAACAGACCGGCCAGCAGCAACGGCCACCAGCCGAGAGCGACGGCGATCGCGGCGGTCACCGTTCCCACGGTGGCAGCGGCGTAGGCCATCGACAGGGCGGGGCGCCGCCCGTACCGGGTGGCCACCCGCGCCATCGGTACGGCCAGGACGCCCGCGCCGGTCACGGCGCTGGTCTGCGCCAGCCCCCCGACCGTCTCCGACCCTGACAGGTTCGTGGCGATCAGTGCACCGACCGCGATGCCGGTGCCCACGCCCACCCCGCCGAATATCTGCGAGACGGTGAGTACCGCCAGTATCCGGCTCTGCGCTGGATGTCGCTCGGCGCCCTGAGGTTTCTGTTCGGGTGTAACGCCGTCGAGGGGATTCTTTGTCGCCATAGCGCTACCTGCCTCTCAAATGGGGCCGTCGGCAACAGTGCTGCGGTGACGGCAGCACCGAGCCGACCACCAGGGCTACGTGGCCGCCGACCCCACGACGGCGCTGTTGACGCGATGGTGGAGCCCTCGCCGGGGTTCACTGCCACATGGCGACCAGGTCGGCGAGCCGGTCCTTGACATTCTGCGGGGCCTTGGACGGCTCTCCTTCGGCCGGACTCTGGGTGCAACGGCTGTTACACTGAACTTCAGTACATATTTGGACTGTAGTCGAATTTCAGATCTAAGTCTAGGAGTTGTCAGGTGCCGTCCTCTTCCGATCCCGTTGTCGAATCCCCTGCTCCACTGGGCCGTCGTGAACGCAAGAAGCTCCAGACGAAGGAGCGCATCGTCGACTGCGCCGTGGCCCTATTCGCCTCGCGTGGCTATGACTCCACGACGATGGAGGACATCGGCGAAGGCGCGGACGTCTCCCGGGCCACGGTCTTCAACTACTTCGCCCGCAAGGAGGACATCGTCATCGAGGTGTTCGCCCGGCGCCGCGCCAGGCTCGCCGAAATCGTCGCCGAGGCCATGGAGCAGACAGACGCCACACCCGGCAGGCTCCGCCGCGCGTTGACCGGTCTGGCTCGCCTCAACCAGGACGAGCCCGCCGCCGGACGGGCCATCGCGCGCGCCTGGCTGCGCGCCGGCGGCCCTTTGATGCCCAATGCCACCGACAGCGCGGCATTGTTCACCGACATCGTCCGTACCGGGCAGCGCCAGGGCGACGTCCCACCCGATCTCGACGCCACCCGTGCAGGTCTGGTCATCCTCGACACCTACCTCGGAGTGCTCTTCCGGTGGGTCGACGATGAGGACGGCCGGTACGACTTCGAAGAGAACCTGTTGGCCACGCTCGATCTGCTGCTCACCGGGATCACCCGCGATCCGCGGGCCTAGTTGTGGCGGGGCAGGTAGCCGGTTCTCGCCGAGGAATCCGCATCGTCAGCTTGCAATACAGACAAGCACAGGATTACTTCAGATGAGTTTCACCTTGTCACCGCCGTCGGCCAGGATCCAGCAGAACTGACTCCCTGGCCCGGCCACTTGGCCTGGTGCACCACTCGTCCCACATTTCGTGGACCTTCACACCTTGCCGACAACGCGCGAAGGCTCGATCATTACTCGGATGAGCTACCTACGGAGCCCGTCATAACTAACCGGCCGCGTGCCGAACGCCCAGCAGTTCCAGCTCCACCGTCGGGGTAGCCGTGCTGAACACCGTCGGCGCCTGCCCGGCGTCGGCAATTGAGGAAATCGGTTTCCGGTGCGGATCAGATCCGGCCAGGGTTGAATCCAGCCCTCCTCCCAGGCACGGTGCGCGGCCGCATGCCGCGAGTTCGCGCCCAGTTTCGCCATGGCCGACGAAAGATAGTTGCGGACCGTGCCCGGGGCGAGGCGCACCTCGGCGGCGATCTGGTTGATCGAGGCTCCCGTCCGGGACGGGTTCAAGACCTCCAACTCCCGGGCGGTGAGCGGGCAGTCGTTCTCGGTCAGCGCGGACGCGGCGTTGTCGGGGGCGACGTAGCGGCGGCCGGCGGCGACGTCCCGGACGATCTCCGCGAGCCGGGTCGAGGACGTTGTCTTCGGGACGAACCCGCTCACCCCAACCGCCAGCAGTGCACCCACCGCACACGCCGCGCCGATCGCCGTCGCTGTTTTCGGGTCCCGGTATGCCGCACCGGCACGTTCGTGCGCGGCGCAAGATCACCGTGGTTGCTCGCGTTCGCGCGGATCCCGGACGAACTGAGCCCCGAATTGGGCACACGGGTCGGCGGGGCCGCGCGGTGGTCCTGGTTATGTGGGCTGGTCGTTGAAGGCGGGCATTACCTGGTCGTGGACCAGGCGCAACTGGTCGCGCATGGTGGCTATGCCGGGGAGTTCCATGCCGGAGAAGGCCTTGACCAGTGCCGCGTCCGTGATGGCCAGGACGAGGTGGTTCACGCCGGTCGACGCGATCTCGGTCTTGATCTTCTCGGTGCATTCCTCCGGGGTGCCCGCGACCGAGAGCTTGTCGGCCAGTTCCGGTGATGTCAGCTCGTACGCGCGGTCCACGCGGCCTTCGCCGACGGCGGCGATGATGTCGGTCAGGTCGGCCGGGTCCACGTCGTTGCGGGCCAGCTGTTCGGCGGGCATCGACGACGCGTACAGGCCCACCATCGCGCGGGCGGCGTCCTTGGCGGCGCGGGAGTCGGGGCCGGTCGAGAAGACGATCCAGGCGCCCAGGTCCAGGGAGTCGGCGTCGCGGCCCGCGCGTTCGGCTCCGATGCGGACGTTCTCCACCATGTACTCGTAGGCTCGTTTGGTGTAGCTGAGCGCGTGGTGGACGCCGTCGGTCAGCTCGCCGGCCGCCTGGAACGACTTCGGGCCGCGCATCGCGCCCATCTTCACGGGGACGCGTTCCTGCGCCGGACGCGCGAAGGTGAACAGGCCGTTGTAGGAGAAGAACTCGCCGTCGTAGGTGATCGCGCCTTCGTCCAGGAGGGTGCGGACGACGTGGTGCGCCTCCTTCAGGCGGGACAGCGGCTTCGTCTTCGCCCAGTCGATGCCGTACTGCGCCAGCAGACCGAAGTTGCCGGAGCCGAGCACGCACTCGGCGCGGCCTCCGGTCAGCTCGTCGAGCGTCGCCGTCGCCTGGGCGATCAGGGACGGCTCGCGCAGGGTGATCGCGGACAGGCTCGGGCCGAAGCGGAGGTTGTTCGTCTTGTCCGCGGCCGCGGCGAACAGCAGCCACAGGTCCTTGTGCCAGGTCTCGTCCGCCGCGTAGCAGGCGTAGTAGCCGAGCTCGTCGGCGAGCTTGATGGATTCGATCGTGTCGTCGAGCGGATAGTCGGGCAGTATCACGAAGCTGAACCGCATGGGGCTTCCCTTTCGAAGCGGCTAAACGTCCAGGTTGGACATGACGTGCTTGATCCGGGTGTAGTCCTCGATGCCGTACATCGACAGGTCCTTGCCGTAGCCGGAGTGCTTGAAGCCGCCGTGCGGCATCTCCGCCACCAGGGGGATGTGCGTGTTGATCCACACGCAGCCGAAGTCGAGCTCGCGCGACATCCGCATGGCCCGGCCGTGGTCCCGCGTCCACACCGATGAGGCGAGCCCGTACTCCACCCCGTTCGCCCACCGCAGCGCCTCGGCCTCGTCGGTGAACCGCTGCACGCTGATCACCGGGCCGAACACCTCGTGCTGCACCATCTCGTCGTCCTGCCGCAGGCCGGACACGACGGTCGGGGCGTAGAAGAAGCCCTGCGAGCCGACGCGCCCGCCTCCCGCGGCCACCGACGCGTGGTCGGGCAGCAGGTCGAGGAAGCCGCTGACCTTCGCCAGCTGGTCGGCGTTGTTCAGCGGGCCGTAGTCGCCGTCGACACCGGTCGACGTGCCGGCGGCCTGCTCGGCGAGCGCGGAGACGAGGTCGTCGTGGACGCCCGGCGCGGCCAGCACCCGGCTCGCGGCGGTGCAGTCCTGCCCGGCGTTGAAGTACCCCGCCTCGGCGATGGCCTCCGCGGTGGCGGCGATGTCGGCGTCGTCGAACACGATGACCGGCGCCTTGCCGCCGAGCTCGAGGTGCACCCGCTTCAGGTCGGTGGCCGCCGCGGCGGCCACCTCGCGACCGGCGCGCACCGAGCCGGTGATCGACGCCATCGCCGGGATCTCATGGGATACCAGCGCGGCTCCGGTCTCCCGGTCACCGCAGATCACGTTGAACACTCCGGGCGGGAGGAACTCCGCGGCCAGCTCCGCGAGGAACACCGTCGACACGGGCGTCGTGTCGGACGGCTTGAGCACCACCGTGTTCCCGGCCGCGAGCGCCGGCCCGAACTTCCACAGCGCCATCAGCGCCGGGTAGTTCCACGGGGTCACCTGCGCGCACACCCCGACCGGCTCGCGCCGGATCCAGGAGGTGTGCCCGCGCATGTACTCCCCCGTCGACCTGCCTTCCAGCACCCGCGCGCCGCCCGCGAAGAACCGGAGCTGGTCGAGCAGCATCGGCAGTTCCTCCTGCCGGGTCAGCTCCAGCGGCTTGCCGGTGTTCTCGCACTCCAGCGCGAGGAGTTCGTCCGCGCGCTCCTCGATCCGGTCGGCGAGGCGCAGCAGCGCCAGTTGCCGCTCGGCGGGCGTCGTGTCCCGCCACGAGGCGAACGCGTCCCGCGCGACGGTCAGCGCACGGTCGACGTCGACCGGCGAGGACACCGGCGCGGACGCGAACACCGTGCCCGTGGCGGGATCGACCAGGTCGGCCGTGCGGCCGTCGGCCGCGTCCACATAGGACCCGCCGACGAAGTTCCGTACCTTCTTCATGCGTCCTCCCGATTGATCGCGTCACCTGCGGTCGCCGTACTGTGCCGGTACGGCCGCAAGGTCATCATCAGCAGCAGTCCCACTCCTGCGACGACGACGCCGGACAGGAGCACGAGGTAGTTGTCGTACCAGGGCGCGCCCTCGGTGCGCGGCCACACCATGTTCACGATCGCCGCGACCCCGTACACCAGGGCTCCGGCGTTCACCGCGAACCCCCAGTGCCCCAGCCTGAACGACCCGGCAGGCCGCCAGCCCTTGAGCCGCGCGCGCAGCGCGGCGAGGACGACCATCTGGAAGCCGAGGTAGATGCCGAGCACCGCGAAGGAGACGATCTTCGTGACGGCGTCCTCGGAGAACCCGGACACCAGCACCACCACCGCGGGCACGACGGCCGCGACCAGGAGCGCGTACGGCGGCACGCGCCGGTGGTGGGAGAACCGGGCGAGCAGGCCGCTGCCGGGCAGCATCCGGTCGCGGCCGTAGGAGTAGAGCAGCCGCGACGCCGCCGCCTGCAGGCTCATCGCGCACGACAGGAACGACACCAGGACGACGACCAGCACCACCTTGGCGCCGAACGAGCCGAACGCCGTGGTGAGCACGCCGCCGACCGGGTCGGTGTCCGCGCCGGAGATCACCGCGCCGAAGTCCGGTACCGCGAGCACCAGCGCGAGGCACACGAACGTCGCCGCCGCGCCGCCGACGTAGATCGTCATCCGCATGGCCTTCGGGATGCGCCGGCCGGCGTCCGGTACCTCCTCGGCGACGTCCCCGCACGCCTCGAAGCCGTAGTACTGGAAGATCCCGATCAGGCCCGCCGCGAGGAAGGCGGCCAGGTAGGAGCCGTCCGGTGCGGCGCCGAAGCTGTCGAACAGCACCCCGAGGCCTTGGTGCCGCTCGGCGATCAGCAGCCATCCGCCGACCGCGAGCGCGCCGAGGATCTCCGTGCCGAACCCGATCATCGCCGCTATGCCGAGGACGCGGGTGCCGCCCAGGTTGATCATCGTGGCCAGCGCGACCATGACCAGTGCGCACGCGGTGGTCGTGCCCGACGACGCCGTGAGGTCGACCAGGGAGGCCAGGTAGGGCCCGGAACCGTAGACCACCGACGCGATGGTGACCAGCAGCGCGATCGCGTACACCCACCCGGTCATCCAGGCCCATTTCTGGCCCCACAACCGGCGCGCCCACGGGTAGATCCCGCCCGCGATCGGGTACTGCGAGACGATCTCGCCGAATATCAGCGCGACGAGGAGCTGGCCCAGGCCGACGATGACGAGGCTCCAGATCATCGGCGGGCCCCCGGCGGCCAGCGAGACCGCGAACAGCGTGTAGATGCCGACGACCGGCGACAGGTAGGTGAAGCCGAGCGAGAAGTTCGCCCACAGGCTCATGTCCCGGCGGAACTCCGAGGTGTAACCGAGGTCGGCGAGCTGCCTGGCGTCGGTGTCCGGAGAGTGGCCCGCACCGGCGGTGGTGTCGGTCACGGGCCGTCCTCCGATTCCAGCTCGTCGAGCAACTCCTGTCCGGAGAGGACGGTGCCCGCCCAGTGCCGGTGCATCCATTCGAGATGGTCGCCGCGGCTCGCCGCGATGCGCAGCGTGTCCCAGTTGGGGAAGAGCTGCTGGGCGACGTGGACGGTCATGAGCCTCGGATCCACCTCGAAGATGTGCTCGAAGCGCTCCACGGCGACATCGCTGACCTGCCTGGCCGGAGGCGGCGTGTGCTGCTCGTCGTAGCGGTACCCGTTCATGGTGTGTCCTCGTAGGCGCGCTGCAGGCCGTACTTGCCGGGGTTCATGATGTTGTTGGGGTCCAGCGCCTTCTTCACCTGGAGCATCACGTCGTAGCCGCCGCCCAGTTCCATCGGCACGAGGTCGACCTCGCCCTCGCGGCACGACCCGTGGCAGGCGCTGATCGAGCCGCCGTAGCGCAGGGAGATCTCCGCGATGTCCCGCTTGGCGTCCACCCACGCGGCCCATGCCGCGTCGTCGAGCTCCTGCTCCCAGATGCCGACGTCGATCTCCGTGAGGTAGTCGACGCCGGTGTCCGCGCTGGTGTAGAAGAACATCCCCCAGTCGTCGAAGATCGGGTGCCGCTCGCGCAGCCGGGCGATGATGTCGTGCCAGTGCACCCGGACGGCGGGCAGGTCGGTGTAGGCGATCGCGGCGTCCTCGCAGTGCCACGACATCGGCACGACCTGCCCTGCCTCGGTCCTCCCGTGCAGCGGCGTCGCGTACCGGTCGTGCCTGGCGGCCCAGTCGCCCTGGGAGATCTCGTCTCCGAGGTAGCGCGCGCCCGCGTCGCGCGCCACGCGCATCAACCGCTTGCCGCCCGCGCGCACCTCGTCCTCGTTGCCGTACGCGACGGCGCAGACGAGCGCCCGGACGTCGGCGGGCTGCGGGATGTAGGCCTCGTCGTCGCGGCGGAGGTAGTCGACCTTCCACTCGTCGAACAGGACGGCGCCGGCGAACGTCGCCACCCCGGCCCGGGCGAGTCGCCCGACGCAGGCGTAGGCGGAGTCGAAGTCGGCGAACGCCCAGAACGGCGAGAACTCCGCCTCCGGCTTGGGATACAGCTTCAAGGTCGCCTCGGTCGCGATGCCCAGCGTGCCCTGGTGGCCCATGAACAGGTGCTTGAGCTGGTAGCCGCTGGAGCTCTTGGACACCTTGCGCCCGCCGCCGTCGCCGACCCGGATCACCCTCCCGGTCGGGAGCACCATCTCGAAGCTCAGCACCAGGTCCCTGGTGTGCCCGTACCGCGAGCCGACGAGCGACCAGCCGCTGGTGCCGATCCGCCCGCCGACGAGCGAGCACGGGTAGGAGGCCGGGTCGTCGGGGTAGATCAGGCCGTGCCGGGCCAGGACCTCGTTGAGCTTGAGCATGTTGATGCCCGGTCCGACCGTGCAGGTCCGGTTGTCGAGATCGATCTCCTTGATCTCGTTCATCCGCTTGACGTCCACGATGATGCCGCGACGGTCCGGCACCGCCCCGTCGGTGAGACCGGTGCCGCCGTCCCTCGGCACGATGGGGATGCGGTGCGCGTTCGCGATCCGCACCACCTCGGCGACCTCCTCGGTCGTGGCCGGCATGACGACCAGGTCCGGGATCCGCTCGCGCCACCGGTGCACGGGGAACGGCGCGGGCACGCGGGCCCGGTTCATCCGCGCGGTCTTGGAGGTCAGCACGTATTCGCCGCCCAGGGCGTCGACCAGCTCGCCGAGCACCCGGTCGGTCAGCTGCGTCGTCTGCTGCGCGGTCATCGGCCCGTGCTCCCGCCCACGTCGATGCCGCACGACTCGGCGAGCAGCTCGTGCAGGTCGACGACGTCGATGTCGCGCGCCGCGCCCGCCTCGGCGAGCGGCCGCTCGGACCATGGGCAGGCGGAGACGAGCGTGTCGACCTCGAGCTCGGCGGCCTTGTCCACGCGGGCGGTGCTGATCTTGGCGGTGAGCTCCGGCTTCTCGACCGGGAGCCCGCCCCCGGCGCCGGAGCAGTAGGACCACTGGGTGACGCGGTCGACGTCGTGGAAGGTCAGCCCGGGGATCGCGCGCAGGATCTGCCGCGGCTCCTGCCAGACACCCTTGCGCTTGTTGAGCCGGCACGGGTCGTGGTACGTGATCGTGCGCTCGATCGGCACGGTCGGAGTCAGCCTCCCCTCGGCGACGAACTGCGCGAGCAGCTCGACGACCAGGACGATCTCGATGTCGAAGTCGTCGCCGAAGTACCCCGGGTAGTCCTCGGTGAACGTGATGTAGTCGTGCGGGTCCAGCACCAGCACCCGCCGGACGCCGCTCGCGCGCCAGTCGGCGAGGTTGTGCTCGGCGAAGCGCCGCGACTGGTCGCGGTAACCCATCTCGGCCGCGGGGCCGCCGCAGCACCACTGCTCCCTCATGAGGCCGAAGTCGTAGCCCGCGCGCTGGAGCAGCTGGGCGACGGCCCGCGGCACCGAGGTCCGGTAAAATGCGGCCTCGCAGTCGACGAACAGGATCGTCTCGCCGCCGATCGGGAGTTCGAGGCCATGTGCCCAGTCGCGGACACGGTCCTGGCTGACCGGGACCTCGCCGAGCACGGGTTCGTGGGTGCGCTCGGCGGTGAGCTCGTTCCAGCGCCGGTAGCCGGGCTGGTGGACGTCGTTGTCCACCGCCAGCGCCCGCATCTGCTTGACCAGGTCGACGGTGCGGGTGCGGAAGCGGTAGAAGTCCCCGGTGAACAGGGTGTTGGGACAGCGCAGCTCGCAGGCGCCGCACTGGGTGCAGTTGACATAGTCCTCGGCCACGTCCTCGACGGTGAGCTCGCCCTGCTCCATCGCGACGACGTTGGCGTGGAAGGCGGTCGGGGTCCACGACTCGTTGCGGGTCACCTGCATGACCGGGCAGACCTCGCGGCAGAACTTGTGGCCCGAGGAGAAGCAGTTGTAGGCGGCGTTGCGCCAGTCGGACAGGAACTCCATGGTCACCGGCGCGTGACCCGAGGAGGTGGACTCAGGTTCGGTCATGGTTCCTCCACATGTGACCGCGGTCACGGTAGATTTTAAAATATAACTCTATATTTCAAATGACAACACCCAGCGATCTGGGAGCCAGGCTCCGTGGGGGTCCCTGGGGAGGAGAGACGCAGGTGACGGACGTCGGTGATCGGTATTTCGTCTTCGCGCCACTGCAGGACGGCGGCCGGGCGGAGGCCATCGCCCGGCGGATCAGCGAGGCGATCGGCCTGGGCCTGATCGCCGACGGTGAGCAGCTGCCGACCGAGCTGGAGCTGGCCGCCTCACTGAACGTCTCGACCGTGACCCTCCGCGAAGCGCTGATGCTGCTCCGGCAGCGGGGCCTGGTCGAGACGCGGCGCGGACGAGGCGGCGGCTCGTTCGTCCGGGCACCCGTCGACGCGTCGGTGTCCCGCCTTCGCAACACGCTGCGGGAGACCGGCGTCCACGAGCTGCGCGAGATCGGCGATCACCTGCTGGCGGTGTCCGCCACCACCGCGCAGCTGGCCGCCTCACGCGCGTCCGCCGACCAGATCGCGATCCTCGCCGGGCTGGTGGACCAGCTGGCCGTCGCGGAGAAGGCGGGCGAACGGCGCCGCGCCGACGGCCGCTTCCACATCGAGGTCGCCGCGGCCGCCCAGTCCACCCGCCTGACCCGCCAGGCGATCGACCTGCAGGGCGAGATCGGCGAGCTGCTGTGGATCCCGCTGGGCGAGGCCATCGAGCGCGACGAGCGGGTGGCCCAGCATCGCGCCGTCGTCGCCGCGATCGAGGCGAGGGACGGCCGGCGCGCGCGCCTGCTGGTCGAGGAGCACGTGGAACTGGCCATTTCGAGGCTGATCGACTTCCACCTGCAGCTCGTGCATTAGTTAGAGTGAAGCCCGACGTCGACCGTGGAGCAGCCATGGAAGCGATCATGTACACCGGCGACACCGCCGCCTCGGTGGAGGCCCTGGTCCGGGACACGTTCGACGGCATCGAGACTCTCCGGGCCCTGACCGTCGACGTCCACCGCCGGGTCGTGACCGAGGGCCGCGCCCCGACCACGTCGGACATGGCGTCCATCCGCCCCACGGTGCTCGCGCACCTGTCGAGCCGGCGCCTGTGCGCGGGCACCGGTGTGATCGCGGCGCCCGGAACGCTGGCCGACCAGCCGAGGTGGCTGGAGTGGTGGCGCAGGCCCGCCGCGGCCGGCGAACCGGTCCCCCTCGCGGTCGACCTCGACCCGGACAACATCGGCAGCTACGAGTACCCGCTGGCACCGTGGTTCGACGTCCCGTACCGGACCGGCCGCCGGGTCGTGGTCGGCCCGTACGTGGACTACGCCGGCACCGACGAGTACATCCTCACGTTCTCCGCCCCCATCACGAGCGACGCGGGCTTCTTCGGCGTGGCCGCGGCCGACATCCGCGCGACGGACTTCGAACGCGCGATGCTCCCCGTCCTCAACATGGAGGGTCCCGCCACCCTCCTGATCAACTCGACGGGCCGCGTCCTGGCCTCCAACACCCCGGCGACCATCGTGGGCTCGATCACCCGCCCCGACGACCTCCCCCGCCGCGAACTCCCCCACGGCCCCGACTGGGCCGACTGCGTGGGACTCCCCTGGTTCCTCGCCCGCGCCTGAGCCCGCCGATCACCTGCGCGCGATCGCGGTCAGCTCGCCAGCAGGTCCCGCATGCGATCGATCTCGGCCAGCTGGGTGGACTGGACGTCGCGTGCCATCTGCTGGACGGTGACGTCGGTGCCCTTGTCCAGGACGTCCTTGGCCATGGTGATCGCGCCCTGGTGATGGGTGATCATCAGCTTGAGGTAGAGCTCGTCGAACGCCCCGCCACGCGCGTCCCGCAGCTGCTTCAACTGCTCTGGCGTGGCCATCCCCGCCATGGTGGAATGCTGTGCGCCGTGGTTGCGGCCGTGCGCCTTCAGGACGGCCTTCGCGTTCTCCTTCAGCCACGACCGCATCGTCTTGATCTCGACCTTCTGCGCGGCGTCGATGCGGGAGGCCAGCGACCGCACCCGCTCGTCCGACGCCCGGGACGGGGCCAGCCCGGACATCTCCAGCGCCTGCTCGTGGTGGGGGATCATCATCTGCACGAACCCGACCTCGGCCGCGGTGGGCTCCGCGGCCTTGCTCGGACCCGCCACCTGGGTCTGGTTGGGCTCGCCCGGCCGGCCCGGGACCAGCACGGTCCTCGACGGGGCCGCTTCGGGCTCCGAGCCGCCGCCGCAGGCCGCCAGGGTGCCGGCGGCCAGCACCGCCACGCCCACCACCGCGATCCGGTACCGCATCGAACCTCCCACGTCACGGACCGTACCTGCAGAAGGGACCACAGGAAAAGGGTTCTTTGATCATCAACAAATGCCGATAAAGGAGCCCAAACCTGTACAGACATCCCGAAACCCTTCAGAATCGAGCCAGTTCTCGGGGGTCATGGAGACGAAGGAGTGAGGGTGCCGCCAGCTCTCAAGCGACGTACCAGACGAAAAAACCTCGTGGGGATCCTGTCGGGCCTCGTGCTGGCAGCCTCGGCCGTGCTCGCCCCGGCGGCCGCCGCCGACGGCGCGGCCGGGGACGAGATCAGCAAGACGCCCAACATGCACCATCTGGCGAACATCCCCAAGCAGGGGCCGCTCGCCGCACCCGCCGCGTACGGCTCGGACTGGGCCTTCAAGGGCCGGTACGCCTTCGGCGGCAACTACGAGGGCTTCACCGTCTACGACATCAGCCGGCCCCAGAAGCCGCAGGTCGTCACGGTCGTGCACTGCCCCGGATCACAGAACGACGTGTCCATCTCCGGGAACCTGCTGTTCCTGTCGACGGACAGCTCCCGCAGCGACGACTCGTGCCAGTCCGTGGCCAAGCCCGCGACCGACAAGACGGCGTGGGAGGGCATCAAGATCTTCGACATCAGCGACGTGCGCAACCCGCGCTACGTCAAGGCCGTCGAGACCAAGTGCGGCTCCCACACCAACACCCTCGTCCCGGGCAAGAGGGGCACGGTCTACATCTACGTGTCCTCGTACAACCCGAGCGACACCTACCCGGACTGCCGGCCTCCGCACGACCTCATCTCGATCGTGAAGGTCCCGCTGCGGAACCCGGCCGCGGCGAGCGTGGCGGCCGAGCCGGTGCTGTTCCCGGACGGCGGCAACCCCGGTGACCCGCCGGACACGCCGTGGCCCGGCCAGACCAGGGCCACCTCGGGCTGCCACGACCTCACCGCCTACCCCGAGAAGGACCTGATGGCCGGGGCCTGCATGGGCGACGGAGTGCTGTTCGACATCTCCGACCCGCTCAGGCCGCGCACCATCACCAGCGTCCGCGACGACGAGAACTTCGCGTTCTGGCACTCGGCGACCTTCAACAACCGCGCCAACAAGATCGTCTTCACCGACGAGCTGGGCGGCGGCTCCGCGGCCACCTGCAACCCGACGATCGGTCAGGAGAAGGGCGCCAACGCCATCTACGACATCGTCGGCAAGGGCAAGCACCGCACGCTGAAGTTCCGCAGCTACTACAAGATCCCGCGGCACAACACCGACAACGAGAACTGCGTGGCCCACAACGGCTCGCTGATCCCGGTGAAGGGCAAGGACATCATGGTGCAGTCCTGGTACCAGGGCGGCATCTCGGTCATGGACTTCACCGACTCCCGGAAGCCCAAGGAGATCGCCTGGCTCGACCGCGGCCAGTGGGCGGACAACCTGCAGTTCCTGGCCGGCACGTGGTCCACGTACTACTACAACGGCTACATCTACTCCAACGAGATCCAGCGGGGCCTGGACGTCATCGACCTCCGCGACCCGCGCACCGACAAGGCCAAGCGCGTCAGGCTCGACGTGCTCAACGCCCAGTCCCAGCCGAACTACTTCGACTGATCTGAGCGGACGGGTCCTCGCCCCCGCCGGGCCACGAGCCTGGCGGGGCCGAGGACCCTGCCTGTTGCGCTTTCCTCGCCCCCAGCGCAGATCCCTGCTCCCCTCGCCCCCGCGTGTGACGGCGCGGGATTTCGTGTGCCCGCGCTGGTGAGCGCCGCTCCAGCAGGTTCGAAAACATTCGATCATATTATTGCAAGTTCGCTCTAAACCGCTCATGCTTGGTCGGCGAAGACCCCCGACGGCTTCGAACGGATTGGAGTTGTCCGTTGCATGTGCGTCGCCATCCCACCCTGCTGATCGCGCTCTTCACGGCCATCGCGAGCGCGGTCGCGCTGCCTCCGGCGTCCGCCGACGGCTGGCAGCCGAAGACGCCGCCGCTCACCACCCCCTGGACCCACGAGGTCGGTCCGCGCAACGCCCTGCCCGACTACCCGCGTCCCCAGCTCACCCGGAAGCGGTGGCAGAACCTCAACGGCGTCTGGCAGTTCGCCGGCGCCACCGCGGGCGAGCAGCCCCCCGTCGGCAAGACCCTCGACGAGCGGATCCTCGTCCCCTACCCGGTGGAGTCCGCCCTTTCCGGCATCGCCCGCGACGTCCACCACATGTGGTACCGGCGGACGTTCACCGTCCCCCGCGACTGGCGGGCGCGCGGGCAGCGGCTGATCCTTCGGTTCGGCGCCGTGGACCACAAGGCCACGGTGTACGTGAACGGGCGCCAGGTGGCCGCGCACACCGGCGGCTACACCGCGTTCTCCGCGGACGTCACCGACGCCCTCAAGCCCGGCGGCGCGCAGGAGCTGATCGTCGGGGTGGAGGACCCCACCGACATCGGCCGCCAGGCCGTCGGCAAGCAGCGCAAGCCCGGCGACGGGATCTTCTACACCCCGGCGTCCGGCATCTGGCAGACCGTGTGGATGGAGCCGGTCTCCGCGGGCCACGTCGAGGACCTCGCGATGACCCCGGACCTGGCCGGCAAGAGGCTCCGCCTCACCGCGCACGCGCCCGGAGCGTCCGGCGCGACGGTGGAGGCGGTCGCGTACGCCGGGCGCACGCCGGTGGGCAGGGTGACGGGCAAGGCCGGCGACGAACTCTCGCTCCGCATCCCCCGCCCGCACCTGTGGACGCCCGACGACCCGTACCTCTACACGCTGAAGATCCGGCTCCGGGACGGTCACCGGGTCGTGGACGAGGTCGGCTCCTACTTCGGGATGCGCTCGATCAGCCTCGGCAAGGGGGACGACGGCAAGACCCGCATGCTGCTCAACGGCACGTTCGTCCCGCAGGTCGGAACCCTCGACCAGGGCTACTGGCCGGACGGCGTCTACACGGCCCCGACCGACGAGGCGCTGAAGTTCGACCTGGCCGAGCACAAGAAGCTCGGCTTCAACATGGTCCGCAAGCACATGAAGGTCGAGCCGGACCGCTGGTTCTACTGGGCCGACAAGCTCGGGCTGCTCGTCTGGCAGGACATGCCCGCCATGTTCGGCGGCCACAACCCGCCCGCGGCGGACAAGCAGCAGTTCGAGACCGAGATGCGCGACATGGTGCGGCAGCACGGCGCCCACCCGTCGGTCGTCATGTGGGTGCCGTTCAACGAGGGCTGGGGCGAGTACGAGCCCAAGCGGGTCGCCGACATGGTCAAGGGCTGGGACCCGAGCCGGCTCGTCAACGCCGACAGCGGCGTCAACTGCTGCGACTCGCTGCCGGACAACGGCGAGGGCGACATCTATGACGACCACACCTACGTGGGGCCCGGCTCGCCGCCGGTCCCGCGCGGCCCCCGCGCCAGCGTCGCCGGCGAGTACGGCGGCCTCGGCCTCAAGGTCGACGGCCACATGTTCGACCCCGCGGGCAGCTTCGCCTACGAGATGACGCCCGACTCGGCGACGCTGACCCGCCGCTACACCGAGGTGCAGGACGGGGTGCGCACGCTCGTCGTCAAGTGCGGCCTGTCCGGGTCGGTCTACACGCAGATCACCGACGTGGAGAAGGAGGTCAACGGCCTCTTCACCTACGACCGGCAGGTGCCGAAGATGGACGCCGCCAAGGTCCGCGCGGCCAACCGGGCGGTCATCGCGGCGAAGCCGTCGTCCGGCGGCGGCGGTGAGCCTCCGGGCACTCCCGGGCTCGCCGGCGTGAGCTTCTACCCGTTCAGCGAGGGCAGCGGCACCACGACCGCCGACGAGGTCGGGGACCACGACGCCACGCTCGTCGGCGGGCCGCAGTGGACGACCGGCCACGACGGCCCCGGCCTGCAGTTCGACGGCTCGGACCAGTTCGCCGACACAGGCGCCGCGATCCTCGACACCGAGGGCGGCTACAGCGTGTCCGCCTGGGTGAAGCTGGACCGCCTCGGCTCGTTCGCGACCGCGGTCAGCCAGGACGGGCCGAGCAGCAGCGCCTTCTTCCTGCAGTACTCGGGAGCCGACAACCGGTTCGCGTTCAGCTTCGCCGGCGTCCGGGCGCTGGCTCCCGCGGCGCCGCAGACCGGGCAGTGGTACCACCTGACGGGCGTCCGCGACGCGGCGACCGGGGCGCTGACGCTGTACGTGAACGGCCAGAAGGCCGGCGAGGCCGAGGCGTGCCTCGGGACCGCCTCCACCGGCCACACCGTGATCGGGCGGGCCAAGTTCGGCGGCAACGCCGTCGACTTCTGGCCCGGCGCGATCGACTCGGTGCGCCTGTTCGACCGGGCGCTGTCGGCCGAGGAGGTGGCGAAGCTCGCCGGGACCGGCAAGTAGTCCCCGCAGGTAGCACCGGCGCCTGACCGAAGGAGGCGAGGAGCCCGCTCCTCGCCTCCTTCTCGTTGTGCGGAGCTCAGCCGGCCGCGCGCAGGCGGCGGGCGGCCTCCTCCGGGAGGACGTCGTTGATGAACGCGCCCGCACCCGACTCGCTCGCCGCGAGGTACTTGAGCTTGCCCTCGGCGCGGCGGGGCGTGAAGACCCGGACGGACAGGTGCGCCAGTCCGGCGTCCACACGGGCCGGGGCCTGCTGGAAGTGCGCGATGTACGGCGCGGGGGCGTCGAAGAGCCGGTCGAAGCGGCGCAGGACGTCCCGGTAGAGCGCCATCAGCTCGGACCGTTCGCCGGAGTCCAGGTCGGGGAGCCCGCCGACGTGCCCGTACGGGTAGATGTGGACCTCGTAGGGCCAGCGGGCCGCCTCGGGGACGAACGCGACGAAGCGGTCCGACCGGGCCACGACCCGTTCCCCGGCCCGTTCCGCGGCCACGATGGAGCAGAAGAGGCAGGAGCCCTGGTCGGCCCGGTGCCGGCGCGCCATCTCCAGGGCGCGCGCCGGCGCCGCCGGGACGAAGGGGTAGGCGTAGATCTGCCCGTGCGGATGGTGCAGGGTCGTCCCGATCTCCACGCCGCGGTTCTCGAAGACGAAGACGTACTCGGTGCCGGGGAGCCGGTTCAGCTCGGCCGTCCGGTCCGTCCAGGCGCGGGCGACGGTGTCCAGGCGGCGGTCCGGCAGCAGGGAGAACGAGGAGTCGTGGTCGCTGGTGAAGCACACTACCTCGCACCGGCCGCCGGCGGGCGGGCCGCCGAGGGAGGGGAAGCGGTTCTCGAAGGTGACCACGTGGTAGTCGGCGGCCGGTATCTCGCTCCGCCGGCCCTCGGTGGACGGGCAGAGCGGGCATTCGCTCTGCGCGGGCAGATGCGTGCGGTCCTGCCGGTGCGCCGCCATCACCACCCACTCCCCCATGACGGGGTCGAGCCGCAGCTCGGACCGGGGTTGCAGCGGGGGCAGCGGGCGCAGGTCGGGCGCCGTGCGGTCGTGGCCCGGTTCGTCGTCGAAGTAGATGAGCTCCCGGTCGTCGGCCAGCCGGACCGACGTGCGGAGCGAGTTCCGGTGGTCCAGGGTGCCGCCCCCGGTCTCGGAGACCGTCATGTGAGCCTTTGCACGCGGCTCAGGTAGCGCTGCACGACCACGACGACGGCGAGGAACGTGCCGCTGACCACCTGCTGGTAGGCCGAGGTGAGGCTTCCGATCTGATTGATGATGTTCTGGATGACGCCGAGCAGGAGCACCCCGGCCAGGGTCCCGGACAGCGCTCCGGCGCCGCCGGTGAGAAGCGTGCCGCCGATGACCACGCCGGCGATCACGTCCAGCTCCATGCCGGCGCCGAGGATCGTGACGCCGGAGGACAGCCGGGCGGCGTTCAGCGCGCCCGCGAGCCCGGCGAGCAGGCCCGTCAGGAGATAGACCTGGATCTTGGTGCGGGCGACGGGCACGCCCATGAGCCGGGCCGCGTCCTCGCTGCCGCCGACGGCGTACACGCGCTGCCCGAAGCGTCCGCGCTGGAGCGCGAGGCCGCCGAGGACGAACAGCGCCAGCGTGATGTAGACGGGATAGGACAGCCCGAGAAAGGTGCCCTGCCCGAGCTTCGCGAAGGCGTCGCTCTCCACGAGGTAGGTCTCGGCGCCCTCGTTGGAGATGGCGAGCATCAGCCCCCGCGCGCCGAGCAGGCCGGCGAGCGTGACGATGAACGGCGCCATCCCGGTGCGCGCGATGATCGCGCCCTGCGCGAGGCCGATGGCGCCGCACACCGCGAGCGGGAGCGCGAGGGCCGCGGCCCATCCGTACTGGGACGCCCACGCGGCGAGGACCCCGCCCAGCGCGAACTGCGAGCCGACGGACAGGTCGATGCCGCCGCTGATGATGACGAACGTCATGCCGACGGCGATGATCGCCAGGAAGGACGAGGAGGCGGCGAGGTTGGCGAGGTTCGCCCCCGACGCGAAGCCGTCGAAGACGACGGCGCCCACGGCCGCGACGAGGAGCAGCACGATCGGCGCGCCGTATTGCTGCAGCACGCGCCCGGCCTGCTCGCCGCGCGCGGCGGCGGCTCCCGGCTCCGGCTCGGCGGCGGGCCGGCCGACGGTGGTGAGCGGTGTCATCGGGTCATCCGTTCCCTGGCCGCGTAGACGGCGACGAGGATGATGGCGGCCTGCACCATCTGCGTCCCGGACGAGGGCAGGTCGTGCTTGGTCAGCGTCGAGGTGAGCAGCTGCATGAGCAGCGCGCCCATCACGGTGCCCGCCACCCGCACCCGCCCGCCGGTGAGCGGGGTGCCGCCGACGACGACCGCGGTGATGGCCGACAGCTCCATCAGCAGGCCGAGCGAGGTCGGGTCGGCCGCCTGGATCCGCGCCGTGGACAGCACCCCGGCGATCACCGCGAGGACGCCCGACAGCATGTAGACGAGCAGCAGGACGCGTTTGACCGGCAGCCCGGACAGCTCGCTGGCCCGCCGGTTCCCGCCGATCGCCACCAGCCGCCGCCCGAAGGTGGTGCGGCGGACGAGGAACCCGACCAGCGCGACGACGGCCGCCGCGACGAGCACGACGTACGGGACGCCGAGCACGGCGTCGCCGCCGAGCGACAGCAGGGCGGGGTCGCGGAAGTCCTCCAGTTGCGGGACGAAGACGTTGGCCAGCCCGCGCAGCCCGACCAGCAGCGCCAGCGTCGCCACGATCGGCTGCACCCCGACGAACGCGACCAGCGAGCCGCCCGCCAGCCCGCTGAGCGCGCCGGCCAGCAGCGCCATCAGCACCGCGGGGACCAGGCCGTACCCGAGGTACAGGGCGATCATGGCCGCGGCCAGCGACATCACCGAGCCCACCGACAGGTCGATGCCCTCGGTGCCGATCACCAGCGCCATTCCGAGCGAGACGATCAGGACCGGCGTCACCTGGACGAGCTGGTTCCGGAAGTTGTCCACCTCCAGGAAGTGCGGGGTGAAGAAGGCGTTGAACAGCAGCAGCACCGCGACGGCGAGGTAGACGCCGTAGTCCTGCAGCCACGTCAGCGCGCGGGCGCGGTCGAGCCCCTGCCAGGGGGAGGCCGTCACCTGGGCCATGTCAGTCCTCGTCCTTTCCGGTCGCCGCCGGCCCGTCCTCCTGCGGCGCCGCGTCCGCGGTCGTCCCGGGGCCCGGCTCGGCGGCGATGGCCGCCATGACGCCCTGCTCGCTCACCTGGTCGCCGGTGAGCTCCCCGGCGACCGCGCCGTCGCGCAGGACGACCACCCGGTCGGCCCCCTCGACGAGCTCCTCCAGGTCGGAGGAGATCAGCAGGACGCCGAGCCCCTCGCGGGCCAGCTCGTCGATCAGGGTCTGCACCTCCGCCTTGGCGCCGACGTCGATGCCGCGCGTCGGCTCGTCCAGCAGGAGCACCTTCGGCTCGGTGGCCAGCCACCGGGCCAGCAGCACCTTCTGCTGGTTGCCGCCGGACAGCTCGCCGACCCGCTGGTGCACCGAGGACGCCTTGATGCGCAGGCGCTTCATGAACGTGTCGACGACGCGGTCGATGCGGGCGTCGGAGACGATGCCCGCCCGCGACAGGCCGGGCAGCGCGGCGAGCGCGATGTTCTCGCGGATGGACAGGCCGGGCACGATCCCTTCGGCCTTGCGGTCCTCGGGCAGCATCGCGACGCCCGCCTTGTTCGCGCTCGCGGTGGTGGGCCGCCGCAGGGACCGGCCCGCGACGACGACCGTCCCCGCGTCCAGGGGCAGCGCCCCGGCGATCGCCCTGGCCGTCTCGCTGCGCCCCGACCCGAGCAGGCCGCCGAGCCCGACGACCTCGCCGGGGCGGACGGTCACCGACACGTCGTGCAGCTGGTGGCGGCGGGTCAGCCCGCGCGCCTCCAGCACCGGGACGTCGTCGGTGCGCTCGTGGTCTCCGGAGAACTTCGTGAGGCCCTCGGCGCGCACCTCGGCCATGTCCCGGCCGAGCATCAGCGAAACCAGCCGGAGCCGGTCCAGGTCGGCGAGCATGCCGGTGTGCACCATCCGGCCGTCGCGCAGGACGGTGACGCGGTCGCACACGCGGAACAGCTCGTCCAGCCTGTGGCTGACGTAGACGACCGCGATGCCCCGGTCCTGCAGGCCCCGGATGACGCCGAAGAGCGTCTCCACCTCGCGGGGTTCGAGGGAGCTGGTCGGCTCGTCCATGACCACGACGCGGGCGTCCACCGACACGGCCCTGGCGAGCGCGACCATCTGCTGCGTCCCGACGCCGTAGGACCGCAGCGGGCGGCGGACGTCGATCCGGACGCCGTAGGGGGCGAGGATCTCCGCGGCGCGCTCGTGCAGCGCGCGGGTGTCGATGAGGCGGAGGCGGTTGCGGGGCTCGCGGCCGAGCAGCAGGTTGCGCGCCACGCTCATCAGGGGGACGAGGCCGATCTCCTGGTGGATGGCCTGGATGCCGGCGCGCTGGGCGTCGAGGGGCCCGGCGAAGGAGACCGGCTCGCCCTGGATGCGGAGCCCACCGGTGTCGGGGCGGTGCACGCCGGTCAGCACCTTCAGCAGCGTGGACTTGCCGGCGCCGTTCTCCCCGACCAGCGCGTGCGCCTCCCCGGGGCGCAGGCTGAAGGAGACGTCGTCCAGCGCGAGCACCCCGGGGAAGCGCTTGACGATCCCGGCCGCCTCGATCAGCGGCACGTCGTGGGGGGCGGACTTGGGTGGGGACACGGGCCACTCCCGGCGGAGACCTCTGGAGGGCGGCGGGCTGCCACGGGGTAGGTAGGCGCCCGCCGCCCGGTCAGAGGCGGGGAAACAGGGTCATGCGGCGTCCGGAACGCCGGGTCCGGATCAGTAGGCGTACGACAGGGCCTCCTTGGCGTTGGAGGAGTCGTACTCGCGGTCCTCGATCACGACCTTCTGCGGGATCTCGCCGCCGTCGAGGAACTTCTGGAGCGTCTGGAAGGCCAGCGGGCCGAACCTCGGGTTGGACTCGATGACGGCGTGGATCCAGCCGTCCACGATGCCCTGCACCGCGGCGCGCGTGCCGTCCACCGAGACGATCTTGACGTCGCCGGGCTTCTTGCCGGCGCCCTTCAACGCGGTGACGGCGCCGAGCGCCATCTCGTCGTTCTCGGCGTAGATGGCGTCGATGTCGGGGTGGCTCTGCACGAGCTGCTCGGTGACCTGCTGGCCCTTCTCCCGGGCGAACTCGCCGGTCTGCTCGAACGTGACCTGGATCCCGGGCGCCTTGGCCTTGATCTGGTCCTTGAACCCCTTGGTGCGCTCGGTGGTGACGTTGTTGCCGGCCGCGCCGAGCAGGATCGCCACCTTGCCCTTGCCGTCCAGCGCCTTGATCATCTGGTCGGCGGCCCGCCTGCCCTGCGCGACGAAGTCCGAGCCGATGAAGGTCACGTAGTCCTTGCAGGCGGTCGCGTTGATCTGCCGGTCGACGGTGATGATGGGGATCTTCTTGGCCGTGGCCTGCTGCAGCACCGGCTCCCAGCCGTCGGAGTTGAGCGGGGCGATGACCAGCGCCTTGGCGCCCTGGGCGATGAGCTGCTGGACGTCGCTGATCTGCTTGCCGAACTGCGACTGGGCGTTGGTACTGCGCAGCTTGGACACGCCGGTCTTCTTGGCCTCGGACTTGATCGAGCCGGTCTCGGCGATGCGGAAGGGGTTGGCCTCCTTCTCCGACTGGGAGAAGCCGATCACCGCGCTCTTGGGGTCGAACTTCTCGCCCCCGAACTTGCCCAGGGTGCAGGTCGGCCCGGCGGCCGCGGAGGACTGGACGACCTGCTGCCGGCCCTCGGCGTCCTGGCCGCCGGCGGACCCCGCGTCGTCCTCGGACTTGGCGCAGCCCGACACGGCGAGCGTCACGGCGGCGCAGACCGCGATGGCGGACCTCAGCGAGGCGCCGGGCCTGGGGGGCTTGACCATGATCGTGGTCCTTTCGCGAACCGGGGTGGTGCCGTCATTCAGCCACCGCCGATCAGATTCTGTCAATATCGCTCAGGTAACGACATCCGTGCAACCGGGAACGGTCAACCGTGGACGGCGGTCACCCGGACCCCGACGATGGCGAGGGCGGCCAACTCGGCACCGCCCACGGGGGCGTCGCTGACGAGGGCGCTCATCAGGCCGGGCGGCACGGTCTGGTACACCGCCTCGACCCCGACCTTCGTCGCGTCCGCGAGCACCACCACCTCGGCGGCGGCGCGGGCGAGCGCGCGGTCCACCATCGCGACCTCCATGTTCGGCGTGGAGAGGCCGCGCTCGGCCGTCAGCCCGTTCCCCGACAGGAACGCGACCCGCGCCCGCAGGCCCGCCAGCGACTGCTCGGCCGCCCCGCCCACGAGCGCGCGGATGGACCCGCGCAGCACTCCCCCGGTCAGCAGGACCTCCACGTCGGGCGCCCTGGCCAGCGTGTGCGCGACCGCGAGCGAGTTGGTCACCACGGTCAGCCCGCGCCGGGCCACCAGGTGCGCGGCGAGCCGCTCGGTGGTGGTGCCGGCGCCGAGCACCAGCGTGTCGCCGTCCTCGACCATGCCCGCCGCGGCCACCGCGATGCCCTCCTTCTCGGCGCCGGCCACCCGCGCCTTCTCGCCGTAGGAGGGCTCGTACGCCAGCGTTCCGGGCGGGAACGCGCCGCCGCGGGCCCGGACGAGCAGGCCCTGCTCCGCCAGCACCCGCAGATCCCGGCGCACGGTCACGTCCGAGCCGCCGACCGCGGTGGCCAGGTCGCGCAGCGCCATCCAGCCGTTGCGCTGGACGAGCTCAAGGATGTGCCGCCTGCGCGCCGCGGCGAAGCCCGGTCCGCTCACCCGATCCTCGATGTTCGTAAGTGACAGTTATTGATTGATTCTGCCAGGATTGCGTCAGCAGCCTGTCAGCGAGGAGCCGCCGTGTCGATCGAGGACGAGTTCGCCGCCGCCTACGGCCGGGCACCCACCGCGGTCTGGCGCGCGCCCGGCCGGGTGAACCTGATCGGCGAGCACACCGACTACAACGACGGCCTGGTGCTCCCCTTCGCCATCGGGCTCGGGGTGACGGTCGCGGGTGCCCGCCGGGACGACGGCATGCTGGAGCTCCGGTCGCGCCAGGCGCCGGGCGACGAGGTGACCGTGCCGGTGAAGGACCTGGCGCCGCGCGGCGTCCCCGGCTGGGCCGCCTACCCCGCCGGGGTCGCGTGGGCGCTCCGCGAGCACGGCGTGGACGGCGCGTCCCTGCTGGTGGACGCCGACCTGCCGCGCGGTGCGGGGCTCTCCTCGTCGGCAGCGCTCGAATGCGCGACCGCACTGGCGCTGTGCGACCTCTACGGCGTCACCTTCTCCCGGACAGAACTCGCGCGGTTCGCCCAGCGGGCCGAGAACCTCTTCGTCGGAGTCCCCTGCGGGCTCATGGACCAGTCGGCCTCGCTGCTGGCCGTCGCGGGGCACGCCCTGCTGCTGGACTGCCGCAGCGGCGAGACCGAGCAGGTGCCGCTCCCGTTCGAGGGCCTGGCGGCGCTGGTCGTGGACACCCGCGCCGAACACGCCCTCACCGGCGGCGAGTACGCCACCAGGCGCGGGCAGTGCGAGCGGGCCGCCGAACTTCTCGGCGTCGCCTCGCTCCGGGACGTCGCGGACCTGGACCCGGCCCTCCGGAGGCTGCACGATCCGGTGCTCCGCCGGCGGGTCCGCCACGTCGTGACCGAGAACGAGCGGGTGGCGTCGGCCGCCCGGCTGCTTGAGGCCGCCGCCGCGACGCCGGGACGCGGGCCCGGCGCGGAACTCGGCGCGCTGCTCACCGCGTCCCACGCGTCACTGCGGGACGACTACGAGGTCTCCTGGCCGGAGGCCGACCTCACCGTGGCCGCGGGCGTGGACGCCGGCGCGCACGGCGGACGGATGATCGGCGGCGGCTTCGGCGGCTCCGTGCTGCTGCTCTGCCCTGCCGAGCGGGTCGCCGCCGTCCGCGCCGGGATCGAGGCCGCCTACGCCGCGCAGGAGATGCCGTCACCGCGCATCCACCGGGTGACCCCGTCGGGCGGTGCCGCACGGGGCGCCTGAGCGTGCCGCCCCGTCCTAGGACTCGGCGGAGTCGGAACGGACCGGGGCGACCCAGACGTCGACCCCCGCGTTCTCGAACTCGCTCAGCTCCGACTGGGGCGCCCTGCCGTCGGTCACCAGGAACGCGATCTCGTCGGTGGGCACCGTCTGGAACATCGTGTCGACGCCCACCTTCGTGTGGTCGACCAGGGCGACCACCTCCTGGGCGGCGTGCGCCAGCGCGCGGTCGACGCCCGCGACCAGCATGTTCGGCGTGGACAGGCCCCGCTCGGTGGTCAGCCCGTTCCCCGAGATGAACGCCCGGCGGACCCGCAGGCTGGCCAGCGTCTGCTCGGCCGCCCCGCCCACGAGCGCGTGGATGGCGCCCCGCAGGGACCCGCCCGTCATCACCACCTCGACGCCGCGCGCCTCGGCGAGCACCTGGGCCACGAGCAGCGAGTTGGTGACGACCGTCAGCGAGTCGAAGCCGACCAGCTCGCGGGCCAGCTCCCGGGTGGTCGTCCCCGCGCCGATCACCACCGCGTCGCCCTCCTCGATGAGGTCGGACGCGAGGCGCGCGATCGCCGCCTTCTCCTCGGCCGCCACCTTGGCCTTCTGCTGGTAGGTCGGCTCGCGCGACAGCCCGCCCGGCGCCATCGCCCCGCCGTGCCGGCGGTCGAGCAGCCCCTCCGCCTCCAGGGCGCGGATGTCGCGGCGCACGGTCGCCTCGGACGCCTCCAGCGACGCCGCCAGATCGCGCATGGAGACCGCGCCGTTCGCGCGGACGATCTCCAGCAGCCGCTGGCGGCGCTCGGCGGCGAACCCCGGACGACGTGGCATGCGTGCCCTTCCCGGAACGGTGCCGTGGTGACAGGTCGGTGGTCCCGATGATGCCAGAATCCGCGCCCGCCCCGAACGATCCGCGCCCGCCGGGCACCGGGATCCGCCGGGCGGGAGTCCCGGGGAAGGGGACACGCGCGCTCGCCCAGGGTCGATTGATCGTAAACTGAGGGTCATGTCCGGCGAGCATCCCCCGTGCACGTGCGTCATCTGCCGTGACTACGGTGACCGCGGTCGCCTGGACAACTTCCAGCTCCGCACGATCGTGCACATCACGCAGTACGGGTGGAGCGTCGTCCTCGTCCACGCCGACGACGACGGCCCCGGATGGGCGTACACGGTGGGGCTGTGGCACAGCCACCGGGCGCCCGAGCTGGCGATGTTCGGCGGCGACGTGTACGAGACCGAGGAGATCCTCAACGCCCTCGGCCGGCAGGCCGCCGAGGGCCGGGTTCCGGTGGACGGCGAGCGCCGCGACGGCGTCGTGCGGGGCCAGCAGGCCGCCTTCCGGGACGCCGACCCGCACTGGTACGGCGGGCTGTTCGCCGGCGCCGTGACGTTCTACCGGCGCCCCCCGCTGCCGATCCTGCAGGTCGTGTGGCCGAACCGGGAGGGCCTGTTCCCGTGGCAGCCCGGCACCGACCTGCCGTTCCGGCACGCGCAGCCCTGGCTGTGGCTCGACCCGAAGCAGCACCCGGCCGGCGCCTGGACGCGGCGGCTCGCCGGCCGGCGCGCCGACGGGTGGCTCTGACCGGCGGCGCCTCCGGACCGGCGCCCCGCGGCGGGCATACGATCGGCGGGTGTACGGGCCGATCGCCGCGACCATCCGGACCCAGCGCCTCGTCCTGGAGCCGCTGGCGGTCCACCATGCGGACGAGATGGCCCCGGTCCTCGCCGACCGGCGGCTGCACGCCTACACCGGCGGCGAGCCGCTCACGCGGGACGAGCTGCGCGCCCGCTACGCGCACCTGGTCGCGGGTTCGGCGCCGTTCCACCAGGAGTCCTGGCTGAACTGGATCGTGCGGCGCGCCCGGGACGGGCAGGCCGTCGGCTACGTCCAGGCGACGGTCGCCCCCGCACCGCCGGGGTTCACGGTGGCGCCGCCGGACGCCGGCTCGACGGTCACGCCCGGTCCGCCGCGGCACCGCGTCTCGGTCGCCTGGGTGATCGGCATGCCCTACCAGGGGTTCGGGTTCGCGACCGAGGCCGCCCGCGCGCTGCTGGACTGGCTGGCGGCGCACGGGATCCAGGACGTCGTCGCCACCATCCACCCCGAGAACCGGGCGTCGGAGGCGGTCGCGTCCAAGATCGGCATGCGCCCCACCGGGGAGACCAGCGACGAGGAGATCGTCTGGCGCCTCCCCCGCCGGGCCTGCCCGTGACACGCTGATGTCCGGCCCGCGCGTGGTAGGTGGGTGGTTGGGTGAGGGTTGCAGAAGGCATCGGGCGAAGCCCTCCGTTGATTGGTGGATGGGTGGGGGCTGCAGAAGGCATCGGGCGAAGCCCTCCGTTGATTGGTGGATGGGTGGGGGCTGGAGGACGGTGGGTACGCAACAATCGACGGGCCAGGACCAACCGGCCCCGAGGGGGAGAGCACGCTATGCGGGAGGTGTGGCCCGGGGACCCCTATCCGCTGGGCGCCACCTGGGACGGCACGGGCACGAACTTCGCGCTGTTCTCGGAGGTGGCCGGCCGGGTCGAGCTGTGCCTGTTCGACGACGCTGGACGGGAGACGCGGCGTGACCTGCCCGAGGTGGACGGGTTCGTCTGGCACGGCTACCTGCCCGGCGTCGGCCCCGGGCAGCGGTACGGGTACCGGGTGCACGGGCCGTTCGCCCCGCGCGAGGGGCACCGGTGCAACCCGTCCAAGCTGCTGCTCGACCCGTACGGCAAGGCGGTGGAGGGCGACGTCCGCTGGCACGAGTCGCTGTTCTCCTACCGGTTCGCCGACCCCGACGCGCTGAACGAGGACGACAGCGCCCCCTACATGCCGAAGAACGTGGTGGTGAACCCGTTCTTCGACTGGGCGGACGACCGCGCGCCCCGCGTCCCCTACCACGAGAGCGTCATCTACGAGGCGCACGTCAAGGGGCTGACGAAGCTGCATCCCGGCATCCCGGAGGAGCAGCGCGGGACGTACGCGGGCCTCGCCCACCCGGTGATGGTCGACCACCTGCTCGACCTCGGCGTGACGGCGGTCGAGCTCATGCCGGTGCACCAGTCGGTCCCCGAGCACGCGCTGGTGGCGCGCGGGCTGGACAACTACTGGGGCTACAACACGATCGGGTTCTTCGCGCCGCACAACTCCTACAGCTCGTCCGGGCAGTACGGGGAGCAGGTGCTGGAGTTCAAGGCGATGGTCCGCGCCCTGCACGAGGCGGGCATCGAGGTCATCCTGGACGTGGTCTACAACCACACCGCCGAGGGCGACCACCTCGGGCCGACGCTGTCGTTCCGCGGCATCGACAACGCCTCGTACTACCGGCTCCGGGACGACGACAAGCGCTACCACCTCGACTACACCGGCTGCGGCAACTCGCTGAACGTCCGGAACCCGCACGCGCTGCAGCTCATCATGGACTCGCTGCGTTACTGGATCCTGGACATGCACGTCGACGGGTTCCGCTTCGACCTCGCCTCCGCGCTCGCCCGCGAGCTGCACGACGTCGACCGGCTCGCCGCGTTCTTCGACCTCGTCCAGCAGGACCCGGTCGTGTCGCAGGTGAAGCTGATCGCCGAGCCGTGGGACGTCGGGGAGGGCGGCTACCAGGTCGGCAACTTCCCGCCGCTGTGGACGGAGTGGAACGGCAAGTACCGCGACACCGTCCGCGACTTCTGGCGCGGCTCGTACGCGACCATGCCGGAGTTCGCGTCCCGCCTCACCGGCTCCTCCGACCTGTACGAGCACAGCGCGCGGCGCCCGTTCGCGTCCATCAACTTCGTCACGTGCCACGACGGGTTCACGCTGACCGACCTGGTCTCCTACAACGACAAGCACAACGAGGCCAACGGCGAGGGCAACCGGGACGGCACCGACGACAACCGCTCCTGGAACTGCGGGGTAGAGGGCCCCACCCGCGACCCCGCCGTCCTCGACCTGCGCGCCCGGCAGCGCCGCAACTTCCTCGCCACGCTGTTCCTCTCGCAGGGCGTGCCGATGCTCTCGCACGGGGACGAGCTGGGCCGCACCCAGATGGGCAACAACAACGCCTACTGCCAGGACAACGAGCTCGCGTGGGTGCGCTGGGAGGACTCCGACGACATGGAGTTCGTCCGGATCCTGTCGCGGCTTCGGCACGACCACCCGGTGTTCCGGCGCCGCCGGTTCTTCACCGGCCGGGGCTCCGGCGCCGCGGCCGACATCGCCTGGCTCACCCCCGCCGGCGAGAGCATGACCGACCAGGACTGGAACGTCGGGTTCGCCAAGTCGCTCGGCGTGTTCCTCAACGGCGACGCCATCACCGAGCCCGATCCGCGGGGCCGGCGCGTCCGCGACGACTCGTTCCTCCTGCTGGTGAACGCCGGGTCGGAGCCGGTCGAGTTCACGCTCCCCGGCGCCGAGTACGGCGAGCGCTGGGAGTTCGTGCTCGACACCGCCGAGCCCGGCACCGTCGGCGAGCGCCCCCGGCTGAAGGCCCGCGACACCGTCCCGGTCGGCGACCGGGCGCTGCTCGTCCTCAAGCGGGGTGCGTGAGCCCGCCGCTCACGCGCGGGTCGCCTCCATCGCGGTCAGGAACACCAGGACGAACGTCGCGACCGCGGCCGTGCCGTGGGTGATCACCGCCGTCGCGGGGAACGCCTGGTCCGTGCCGCGGGCGTGCCGGCCGCCGCGTCCGACGAGCCAGCGGGTGAACATCAGGAACCCCTGGAGGATGACGACGAGCAGCGTCCCGAAGGCCGCCCAGGCCCAGGCGGCGCTTCCGGTGGCCAGGTAGGCGATCCAGAGGACCAGCCCGGCGAGGGCCGCGAGCGGATGCCCCGCCACGACCAGTACCGGAAAGCGCGTCACCTTCGTCGACGGACCCCCGCGGGCCATCCAGATGACCAATAATCGGCCGCCGCCGGTGGCGGCGAGGACCCACGCGCCCAGTGCCGTGTACCCCAACCCCCGCTCCCTTCGTGAGATTCTCATCTCCGATCCCCGCGGCCAGTGTCTCGGCCGGAGGCCCCGCGTATGACGGATTCGCGAAACTTGGTGTACGGCCGGTCACTCCGCGCGTCCGGCGTCGAGTAGCTTGAGACCTCATGCGGACGCTCTCTCCGGAGCCCGGCGAGGCCGATCTCGCCGAGCGCTACGCCTACCCGTCCGGCACCACCTGGCTGCGGGCCAACATGGTGGCCAGCCTGGACGGTGCCGCGCAGCGCGACGCGCGCAGCGGCGGCCTCGGCAACTCCTCCGACCGGCACCTGTTCCTGCTGCTGCGCGGGCTCGCCGACGTCGTGATCGTCGGCGCCGGCACCGTGCGCGCCGAGGGCTACGGGCCGGTCCGTCCGAGCGCGGGGTGGGACGGCCTGCGCGACGGCAGGCCGCCTGTCCCGCCGCTGGCGATCGTGTCCCGGACGCTCGACCTCGACTTCGACGCGCCGGTCTTCACCGAGGCGCAGAGCCGCACGATCGTGCTGGCGGCCGGGTCCGCCGACCCGGACCGGCTGGCGGCCGCCCGGGAACGCGCCGACGTCATCGTCACCGGGAAGAACACGCTCGACTTCCCCGCCGCGGTCCGGGAGCTGGCCGCCCGCGGCCACAGGCGCCTCCTGTGCGAGGGCGGTCCGGGGGTCCTCGCACAGGTGGTGGCGCACGGGCTGCTGGACGAGCTGTGCCTCACGCTGAGCCCCCTGCTGCTCTCCGGGCACCCGACACGGATCCTGGACGGCCCGTCCCTGGCCGTCCCGTCCGAGCTGAAGCTCGCCCACGTCCTCCAGGACGACAACGGCTTCCTCTTCCTGCGTTACACCCGCAGCCGGTAACGGGCGAACAGCACGCCCTCGTCCAGGTAGAGGGCCGTGGGGGTGAGCGGTATTTCGGCGTTCAGCCCGTCCAGGAGGCGGGTGTGGCGCCGCGCTCCGAGCAGGGTCGGGGCGATGCTGAGGCACAGCTCGTCGACGAGGGACGCCCGGATGAGCGCGGTGGCCAAGGAAGGACCGCCCTCGCAGAGCAGGTGCTCGTATCCGAGCTCCTCGCGGAGAATCGTGACGGCCGCGGGCAGGTCGACGTCGTCCTCCCCCGCGGCGACCGCCTGGACGTGGTCCGGAACCCGGTGCCGGACGCCGCGTGAGGTCACGACGAGCGTGGCCGTCTCGGCCTCGGTGAACAGCGGGAGCGTCCAATCAAGGTCGGCGGAGCGGCTCACGACGACGATCGGCGCGGGCGGGCGGGCGCGGCGCGCGCGCAGATCGGGCCGGAGGCGGGCCGGGCCGAGGCGTCCCGTGCGGACCGTCCCGGCACCGACGAGGATCGCGTCGGCCAGTGCCCGCAGGGTCCGGAACACGCGGAAGTCGGCGGCGCCGCCGAGACCGTCCGTCCATCCCTCGGCGTCGGTGACGGAGCCGTCCACGCTCATGACCATACCCAGCCGGAGGCCCGGCAGGTCGGCGTAGGCCTCGTACGGGTCGGCGGCGGGGGCGGCGGCGCCGGCGGGGGGCTCGGGCAGCAGACGGCGCATGACCTGCACAGTATCGAACCCCGTATCGCGCCCCCGGCGTGTCCTTTTGTCGGTGCGGGGGCGCAAGATGGGGGGATGGACCTGCCGATCAGCCCGCCGCTGCCGCCGATGCTGGCCAAGGCGGTCAAGACCATGCCCAAGGGCGACCTGCTGTACGAGCCCAAGTGGGACGGATTCCGCTGCATCGTCTTCCGGGACGGCGACGAGGTGGAGCTGTCCAGCCGGGGCGAGAAGCCGCTCACCCGCTACTTTCCCGAGCTGGTCGAGGCGGCGCTGCGCGAGCTGCCGCCGCGGTGCGTGGTGGACGGCGAGATCGTGCTGCCGATGGGGACGCGCCTCGACTTCGACGCCCTCCAGCAGCGCATCCATCCCGCCGCATCGCGGATCAAGCTCCTGTCGGAGAACACCCCGGCGTCGTTCGTCGCGTTCGACCTGCTCGCGCTCGGGGACGAGTCGCTGCTGGAGGTGCCGCTCGGCGAGCGCCGGCGGCGGCTGACCGAGGTGCTGTCCGGGGCGAAGGCGCCGATCCACGTCACGCCCGCCTCCGACTCCTACGACCTTGCGCTGCGCTGGTTCGAGGAGTTCGAGGGCGCGGGGCTGGACGGCGTCATCGCCAAGCCGCGGGACATCCCGTACCAGCCGGACAAGCGGGTGCTGTTCAAGGTCAAGCACGAGCGGACCGCCGACTGCGTCGTGGCCGGCTTCCGCTGGCACAAGTCGGGGCCCATCGTCGGGTCGCTGCTGCTCGGCCTCTACAACTCCGAGGGGCACCTCCAGCACGTGGGGGTGGCGGCGTCGTTCACGATGAAGCGCCGGGCGGAGCTGGTCGAGGAGCTGAAGCCCTACCGGTTGGAGGATCTTTCCCAGCATCCCTGGTCTGAGTGGGCGAACCAGACGGAGGCCACCGTCGACCGCATGCCGGGCGCCATCTCCCGCTGGACGGGCAAGAAGGACCTCAGCTGGGTGCCGCTGCGTCCCGAACTGGTGGTCGAGGTGGCGTACGAGGCGATGGAGGGCGACCGGTTCCGGCACACCGCCCGCTTCCGCAACTGGCGGCCCGACCGGACCCCGGGCTCCTGCACCTACGAGCAGCTGGAGGTCCCCGTGGCCTACGACCTCGCCGACATCTTCGGCGGCCAGGCGACGAGCCCGCGCGTCGACCGCTGACCGGAGTCCGGCGCCGCGCCGCGTCCGGCGCCGGACCCGCGCGGCCGGGGCGCCTCGCGCCCCGGCGCCGGCCCGGCAGTGATCGCCGGACAGCCTCATGAAGGCCGGTGGCCTCGGGGCACGCGCGGATGACGTCCGCGGCAACGGAGAAGATCTTCCGCAGGCGCCGGGAAGATCGGGCAGCGCGGAGAGAAGGATGCTAGGCTAGCGCGTTACAGACTACGCACACAGATCACCAATCCTATGAATAGGAGTGTACCCGAGGTATGGGACTCCGTCAAGCGGATGCTGTCAACCCCGAGCGCGAAGAAAAAGCCCGGCAGGCCGCGCTGCGTGCCGAGCAGGAGTACGTGTCCCGCGTGTACGCGCGGCTCGACGCCGAGCGGGCGGGGGCGGAGGCCGCGCTGCGGCGGGGGCCGGCCGGAGGAGGCGGCGTGTTCCAGGCGCGCCTGGAGAGCGCCGTCGCCGCCGAGGAGGCCACCCGCCGCCTCGCCCGGCTCGGCGGTGTGGAGCACGGCCTGTGCTTCGGGCGCATCGACCACCGCGCCGGTGCCGACGGCCCCGGCGACACGTTCTACATCGGCCGCATCGGGCTCCGCGACGAGGACCGCGAGCCCATCCTGATCGACTGGCGCGCCGAGGCGGCCCGCCCGTTCTACACCGCGACGCCGGGCGCGCCCGGCACGCTCGCGCGCCGCCGTCACCTGCACCTGCGGCACCGCGAGGTCGTCCGGCTGGACGACGAGGTGTTCGACCTGGAGGGCCTGGCGGAGTCGGAACGCCGCGGCATCGTGGGCGAGGCCGCCCTCCTCGCCACGCTCCGCCGCCGCCGGACCGGCCGGATGAGCGACGTCGTCGCGACCATCCAGGAGGAGCAGGACCAGGTCATCCGGTCGGGCCTGCATGGCGTGCTGGTCGTCCAGGGCGGTCCCGGCACCGGCAAGACGGTCGCCGCCCTGCACCGGGCCGCGTACCTCCTTTACACGCACCGCGACGTCCTCGAACGCCGCGGGGTGCTCGTCGTCGGCCCCAACGCCACGTTCCTCCGCTACATCGAGCAGGTGCTGCCGGGCCTGGGCGAGACCGACGTCGCGCTGGCCACGGTCGGCGAGCTGTACCCGGGCCTCAAGGCGACGGCCGCCGAGACCCCGGCGTCCGCCGTCGTCAAGGGAGGCCTGCGCATGGCCGACTTCGTCGAGGCCGCCGTCCGCGACCGGCAGATCGCGCCCGCCGACGGCCTGCGCATCGGAACCGACGACCTCGTCCTGGAAGTGGACGCCGCCAGGTGCGAGCAGATCCGCGACCGCGCCCGCGCGCTGCACCTTCCGCACAACATGCAGCGGCGCCGGTTCGTCCACGACATGCTGGAGGCGCTCGCCTTCAACCGGGCGGAGCAGTACGACCGCATCATGGACGAGCCGCTGGAGGAGATCGCGAAGTCCGGCGGGCTCCCCGACTGGCTCCAGGAGCTCATCGACGAGGCCGAGGACGAACCCCTCCTCGACGAGACGGACCTCCGTCTCGCCAAAGAGGCCCTGTGGCAGGACCCGGCCGTCCGGTCCGCGCTGGACGGGCTGTGGCCCGAGCTGACGCCCCAGCAGCTCCTCGACGACCTCTTCGCCGATCCCGAGGCGCTCGCCCGCGTCGGCGCGCAGGCCGGCCTCTCCCCCGCCGAGTGCGCGCTCCTGCACCGCCCGTCCGGCTCACCGTGGACGGTCTCGGACGTTCCCCTCCTGGACGAGGCCGCCGAGCATCTCGGCAAGGACGACTCCGCCGACCGGGCCCGGGAGCGGGCCGCGCGGGCCGCGCAGGCCGAGGAGGAGCGCTACGCCCGGGAGGTCATCGAGACCGCCGGGACCACCGACCTCCTGTCCGCACGCGACGTGATCTCCGCCGGCGAGCTCGCCGAGCGCCACCACGACGACGGCCCCGTCCTCACCACCGCCCAGCGCGCCATGGCCGACCGCGAGTGGGCGTACGGCCACGTCATCGTCGACGAGGCCCAGGAGCTCTCCGAGATGGTTTGGCGCACGGTGATGCGCCGCGTCCCGACCCGCTCCCTCACCGTCGTCGGCGACATCGCGCAGACCGGCAGCGCCGCGGGCGCCGCGTCCTGGGGCCAGATGCTCGACCGCTACGTGCCGGGCCGCTGGCGCGAGCAGCGCCTCCTCGTCAACTACCGCACGCCGGCCGCCATCATGCGGGTCGCCGCCGACGTCCTCGCCGCCGTCGCTCCCGACCAGACCCCGCCCGAACCCGTCCGCGACGACGGCCCGCCGCCCGCCGCGGTCGCACTGCCGGTCGCCGAGCTGCCGTCCCTCGTCCACTCGGAACTGTCCCTGGTCACCGGGGGCGAGGACATCGGCGGCGCCTTCAAGGAGGGCCGCCTCGCCGTCATCACCTCGGCGGCCCGGCACGCCGCCGCCCTGGACGCCCTCCCGGACGCCGCCGCCGGCGCCACTCCGGAGGCCCTCGACTCCCCCGTCGTCGTGCTGACGACCGAGGAGGCCAAGGGCCTGGAGTTCGACTCGGTGATCGTCGTCGACCCGTCCGGCATCCTCGCCGAGTCGCCCAAGGGCGGGCAGGACCTCTACGTCGCCATGACCCGCGCCACCCGCCGCCTGACCATCGTCCACGACGGCGACCTCCCGCCCCTCCTGTCGGCCCTGGCCTAGCCGCGCTGGATGGCTTCGAGGGTGCCGTGGAGTTCGGTTCTGATGATCCGCCCCGCGGCGGCGGGGTCCCGGATGCGGATCGCCTCCACCAGGGCGGCGTGGGCGGCGCGGCCGTGCGCGGTGTCGGACGTCCGGACGTCGACGAGCGCGACCAGGTCGAGTTCTCCCCCGAGACGGTCAACGTCACCGAGCCGGACTACGCGCTGGAGGTCTGCGACGCGGTCACCGGGCTGTGGGACGCCTCGCCCGACCGCCCGGTGATCCTGAACCTGCCGGCGACGGTGGAGATCGCCACGCCGAACGTGTACGCCGACCAGATCGAGTACATGCACCGCAACCTGGCCCGGCGGGACGCGGTGATCCTGTCGGTCCACCCGCACGACGACCGCGGGACGGGCGTCGCCTGCGCGGAGCTGGCGCTGCTCGCGGGCGCGCAGCGGATCGAGGGCTGCCTGTTCGGCAACGGCGAGCGGACCGGGAACGTCGACCTGGTCACGCTCGCGCTGAACCTGCACGCGCAGGGCGTCGACCCGCGGATCGACTTCTCCGACATCGACGAGATCCGCCGGACGGTCGAGTACTGCAACCGGCTGCCCGTCCACGAGCGGCACCCGTACGGCGGCGACCTGGTCTACACGGCCTTCTCGGGGACGCACCAGGACGCGATCGGCAAGGGCATGGCCCGCCACGCCCGGCGCGCCGAGGAACAGGGCGTGCCGCCGGAGCGGCTGCCGTGGGACGTCCCGTACCTGCCGATCGATCCCGCCGACGTCGGGCGCGGGTACGAGGCGGTCATCCGGGTGAACAGCCAGTCGGGGAAGGGCGGGATCTCCTACCTGCTGCGGACCGGGTACGGGCTGGACCTGCCGCGCCGGCTGCAGATCGAGTTCTCCCAGGTCGTCCAGCGGGCGACGGACGGCAGCGGCGAGGAGGTCACCGCGGAGGAGCTGTGGGACCTGTTCCGCGCCGAGTACCTCGACCGGACCGGGCCGGTCACGGTGGCCGGCTGGCGGACGTCCCAGGCTCCTGCGCAGGGGCGCTCGCAGGAGACGGGCTCGGCGCGGCACGACTTCACCGGTGTCATCGCCGTCGACGGGGACGAGCGCGAGTGCACCGGCTCCGGCAACGGCCCCCTGGACGCCCTCACCGGCGCGCTGGCCGCGGCGGGGATCAAGGTGGACGTCCTCCACTACGCCGAGCACTCGACCGAGGCCGGCCCCGACGCCATGGCCGCCGCCTACGCCGAATGCCGGGTGGACGGGGTGACGGCGTGGGGCGCGGGCCTCGACACGTCGGTGCTCACCGGCTGTGGAGGCCGTCCTGTCGGCGGTGAACCGCGCGAAGCGCGGCTAGCGGCGCCGGCCGAGGGGGCGGCGCCAGGACAGGCCCGTTCCGGGAATGCGGAACGTCATGTGCCGGCGCCCGTCCGCGGAGCGGGTGTAGCGGGCGCCGCGCGTCCCGACGCTGTGCCCGACACCCTTCCTGGACAGGTTGATCCGGAACGGTCCCTTGCGTAGTGATTTGCGGTAGCTCCAACCCATGGAGGCGGGGGTGCCCGGCAAGCACGCCGGGCATCCCTCGCCGCCGTCACGGACGGACCGGTATCACGGTTGCGGACAGACCGTGAGGCGCAAGGGCAGGACGTGACCAAATCCGGTCCGAGTTCGTCGTGCGCCGCCCTTTACCCCGCGCCGCCGGGCGAGGAACCTGTGGCCCAACGGAGATCATTTTCATGACCGGAGGTGCGGGTTGGCCAGGCGATCCCTGAGACGAACCCGGCGGACGATGACGGTGGCCGTGCTGACGGGCGTCGCGCTCGCCGGCACCGGCGGCGGCGCGACGGCGCTGGCCCGGACGTCCCCCAAGATCGTGGTGAAGGGCGGCGTGACCCAGCCGGTCTTCTCCTACAAGGACGCGATCCGCGAGCACGTCTACGTCGAGTCCGGCGTGGACAGCGACGGGGACGGCAGGAAGGACCGCGTCAACGTCGACATCGTCCGGCCCAAGGAGACCGAGAACGGCCTCAAGGTCCCGGTGATCATGGACGAGAGCCCGTACTACGACAACGCCGGGCGCGGCAACGAGAGCGAGCTCAAGACCTACGACGCAAACGGGAACCCGGTGAAGTTCCCGCTGTTCTACGACAACTACTTCGTGCCGCGCGGGTACGCGTTCCTCGCCGTGGACATGGTGGGGACGACCCGCTCCGACGGCTGCCCCGTGAGCGGCGGTCCGAGCGACGTCCTCGGCGGCAAGGCCGTGGTCGACTGGCTCAACGGGCGCGCGAAGGCCTTCCGGCCGGACGGCAGCCCGGTGAAGGCGACGTGGACGACCGGCCGCACCGGCATGATCGGCAAGTCCTACGACGGGACGCTCGCCAACGGCGTCGCGGCGACCGGCGTGCAGGGGCTGGAGACGATCGTCCCGATCGCGGCGATCAGCAGCTGGTACCAGTACAGCCGCATGAACGGCGTGAAGTACTGGACGGACGAGCAGCCGGGACTCGCCGACTACGTCGACACCGACCCGCCCGCCAAGTGCGCCGCCGTGAACGCCGGCCTCGACGAGGGCGAGGACGACGCGACCGGCAACTACAACGCCTACTGGAAGACCGCCGACTACCGGAACGGGACGATCGCCGACGCCCGCAAGGTCCGCGCCAGCATCTTCGCCTACCACGGCGTCAACGACCTGAACGTGAAGGACGACCACTTCGCGCTCTGGTGGGAGGCCCTGGCGAAGCGCGGCGTCGAGCGCAAGGTGTGGCTGTCGCAGCGCGGCCACGTCGACCCGTTCGACATCCGGCGGGACGACTGGGTGCGGACCCTGCACCGGTGGTTCGACCACGAGCTGCAGAAGATCCCGAACGGCATCATGCGGGAGCCGCGCGCCGACATCGAGGTCGGGCCGGACCAGTGGATCACCCAGCGGGACTGGCCGTCCCGGGACGCGCGCACCCTCGTCCTGCGGCCGGGGGCGGACGGCTCGCTCGGCCTGAAGCCCGCGGCCGGGGGTACGACGGCCGCGTTCACCGACGCTGCCGGCCCGCGAGGCGACGGCCACCCGGAGAGCGCGATGGTGGCCGACCCGACGACCGCGCAGCCGTACCGGGCCGCGTTCGTCTCCGCTCCGCTGCCGAAGACCGGGCGCCTGTCGGGCACTCCCGCGGCGCGGCTGCGGATCAAGCTGGACAAGCCGACGTCGAACGTCACCGCGCTGCTCGTCGACTACGGCGAGGACACCCGGGTGAACTACCTCGGCGCCGGGTCCGGCATCCGGACGCTCGACACCGAGGACTGCCACGGTGAGAGCACCCCGTCCGACGACGCCTGCTACAAGCAGACGGAGGTCACGACGGTCGCCTCGCCCGTCAACGTCGTCGCCCGCGGCTGGCTCGACGCCCAGAACGACCGGTCGCTGAGCCGGCCCCGGCCGCTCACGCCAGGCCGCTACTACACCGTCGACTGGGAGACGCTCAGCCAGGAGTACGTGCTGAAGAAGGGCCACCGCCTGGCGCTCGTCCTCGCCGGAACGGACGCCGACTACAACACCGAGACGCCCACGGGCGCCCGGGTGACGGTGGACCTGCGCGGAAGCTCCATCAGCATCCCGGTCGTCGCGACCGAGGAGGACGTGAACACCCTGGTCGCGCCGCCGCGGACGAGCACGACGTGGCGCGGGCCGTCCAAGGTCGACCTGCCCGTCCAGGAGCGCAAGCTCTACTGACCCGACCGGCTCCACCGAGCGTCCTTGAGGCCCGCCGCCCCCGAGTCGGCGGGCCTCAAGCACGCCCTACAGGGCGATGCTCTCGCCCGGGTCGAGGAGGTGGAGGCGGTCGGTGAGCGCGGCCTTGTCGAAGGCGGGCGCGATCGTGTCGCGGCCCTCGGAGAAGTGCGCCCAGCCTTCGAAGTGCAGCGGGACGACCTGGGCGACGCCAAGGATCGTGGCGGCCTCGGCAGCGCCCTCGCTGGTCAGCGTCAGGTGGGCGTCGCCCATGAGCGGGGTCTGCGCTCCGCCGGCGAAGATCACGGCGACGTCGACCGGGGCGAACCGCTCGGCGACGGCCCGCACGACGTCGAGCGATGCGTTGTCGCCGCTGACGTAGGTGGTCGGCACGCCTTCGCCGGACAGCACGAACCCGGTGACCGGGCCGGTGAGGTGCTCGGTGCCGTCCGGGCCGTGCCGGGCCGGGACGCCGGTGACGCGGAGCGTCCCGCCGTCAGGGCGCGGCAGCTCGGTGTGCTCCCAGTTCGGCAGCGCGCGGGCCGTGCCGCCGAGGCGCCCGGCGGCGGTCTCCGTCGTCAGCGTCAGCGGGACGTCCGCCAGGTACGCCCGGCCGGCCGTGTCCAGGTTGTCCGGGTGCTGGTCGTGGGAGAGCAGGACCGCGTCGACCGCGCCGATCTCGTCCGGGCCGACGACCGCGCCGATGGTCTTGGTCAGCTTCCGCGACCCGATCGGGTAGTCGCCGGGCGCGTCGAACGTCGGGTCGACGAGGAGCCGCACGCCTCCGATCTCCAGGATCGCGCTCGGGCCGCCGAGGTACCGGACGTTCAACGAGGTCATACTTCCACCTTCGACTCGACCATCTGCACGACGGTTCAAATCGAGGCGCGGCGGCGGATATTCCCTACTGGTTGTCGGTGTCCTTGCTGGGCTGGACGCGTTTGGGCTCGCCGGGCATCTTCGGATAGTTCGGCGGGTACGGCATGTCGCCGAGGCCGTGGTCGTTCTCGTCGCGGTCGGCCATCTCCAGGAGGCCCTCCAGGGAGAAGGACTCCTCGTCGATGGACGCGTGGAGGTCGCCGAGCTCGGCGAACCGGGCCGGCATCGTGGCGATCGTGAAGTCGTGCGGGTCGGCGTCGGCCAGCTCGTCCCAGGTCACGGGGGCCGAGACCGGAGCGTGCGGGGCCGGGCGGACGCTGTAGGCCGACGCGATCGTCCTGTCGCGCGCATTCTGGTTGAAGTCGATGAAGACCTGCTCGCCCCGTTCCTCCTTCCACCACTTGGTGGTGACCTCGGCGGGTGCGCGGCGCTCGACCTCGCGGCCGAAGGCGAGGGCGGCGCGGCGGACCTCGGTGAACGTCCAGCGGGGCTGGATCCGGACGTAGATGTGCACGCCGCCCTTGCCGGACGTCTTGACGTAGCCGGTGTAGCCCAGCTCCGCCAGCAGGTCGCGGGCCGGGCCGAGCGCCACCCGGACGGCGTCGGAGAAGCCGGTGCCGGGCTGCGGGTCGAGGTCGATGCGCAGCTCGTCCGGATGGTCGACGTCGCCCTTGCGGACGGGCCACGGGTGGAACGTCAGCGTGCCGAGGTTCGCCGCCCAGGCGATCACGGCGACCTCGGTCGGGCAGACCTCGTCGGCGGAGCGCCCGCTCGGGAAGGCGATCCGGGCGGTCTGCACCCAGTCCGGCGCGCCCTTCGGGATGCGCTTCTGGTAGAACGCGTCGGACTTTCCGGCGCCCATGCCCGCCTGGCCGCGGGCGTAGTCCTCCCGGGTGGCCATCTTGGCGCCCTCGAAGACCCCGGCGGGCCAGCGTTCCAGCGTCGTCGGGCGGTCGCGCGTGGCGCGCAGGATGCCGTCCCCGACGGCCACGTAGTACTCCACGAGCTGCCGCTTGGTGTAGCCGTGCTCGGGAAAGTAGACCTTGTCGGGATTGGTCACCTTGACGAGCCGATCCCCGACCGGGATCTCGATGAAGGGCGAGGCCATGCCTGCACGCTAACCCACCGGTCGGACAAGGTGCCGGGTACGGTCGGGGGTATGGAGAAGATCCGCAAGAGCGAGGACGAGTGGCGGGCGCAGCTCAGCCCCGAGGAGTTCCACGTGCTGCGCGAAGCGGGCACCGAGAAGCCCTTCACCGGCGAGTACACCGACACCAAGACGGTCGGCGTGTACCGGTGCCGCGCCTGCGGAACCGAGCTGTTCCGGTCGGAGACCAAGTTCGAGAGCCACTGCGGCTGGCCCTCCTTCTACGCCCCGTCCGACTCCGACGCGGTCACGCTGATCGAGGACCGCTCGCTCGGCATGGTCCGCATCGAGGTGCGGTGCGCCGTGTGCGACTCGCACCTGGGCCACGTCTTCCACGGCGAGGGCTACGACACCCCCACCGACGACCGCTACTGCATCAACTCGGTCTCGCTCACCCTCGAACCCGCCGAATAGGCCAACCGGAGCGAGCGTCCAGGCGTCTTCATGGGCGACGGCACGCCGCCCGGAGGGCGCCCATGGAAGAGATCGATCCCTACGAGACGGCGTACCTGTGCGGGGGGCCGAGACGGGTCGTCGAGACCGCGATCTTCGTCCTGTACCGGCAGCGCCGCGTCAGGGTCTCCCGGGGAACGCACCGGATCGACGCCGTGATGCGCGAATCGGACGACCCCGTGCAGGAGGCCGTGCTCAGGGAGATCCCGGACGTGGGACGGCTGCTCGGGCAGGTGATCTCAGCGGCCGCGACGTCGCCCGAGATGCGCCCTATCGCGCAGAAGCTGGCCGAGGACGGCCTGCTGCGCCGCGGCCTGCGCCGCCGGACCCGCAAGGGCGTGAAGGCCCGCCGCCGGCTCACCGGGCAGGGGGCGGACGAGCCGTCCCCCGTCCTCCGGGTCGCCATGATCGGCCCGGCCGGGATCGAGGAGGCCAGGATGCGGGAGATCCTGGAGAGCGACGACCCGGAGCCGATCAGCCTCCCCAGAGGGGCCCCCGGAGGCCGGACGCGCGGCCGGGGTCTGGGGCTGGGCGCCGGCGGCGACGCCGAGGGGGACTCGCACGGCGACGGCTGGGGTTCCGGAGGCGATGCCGGCGGCGGAGGCGCGGGCGGGGGCGGGGGCGACTAGCGGGTCTCTCCGACCTCGCAGTCGTCCTTGTCGCTCTGCTTGTTGGCGAGGACGACGCTGCCGTTGTCGTCGCTCTTGCCGTGGACGAAGACGCGGGGCTCGTCGTCGCCGCCGTCCTCCAGGAACTGGGTCGTCCACTCGCAGAGGTCGAGAGCGGGCCGGGAGTTCTCGTCCTCCTCGCCCAGATCGGTGTAGACGCGGACGAAGGTGCCGCTGCGCCGGACCTCGGTGACGTGCTTGACGACCTTCTTGTCCGGGTCCTTGGTCTCGAAGTACGGCACCGCGTCGGTGATCTCGTCGGGGTCCCCGACGGCCTCGGCGCTCTCGTGCGGGGACGGCGTGGATCCGGTGCGGGCGGCGACGGTGGCGCGGGACCCCGACTCCGAACCGCCGGGCAGCAGCAGGAGGCCGGCGACCACGGCCACCGCGACGACCGCGGTCGCCCCGCCGGAGGCGGCGAGCCGGAGCCGCCGCGACTCCCGCAGCGCCCCGACCATCCGGTTCCACTGGATCGCGAGCTTGGGCGGGGGCTTGGCGTGCCGTCCGCGGGAGTGCTTGGCGGGAGACTCGGTCACGGACGGCACTTTACTGCGGATTCGCCCCATCCTCCGCCGAGTTGAGGTGATCGGCGTCAGGCGAGTCCGGCGACCAGTTCGGCGACAGGCTTGCGGCGGCCGGTGTAGAACGGCACCTCCTCGCGGGTGTGCAGGCGCGCCCTCGCGCCGCGCAGGTGCCGCATCAGGTCGACGATGCGGTGCAGCTCGTCGGCCTCGAACGCCAGCATCCACTCGTAGTCGCCGAGCGCGAACGCCGACACCGTGTTGGCCCGTACGTCGGGGTAGTCGCGCGCCATCCTGCCGTGCTCGGCGAGCATGGCGCGGCGCTCCTCGTCCGGCAGGAGGTACCACTCGTACGACCGGACGAACGGGTACACGCACACGTAGCCGCGCGGCTCCTCGTCGGCGAGGAACGCGGGGATGTGGCTCTTGTTGAACTCCGCGGGGCGGTGCAGCGCCATCTGCGACCACACCGGCTCGCTCGCGCGGCCGAGGGCCGTCCGGCGGAACCGGGTGTAGACCTCCTGGAGGTCGTCGGACGTGGGCGCGTGCCACCAGAACATGTAGTCGGCGTCCGCGCGCAGCCCGGCGACGTCGTAGGCGCCGCGGGTGGTGACGTCCTTCTGCGCCGCCTGGTCGAGCAGGTCCTGGACCTCGGCGGCCTCCGTGTCGCCGGCCGTGCCGGGCCGGGCGACCCGGAAGACCGACCACATGGTGTAGCGGATGACGTTATTGAGTTCGCGTGCCTTCGGCTTGCCCGCCGGCTCGGTCATGATCCTCTCCTTCTCGACTGCGCAGGTCGTCCAGCACCCGGGCCGCCGCCGCCCGCGCGGAGGCGATGCACGCGGGGATGCCGAGGCCGTCGTAGGCGGCGCCCGCGACCGCCAGCCCCGGCGCCGCGGCGACCGCGACCCGGACCTTGGCCACGCGGTCGGCGTGGCCCACGTTGTACTGCGGGAGGCCGCCGCCCCACCGGGTCACCCGGGTCTCCACAGGCAGCTCGGTGACGCCGCAGGTCGCGGCGAGCTCGGCCATGGCCGTGGCGACCAGCTCCCCGTCGGAGCGCTGGAGGGTGCGCTCCTCGCCGAACCGCCCGACGGAGCAGCGCACCGCGATGACGCCGGGCTCGCGCTCGCGCAGGTGAGGCCATTTCACCGAGCTGAACGTGACGGCCTTGACCCCCCGGCCGCCGCTGTCCGGGTCGCTCTCGACGTTCGGGACGAGGTAGCCGCTGCCCCTCGGGAGCCGCGGGAACGCGGTGGCCCGGTAGGCCAGCGTGACGATCGCCATGCTCGCGTACTCGATGGCGGCCAGCTCCCGCGCGGCGGCGGGCACGTCGTGCTCCAGCAGCCGGGCCGCGGGGGCCGCCGGGACCGCGATCACCACGGCGTCGGCGTCGAGGTGCTCGGGGGCGCGGGCCGGGCCGACGGTGAGCCGCCAGCCGTGCTCGCGGCGGCGGAGCTCGCGGACCATCGCGCCGGTCCGGACCGTCCCGCCGGCCTCCTCGATGTCGCCGGCCACCAGGTGCGGGAGCGTCCCGAGCCCGCCCGGCAGGGTCGCGAAGACCGGACCGGGGTCCTTGGGCGCGGCGTCCCGGATGCCCTGGACGGCGTGCATCAGCGAGCGGTGGCTGCGCGCGGCGGCGGCGACCGCGGGCAGGGTGGAGTCGAACGACAGCAGCTCGGCGCGTCCGGCGTAGACGCCGCCGAGCAGCGGCTCGACGAGGCGGTCGACGACCTCGCGGCCGAGGCGGGCGCCGATGTAGTCCGCGACGGAGACGTCCGTGCCGCGCGGCGTCTCGGGCAGGACCAGGTCGAGCGGGACGCGCGCCAGCCCGGCCGGCGACAGCACCTGGGAGGCGGCGAGCGCCTTCAGGTCGGCCGGGACGCCCATCACCTGCCCGGACGGGATCGGCCGCAGCGACCCGCGGCTGACGATCGCCGAGGACGTGGTGCCGGGGTTCACCAGGTCGCCGGAGCGGCCGAGGTCGCGCACCAGGTCGAGGCCCTCGGGACGGCGGGCGAGCATCGACTCGGCGCCCTCGTCCACCGGGATCCCGGCGATCTCGCTGACCCGCAGCTTGCCGCCGATCCGGGGGGAGCCCTCCAGCACGGTCACCCGTACGCCGCCCCGGGCGAGCAGGCGCGCGGCGGCGAGGCCCGCGATGCCGCCCCCGACGACAACGGCATGGGACGTGGACATGCCTCCAGCCTTCCAGACGCCCCGCGGAACCGCGCACCGGGGCGTCCGGAGCGGCGGGCGTCACACCCCCGGCCGTCCTGACCGACGGCTGGCCCCGGCGGGAGTGCGGATCACGGCCCGCGCGGGGGCCGGGCCGTGATCCGCGCGTGCCCTCACCGTTCCCGCATCGCGATCCCCCTTCCGGAACGGTGATGTGCGTCACCCCCGTCCAAGCCTCATGCGGATCGTCAGGAACATCACCAGTGCACTGGTCGTCCTGCTGCTCGCCGGAGTCCTGGCGGGATGCTCGGGCGGCGGAAGCGATTCATCGGGAGCGTCCTCCGAGACGGTCGACCGCGGCGGTGCCCGAGCGCCGGCCGCGACGAGCGGGGCGGGCAAGCAGTCCGGTGCGACCGGGGGCGGCTCCGGGGGCGGAAGCCGGGCGCAGCCGCCCCTGCCCTCCGCGCGCGAGGTCGTCCACTCGGCGCAGCTGCGGGTCCGGGCAGGCGACGTGGAGAGCGCCGCCACCAAGGCCAAGCAGATGGTCACGACGGCGGGCGGCTACGTCGAGCAGGAGTCGACGTCCAGCGCCCCCGCCCGCTCGGAGATCGCGCTGAAGATCCCGACCGATCGGTACACCGACGTCCTGAACCAGCTGGGCACGCAGCTCGGCACCAAGCTCTCGCTCAGCCAGCAGGCCGAGGACGTCACCGGCGAGGTCGCCGACGTCGAGGCCCGGGTGCGGTCGGCGAAGGCCACGCTGGAGTCGTTCCGCAAGCTGCTCGAACGCGCGAACTCGGTCAGCGAGATCATCAACGTCGAGCAGGAGATCGCCGAGCGCGAGTCCGACCTGGAGTCGCTCCAGGCGCGCCACAAGTCGCTCACGCACCGCACCGCGTTCGCGACCGTGACCGTGACGATCGTGACCGAGCCCGCGGCGCCGAAGAAGCAGGAGGAGCCCCGCGGCGGCTTCGTCGGCGGCCTGCAGAACGGCTGGGGCGCGTTCACCGCCTTCATGGGCGCCCTCGCCACCGTGCTGGGCTGGCTGCTGCCGTTCCTCGTCACGGCCGCCGTGCTCGGCATCCCCGTGCTGGTATTCCGGCACCGGCTGCGCGACCGCCTCTCACGCTGGGGCCTGGCCGGCGCGCCCGGCCCGGCGCCGCGGCCCGAGCCCGAGCCTGAGAAGGCCGCCGTCGGCTCCGGCGACGGGGCACCGCCGGAGCGCCCGGCGGGATCTGCGGGGGCGGCCGGACCGCCGCCGCCCGCCTGACGCGGACCCGGCCGCGCGGCCTCAGCCCTGCCGCGCGGCCTCGGCGCTCGCCTCGTGGACGAGGTCCGCGAGGCGGGCGAGCACGTCCGGGTCCGTGGACGGAAGGACGCCGTGGCCCAGGTTGAAGATGTGCCCCTCGGCGGTGCGGCCGCGGGCCAGCACGTCGCGGGCCCGGCCCTCGACGGTCTCCCACGGCGCGAACAGGACCGCCGGGTCGAGGTTGCCCTGCAGGGCCTTGCCCGGCTCGACGCGGCTGACGGCCTCGTCCAGCGGGACTCGCCAGTCGACGCCGACGACGTCCGCCCCGGCCTCGCCCATCAGGCCGAGCAGTTCGCCCGTCCCGACGCCGAAGTGGATGCGCGGGACGCCGAGCGGCTCGATCTCGGCGAAGACGCGGCGGGTGTGCGGCAGGACGGACTCGCGGTAGTCCTGCGGGGCGACGGCGCCCACCCACGAGTCGAAGACCTGCACGGCACTCGCGCCGGCCGCGATCTGCACCTTGAGGAAGTCGATCGTGAGGTCGGCGAGGCGCCCGAGGAGGGCGGACCACAACTCCGGCTCGCCGTACATCATGGCCTTGGTGCGCTCGTGGTTCTTGGACGGGCCGCCCTCGATCAGGTACGAGGCCAGCGTGAACGGGCCGCCGGCGAACCCGATCAGCGGGGTGTCCCCGAGCTCGCCGACCAGGCCCTCGACGGCCTCCGCCACGTACGGGACGTCGCCGGGGTCGAGCCGGCGCAGCGCGTCCAGATCGGCCGGGGTGCGGACCGTGTCGGCGATGACCGGCCCGACGCCCGGCTTGATGTCGAGGTCGATCCCGATCGCCTTGAGCGGGACCATGATGTCGCTGTAGTAGATCGCCGCGTCGACCGCGTACCGGCGCACCGGCTGCATCGTGATCTCCACGATCATCTCCGGCCGGGTGCACGACTCCAGCATCGGGACGCCCTCGCGCAACCGCAGGTACTCCGGCAGGGAGCGGCCCGCCTGGCGCATGAACCACACCGGCGTGTGCGGCACGGGCCGGCGCCGGCAGGCCAGCAGGAAGGGGCTGTCCGCGAGGCCACCGCTGCCGGGCGGATTCGCGGGGTCGTCGTTCGGGCGGGTGAAGTCAGCGGTCACGTGGCGATGGTCCCACGAATCGCGTTGCCAAGGCACAGGAGTGACGCGTGCGACGGCATGAACTTCCGGACACGCCGAGCGAAGTCCCGCATTCTGTCACCGGCGCGTGCGAACGTGATGCGTGTCATAGCCGAGGGAGGTTCCCCCTTGTACTGCTCCACCTGCGGTGATGAACGTGCGTTCGAGCAGCCGCCGTGTCCGGACGGTCATGGCGAGGAGTGCCCCGAAAGGGCCTGCACCGGCTGCGGCACGGCCATCCTGGTCGGCCTGCCGCCGGTGATCGCCCCGGCCCCCGTCCGGGTGGCCGGCGCCGGACCGGCGCGGGACCGCGCCACCACCGTGCGGGCCGTGGCCTGACCGGCCCCGCCCCCGAGACGAAACCACCTGTGCCGTGCCTTTCTCCCCTCCGCGTCCCCCCGTCGCCCCGTGCGGCGGCACCCCGTCCCGGCCCCGCCCGCCCGAGCCGGTCCCACGCAACCCGTCACTCCCCCGCGATCAGGCCGGTCCACCCATGAACCCACCTGCCTTCCAGCGGGCCGCCGACACGCTGCGCGAGATCCTCGACGGCCCCGCCCTCCGGCCGGAGCTCGACCTGGAGGACATGCCCGCCCCGCAGCGCCTCGCGCCGTACGCGGCGGCGATGTCCGGCAGCGTCTACCGCGACGACGACACCGAGGTCGCCACCGGGCGGCTGATCGTGCTGTACGACCCCGAGGGCCGGTCCGGCTGGACGAACGGGTTCCGCGTCGTCGCCTACATCCGCGCCGACCTGGAGCCCGACATCGCCGCGGACGAGCTCATCGGCTCCGTCGCGTGGGACTGGCTGCTGGAGGCGCTGGAGCCCGCCGGGTACGCCGGCGTCTCCGGCACGGTCACCCGCGCGGTGTCGGAGAGCTTCGGCGACAAGCGCGGCGAGCCGTCCACGACGGAGCTGGAGCTGCGCGCCTCCTGGTCGCCGGCCGGCGACGATCTCACCGGTCACGTGCTGGCGTGGTGCGAGGTGATGTGCACCACGGCCGGGCTGCCGCCGACCGGCGTCGCGGCCCTGCCGGACCGGCCGGGCGGCGGGGGCGGCTGAGCGACGTACGGTAGGGGGCGTGAGCACAGCGTCCGAGACCGAGGCGGCGGGGGAGAACACGGAAGCAGTGGGAGTGTCCGATACGCGCGCGACCGGCCCCGACACGGGCGCCGGGGCGGAGAAGACGGCGGAGGCGGCGGCAGCCGGGAGCGTTCCCGGCCCGGCCCGGACGGAACCGGGCCCGGTGGGCGCGGAGGCCGGCACCGGTCCCCCCGCCGTCCCGCTGCTGGAGCCGCGCGAGGGCGTCCCCCCGGTGCTCACCGCGGCGGCCGACCTGGAACGTGTCATCGCGGCGCTCGCCGCGGGCACCGGCCCGATCGCGGTCGACGCCGAGCGGGCCTCCGGCTACCGGTACGGGCAGCGCGCCTACCTGATCCAGCTGCGCCGCGCGGGCGCCGGCACCGTGCTGATCGATCCGATCGCGCTGCCCGACCTGTCCGGGCTGGACGCGGCGCTCGCCGACACCGAGATGGTGCTGCACGCCGCCAACCAGGACCTCCCCTGCCTGGCCGAGGTCGGCCTCGTGCCGCGGCGGCTGTTCGACACCGAGCTGGCCGGGCGTCTGCTCGGCTACCCGCGGGTCGGGCTCGGCTCGATAGTCGAGAACGTGCTGGGCTTCGTCCTGGAGAAGGGGCACTCGGCGGCCGACTGGTCGACGCGGCCGCTCCCGGAGGACTGGCTGCGCTACGCCGCGCTCGACGTCGAGCTGCTGGTCGAGCTGCGCGACGCGCTGCAGGAGGAGCTGGAGGCCGCGGGCAAGCTGGAGTGGGCGCTGGAGGAGTTCGCCGCGATCCTGTCCACGCCGCCGAAGCCGCCGCGCCCCGACCCGTGGCGCCGCACCTCGGGCATCCACCGGGTGCGCAACCGGCGGGCGCTCGCCACCGTCCGGGAGGTGTGGGAGACGCGCGACAAGATCGCCCGCGAGCGGGACCTGTCCCCCGGGCGGGTGCTGCAGGACGCCGCGATCATCGAGCTGGCGCAGAAGGCCCCGAAGACCCCGGCCGAGCTGCAGTCCCTGTCGACGATGCGGGGCCGCGGCGCCCGCCGGCACCAGTCGGCCTGGCTGCGCGCCGTCGCCCGCGCCCGCGACCTGTCCGACCGGGCGCTGCCGGAGTCCAACCTGCCCGGCGACGGCCCGCCGCCCGCGCACCGCTGGGCCGACCGCGACCCGGAGGCCGCCAAGCGGCTCACCGCGGCCCGCGCCGTCGTCGCCGCGCTCGCCGACGAGCACTCGATGCCGTCGGAGAACCTGGTGCAGCCCGACTTCGTCCGCCGGCTCGCGTGGACGCCGCCCGCCGAGTCGTCGGCGTCCGCGATCGGCGCCGCGCTGCGCGAGCTCGGCGCCCGCGGCTGGCAGGTCGAACTCACCGCCCAGCCCTTGGCCAAGGCCTTCCTCCGCCTCGAAACGAAGGGCGAGCTCTGACCTCTGGGGCCCGGCCGTGATGGGGTCGATGTTCGCGAGGGGTGGGCGCGGAGCTCAGATCGGCTTAGGTTAGGTTTGCCTAAACGTCTGTGACCTCCGAGGAGTGCGGCGATGCTACTGGGCAACTTCCTCATCGGCCTGCGCGAGGGGCTCGAGGCCGCCCTGGTCGTGAGCATCCTGATCGCGTATCTGGTGAAGACCGGGAACCGCCGCGCCCTCGTCCCCGTCTGGACGGGCATCGCGATCGCCGTCGCCCTGTCGTTCGCGTTCGGCATCGCGCTGAGCGCCGCGTCGTCGGAGATGCAGTTCAAGACGCAGGAGCTGTTCGGCGGCGTCCTGTCGATCATCGCCGTGGGCCTGGTGACGTGGATGGTCTTCTGGATGCGGCGCACCGCCCGGTTCATGAAGGCGGAGCTGGAGGGGAAGCTGGAGGGCGCGCTGAACGTCGGGCCGCTCGCCCTCACCGCCGTCGCGTTCCTCGCCGTCGGGCGCGAGGGCCTGGAGACCGCGCTGTTCCTCTGGACGAACATCTCCAACTCGTCCGGCGGTTCCGCCCAGCCGATCACCGGCGCCTTCCTCGGCCTCGCGGTCGCCATCGTGCTCGGCTACCTGCTCTACCGGGGCGGCCTCAAGATCAACCTCAGGCGGTTCTTCACCTGGACGGGCGCCGCGCTCATCGTCGTCGCCGCGGGCGTGTTCGGGTACGGCTTCCACGACCTGCAGGAGGCCGAGGTGTTCCCCGGCCTGCACGCGGTCGCGGTGGAGCCGCACCTGTTCTTCGCCAAGTTCGGCGACGCCGGCGACTGGATGCAGACGGTCTTCCAGGGCGTCCTGAACGTCACCCCGCAGATCACTTGGCTCCAGCTGGTCATGTGGGCGGCCTACCTGGTGCCGGTGATGTTCCTGTTCCTGCGCGGCCCGTCGGCGTCCAAGCCCGCCGCCGAGACCGCCGAGACCGCCGCGACGTGACCCTCCGGGATCACAGGTCGGGCAGGGGGTCGCGCGGGAGGCTGTCGCGGGCGAAGATCTCCGCGTCCGCCGCGTTGACGACAGGGACGTACTCGTCGTCCACCTCGAACACGGCGCCGGCGAACTCGAACGACGCGCCGGCGCCGGTCTCCACCGGCCCGATGCGGGTGCCGCGCGGGTAGCTGCCCCAGACGGTCTTCGGGGTGCTGCGGCTCAGCGCACCGGTGGAGATCACCGCGATCTGCTCGTCGGTGACGACGAAGATGAAGCCCGCCCCTCCGCCGTAGGCCATCGCGGGGAAGATGTAGCGGATCTCCCCGTCGATCCCGAGGAACTCCCGGCAGCGCTCACGGAGCGGACGTGGCACCGGCATGGCGGATCGGGCACCTCCCCGGGGGCGGATCGTCGTCGGCGTCACAATCATGCCCCGGGACGCCGGAGCGTGACCAGACTCAGGCCGCCGCCAGCGCCGCGGTCGGCGGAAGCCGCGCCGCGCGCATCGCCGGATACAGGCCCGCGACCGTCCCGATCGCCAGGGTCGCGGCGAGGGCACCGCCGAGCGCCCATGCGGGCACGACCGGCGGCCAGCCCTTCCACAGCGCGAACCCGGTGGTCACCGCCGCGCCGAGGACGACCCCGGCCGCGCCGCCGAACGCCGACAGCAGCAGCGACTCGGCGAGGAACTGCACCCGCACCTGCCCGCGGGTCGCGCCGAGGGACCGGCGCAGCCCGATCTCGCGGCGCCGCTCCAGCACCGAGATCACCATGGTGTTGGCGACGCCGACCCCGCCGACCAGCAGCGCGACGGCGCCGAGCCCGAGCAGCAGCCCGGTGAACGCCCCGGCCGCGGCGGCCTTGGCCTCCAGCGCGTCCGAGGGGCGGCTGACCTCGACCTCCTCGGGATGCTCGGGGTTGACCGTCCGGGCGAGGACGTCCCGGACGTCGTTGACCGACGCGTCCGTGGACCGCTCGTAGATCGTCGTCGGATGCCCGCCGAAGCCGAGGTACCGCTCCGCGGCGTCCCAGCCGACGAGGGCGGAGCGGTCGATCTCCGGGGCCAGCTCGGCGGGCCGCAGGACGCCGAGGACGACGAACCACCGGCCGCCGATCCACACCTGCCCGCCCGCCCGGTCCAGGCCGAGCCGCCGCGCCGCCTCCGAGCCGAGGACGACGCCGGGATACCGTCCGGTGCCCGCGTCGATCCCGCGCCCGCTCGCGGTCTCCACACCGAGCGTGCCGAGCAGGCCGGTGGTGGCCGCCTGCACGGAGATGCCCTGCGTGACCTCGTCGGGGATCCGGTCGGTGCGCCGGACGGTCGCGTCGGTGGCGCCGGTCGCGCCGACCGCGGTGACCGGCCCGATCCGGCGCACCATCTCCGGCGCCGTCTCCGGCAGCTCCGCCGTCTCGCCGAACAACGTGTCGCCCGGCTTGGCCGTCAGCAGGTTCGTGCCGAGCCGGTCCAGCCTGCGCAGCAGGTCCTCCTTGCTGGACGACGAGATCCCGATGACGGCGACCATCGTGGCGATCCCGATCGCGATGCCGAGCGCCGACAGCACGACCCGCGCGGGCCTGGCCCGGAGCCCGCCGAGCCCGACCCGCACGACGTCGCCGGCGCCGAGCCGCGCCGGTGCGAGCGCGTCCCTCATCGGCTGCCCACCCCCGCCCGCTCGTCGGCCACGACGAGGCCGTCCCTCAGCCTGATCCGGCGCGGCGCGCGGGAGGCGACCTCCAGGTCATGGGTGATGATCGCGACGGTGGTGCCCGCGCGGTTCAGCTCGTCCAGCAGCGCCAGCACCTCGGCGCCCGCGGCGGTGTCGAGGTTGCCGGTCGGCTCGTCCGCGAGGAGCAGGTCCGGCTCCCCCACGACGGCCCGCGCGACCGCGACCCGCTGCTGCTCGCCGCCCGACAGCTGGTGCGGCCGATGCCCGGTCCGCTCCCCCAGCCCGACGCGCTCCAGAGCCGCCCGCGCCCGCTCCCTCCGCTCCTTCAGCGGAACCCCGCTGTAGAGCAGGCCGTCGGCGACGTTGTCGAGGGCGCTGACCCCGGCGGCCAGGTGAAACTGCTGGAACACGAACCCGATATGCCGGGCCCGCAGCGCCGACAGCTCCCGGTCGCCGAGGCCGGCGACCTCGTGCCCGGCGACCCGCACCACGCCCCCGCTGGGCCGGTCCAGCGTCCCGATCATGTGCAGCATCGTCGACTTCCCGGACCCGGACGGCCCGACGATCGCGGCCAGCTCCCCCGGCGCGATCACCAGGTCGACGCCCCGCAATGCGGCGACACCGCCCGCGTGCTCCTTGGTCACCCCGGCCAGCTCGACGATTCCGTGCGCGCTCATCCGGCCGGCACCCCGACCTTCACGCCCTCGCGGATCCCGGCCCCGCTGATCTCGACGCGCCCCCCGCCGAACACCCCCGCCTCCACCGGCACCAGGCGCCGCCCACCGGCATCGACGACCTCGACCCCGAACCCGCCCTCGCGCAGCGCCAGCAGCGCCTCCACCGGCACCGACAGGACGTCCTCCCTGCGCTCGCTCTCCAGCTCCACGGTGACGGGCGCCTCGTCCAGCCGCCCCGTCCCGCCCCCGATCGAGATGTCGACATCGACCGTGGTCTTCTTCTCCTGCCCCGACCCCGTGGACTCGGCGACGCCGCCCACATCAGTGATCTTCCCTTTGACAGTACGACCACCAGGCAGTTCGACCGCCACCGCAGCGCCCTCCTTCGCGAGGTCCTGCTTGTCGGCCTCAAGATCGACGTGCACGACCCGCTTCGTCCCGGCGACCGTCAGGACGGGCTGCCCCTGGGCGATCCGCTTCCCCTCCGGCGCCTTGACCTCCCGGACCCGCACGGCTCCCCCCAGGAACACGACCTGGCTCCCGTCGACCCGTCCGGTCTCCTCAAGGCCCCTGGCGTCCTGCCACTCCCTGACCGCCGCCTCGGTCGCCCCGGTGAACTGCTCATCGACGGTCATATCGCCGTACCCGAGAGCCCTGAGGTTCTCTTCGAGCTGCCGGACATCGCGCCCCGAGTCCCCCTCCCCGAGCGCGCGGTACATGGGGCTGCCGCCGTACATCAACGTGACCGGCCGCCCCGCCACCTTGAGCAACGTCCCGCCCCGCTTGACCGTCCGTCCCGGCTCCGGCGCCCACGTCACAACACCGGACGCCCCCGCCCAAACCTCACGCGGGTCGCCATAAGTGAGCGTCCCGTCGACCTTCTCGGTATCGACGAGATCACCCCGACTCACAACGGCGGTGGCCACCGGGGACGCGGGCCCGGCCGCCGCCTCACCCCCGTCCAGCGTCCAGGCCAGGGCACCACCCCCGCCCACCACCACGACGGCGACACCTGCGACCACGCCCCGCCTCACTTCCCGGCCCCCGGCAGGAGTTCCCCGCACGCCTCCCGCGCCTTGTCGATCTTGCTCCGGTCGACCTTCCCCGTCGGGAGCTTGATCTGCCCGTCCGGCCCGGGATCCGGAAGGTCCACCCCGTTCTCGCGCATGCACTGCGCGAACTTGACGTACTGGTCGCGCACCTTCGGGTCCTTGAGGTCGGGCATCTTCCCGCCCGCCTGCAGCCACTGCCGGCACTTGTCCAGCGCCACCTCCAGCTTCTTCCGGTCGCCCCCCTTCCCCAGCCGCATCGGCTCCTCACCACCGGGATCGGGCACGTCGACCCCGTTCTCCCGCATGCACCGCGCGAACTTCAGCTCCGCGTCCTCCGGCGAAAGCGACCCAGTAGGCGAAGCCGAAGCAGACGCCGTGGCCGCCGCGCCCCCCACGCTCGCGACCCCGCTCCCCCCATCGTCCTCACCACACGCCGACAGCCCCAAGACCAGCGGCACCACCAGCACGGCACCCCAAACCCGATTCCCCATCACATCCTCTCCGCCAGAGCCCGCTGCCCCAGCGAAAAGCCATGAGACGCCCGAGAGGGTTAAACCCGCATTAGCCGCGCAGCCTCTCCGGAGATCGAACCGAGTCGAAGGAAGTCATCAAACAAGCCTTTCACCAGCACAAACGCCCAGAGGGGCAGCGGTGAGTCGAAACGGATCGAGCCCCATTGGCTCCCCGCTCTGACTTCCAGAACCCCCCGAACGAGAGAGGAGGCCCTCGTGTCCTAGAGATCACCGCAGACAAAAAGTCCGTCGTCCCGGACGACCCGTGACCCTTTTCATCCTCGGGTGAGCTCGTGGGACTGTACGGTTTTCGGTGTAACTCCTGATCAAGGAGTGACACCTGATGACGACTGAAGTGAAGACGGAGGCCGTGGTGGCCGAGCCCGACGAGAAGCGCGGTCCGGTGGCCGTGGTCGAGCAGGAGCTGGTCGGCCGGCTGGTCGCCCAGGCCCGCGAGCAGGGCCTGGAGCTGACCGGTGAGGGCGGTCTGCTGGCCAAGCTGACCAAGCGGGTGCTGGAGTCCGCCCTCGAGGGCGAACTCACCGACCATCTGGGCCGGGACCGCCATGAGCGGGCCGGTGAAGGCGGCGGGAACGTCCGTAACGGGCACCGGTCCAAGACCGTGGCCACCGAGGTCGGGCCCATCGAGATCGACGTCCCGCGGGACCGTGACGCCACCTTCGAGCCGAAGATCGTCCGCAAGCGGCAGCGGCGTCTGACCGGGGTGGACGAGATGGTGCTGTCGCTGTCGGCCAAGGGCCTTACGCACGGGGAGATCTCGGCTCACCTGGCCGAGGTGTACGGCGCCTCGGTGTCCAAACAGACCATCTCGACCATCACCGACAAGGTCTGAAGCGCCCCGAAGATTCCGGACAGTGACCCCACTACAATGGGGTGGTCCGGAAAGGTAGTGATTTGGCTCGTCCGAAGAGGAAATTCTCCCCGGAATACCGGGAAGAGGCAGTGAAGATGGT
>NZ_JBDPLY010000037.1:0-75336 GCF_039871695.1 Actinomadura sp. B10D3
TGCGTTGAGGCGTTCGGTGGTTTTGGCGAGGGGGAAACACCCGGTCCCATTCCGAACCCGGAAGTTAAGCCTCTCAGCGCCGATGGTACTGCATGGGAGACTGTGTGGGAGAGTAGGACACCGCCGGGCTTATATTAGAAAAGGGCTCCGCCGTCATGGCGGGGCCCTTTTCTCATGTCCGCTGTATGCCGGGGATCAGAAGTCGTCGCCGGCGAGGACGGTGTCGGCGTCGACGATGCGGTAGGCGTAGCCCTGTTCGGCGAGGAAGCGCTGGCGATGGGCGGCGTAGTCCTGGTCCAGGGTGTCGCGGGCGACGACCGCGTAGAAGCGGGCGCCGGCCCCGGACGCCTTGGGACGCAGCAGGCGTCCCAGCCGCTGAGCCTCCTCCTGCCGCGACCCGAAGGCGCCCGACACCTGCACGGCGACCGACGCCTCGGGCAGGTCGATGGAGAAGTTCGCCACCTTCGACACGACCAGGACGTCGATCTCGCCGGAGCGGAACGCGTCGAACAGGCGCTCCCGCTCCCGCACCCGTGTCTCGCCCTTGATGACGGGCGCGTCCAGCAAGGAACCCAGCTCGTCCAGCTGGTCGATGTACTGGCCGATGACCAGCGTCTGCTCCCCGCGGTGCCGGTCGACGAGAGCCTGGATGAGCTTCGTCTTGGTGTCGGTGGTCGCGCAGAACCGGTAACGCTCTTCCGGCTCGGCGGTCGCGTACGCCAGGCGTTCCGAGTCGGTGAGCGTGACGCGCACCTCGACGCAGTCGGCCGGCGCGATCCAGCCCTGCGCCTCCATGTCCTTCCAGGGCGCGTCGTAGCGCTTCGGGCCGATGAGGGAGAACACGTCGCCTTCCCGGCCGTCCTCCCGGACGAGGGTGGCGGTGAGGCCGATGCGGCGGCGGGCCTGGAGGTCGGCGGTCATCCGGAAGATCGGCGCGGGCAGGAGGTGGACCTCGTCGTACACGACCAGGCCCCAGTCGCGGGCGTCGAAGAGCTCCAGGTGCGTGTAGGCGCCCTTCCGGCGGGTCGTCATGATCTGGTAGGTCGCGATCGTGACCGGCCGGATCTCCTTCTTCGTGCCGGTGTACTCGCCGATCTCGTCCTCGGTGAGGGACGTGCGGCGCAGGAGCTCCTGCTTCCACTGGTGCGCCGAGACGGTGTTGGTGACGAGGATCAGCGTGGTGGCCTGGGCGCGGGCCATGGCGGCGGCCCCCACGATGGTCTTGCCGGCGCCGCAGGGCAGGACGACGACGCCGGACCCGCCGTGCCAGAACGCCTCGGCGGCCTCCCGCTGGTAGGAGCGCAGCGCCCAGCCGTCCTCGGCGAGGGAGATGGCGTGCGCCTCACCGTCCACGTACCCGGCGAGGTCCTCGGCGGGCCAGCCGAGCTTGAGCAGCGCCTGCTTGAGGGCGCCGCGCTCGCTCGGGTGGACGGCGACGGCGTCCTTGCCGACCCGGTCGCCGATCATGCCCTTGATCTTCTTGGCGCGCAGCACCTCCTCCAGGACCGACCGGTCCGAGGACGACAGGACGAGCCCGTGCGCCGGGTCCTTCTCCAGCCGCAGCCGCCCGTACCGCGCCATCGTGTCGGCGACGTCCACGAGCAGGGCGTGCGGGACGGGATAGCGGGAGTACCGGATCAGCGTGTCGACGACCTGCTCGGCGTCGTGCCCGGCGGCCCGCGCGTTCCACAGCGCGAGCGGCGTCACCCGGTAGGTGTGGATGTGCTCGGGCGCCCGTTCGAGCTCGGCGAACGGTGCGATCTCCTTGCGGCAGGCGCCGGCCAGGTCGTGGTCGACCTCCAGCAGCAGCGTCTTGTCGGACTGGACGATGAGCGGACCGTCGGTCACAGCAGAAAGCCCCCGTCGGGATGTGGTGGTCGGTGCCTCGTCCGGGCGCCGGGCATCTGCCGCACGCTACCCGAGCCGCGACGCCTCGTCGCGCGTTCCGGGCCGGACCGCAGGGTTCAACGCCCGAGCCCCCGCCTTTATTGCGCGCCCCGCCGCGTTCCGGGCGCCCCGCCGCGCCCCCGCCGCGCCTCCGCCGCCCTTGCCGTGTCCCCCGGTCAGATCCCGCTGGACGAGCCGTAGTCCGGGTCGGACGCGGTGACGCCGATGACGATGTACACGATCAGGACGATGACGCCGATGGCCACGGAGGCGCCGAAGAGGGACCAGCTCCAGATCGTCAGCTTCCGGGCGGACGGCGGGTCGGTCTGGGTGCGGCCGAGGGCGATCGCGGCGGTGATGACGCCGGGGATGGCGACGATGTTGCAGCACACCAGGATCGCGACGGCGTTGCAGACGAGGGCGGCGATGGTGGAGCCGTTGTTCGCGGGCTGGTACGGGACGCCCGGCGGCCCGTAGCCGTATCCGGGCTGGCCGTAGCCGGGTTGGTAGCCGTAGCCCTGCCCGTACGCGCCGCCCTGGTCCCACCCTTGGGAGCCGCCGTACGGGTCGTCCCAGCCCGACGGCGGACCCCCGCCGTATCCGCTCATCGGGAGCCTCCTCACACCACTCGCCCGGACACGCTATCGGTCCGAAGGGTCACTGCTTGGACCGTATGCGACGTTCGCCGGTTCCCGTCTTCGGAAAGCCGCCGGGAGGGGCCGCATGCGGACACCTGCCCCCCGGACGGTTCAGGAGGCGTCGTCGAGTTCTTTGACGCCGGTGATGCGGTGCAGCGCGAAGCGGTGGACGGCGGCGCGGGTGGCGTCGTAGCCGGTGAGGAAGCCGCCCTCGACGCGGACGGGCTCGACGATGCGGCTGGACGCCTGCCCCTGCTGGTCGAGGTAGCCGATCCAGACGCGCCCGCCGCGCTCCACGGCGGCGCGGAGCAGTTCGATGGTGGCCATCGCCGGGGAGCGGGGCGGCTCGCCGGACGGGGCCTGCCGGGCCTGCTCGGCGCCGTGCACGGAGGCCTCGTCGCCGGCCCGCAGCGCCCGCACGGCGGCGGCGATCATCGTGTCGTCGGTGCGGGACCCGGGGCGGAGCCGGTGGATCTCGGCGGTCGGCGGCGGTTCGGCGCGCTGCGCGTCCGGCCGGGTCACGATCACGCCGCCGCCGGGCGCCTCGGCGACCGGGGCGAGCCCCATGGCGCGCAGGCCGTCGAGCAGTTCGCCGCGCTGCAGCCCGGACGCGAGGACGGTCGGGGCGAGGCGGTGCAGGCGCAGCGGGGCGGCGCGGCGGTCGGCGAGGATCTCGTCGAGGGTGGCGGGCGCGTCGGTGCGGACGTAGGACGTGAGCGCGCCGACGCGCAGGTGGCCGTGCCGGCGGGCGACGTCGTCGATCAGGTAGGTGAGCGGCTGCGGGAGCGGGGTCGCCGAGTGCCGGGTGAGCAGGTCGGTGACGTCGGCGGCGGTGCGCCCGGCGTCCAGGGCGCGGCGGATCGAATCGGGCGTGAACCGGTAGACGGTGGCGCCGCCGGTGGACTCGACGTCGGCGGCGAGCGCGAGCTCCCGGGCGAGATCGGTGACCAGCGGGCCCGGCGCGACCGCGGTCAGGTCGGCCTGGATGAGGATCTCGTCGACGGGCGCGGGCAGGTACTTCTCCAGCGTGGGCTCGGGGTCGTCGCCGGCGAGCAGGTCGCGGGCGAACGGGGCGGGCTCGCCGAACCCGGTCAGCCCGAGGGCGGCCGCCTCGCGCAGCGTCCAGCCGAGGAGCCGGTCGCGGGTCGGCCCGCCGCGGCGGGGGCGCAGCCAGGTGAGCCGCTCGCGGAGCGCGTCCTCGCTCACGACGACGCCGCGCCCGGCGCCGACGAGGATGTCGAGGATCGCCTGCCGGGTGGCGGGCGCGCTGCTGCGCACCATCGCCTCGCTCAGCGCGTTGATGAGCCGGTCGCGGTCGTCGCGCTCGCCGGCGAGCCCGGCGGCGCGGTCGGACTTGAGCCAGCCGCGCGCGAGCTCCGTCCAGCGCCCGGCGGTGTCGCGCATCAGCCACAGGTCGTAGGCGGGGGTGGGCAGCCATTCGCCGTCGAGGTCGCCGCTGCGGGTGAGCAGCCCCGCCGCGTAGGCGACCTCGACGAGCAGCGCCGCCTTCCACTCGGGGACGTCGAGGAGCGTCGCTGCGGCGCGCAGGTCGCGGACGGCGAGGCCGCCGCTGCGCAGGACGGGCGGCGGGTCCAGCCCCCAGCGCTCCAGCAGCTCCTCGGTGAGCCGGACGGCGTTGTAGGCCTCGCCGGCGGCGGCGCGCACCACGATGTCCTCGCTCCGCGCCGCCGCGGCCGGGGGCAGCGGCGGCGGCTCCGCCGGGACGTCCCGGAAGAGGCGCCCGCCGCGCAGGTGCAGGGCGATCTCGCGGGGCAGGGTGACCGTGCGGTCGTCCTCGGCGGCGAGGAGGCCGCGCGCCAGCAGCCGCTCGATCGGCGTGGCGGCGGTGTCGATCCGGACGGGCCGGCGGGCGTCGGCGACGCGCCCGACCGGCGGGCCCCAGGCGAGCTGTTCGAGGGCGGCCCGCGCGTCGGGCCCGGCGTCCTCGATCAGCGGGCCGGGGTCGTCGAGCAGCTCGGCGAGCCGGCGCAGGAGCCGCGCGGAGTCGGTGAACCCGCGCGGCGCCTCCCCGGCGAGGTCGGTGACGAGGTCGGCCAGCCGCTCGACGGGGTAGGTCGCGAAGACCTCCTGGACGGGCGGGCCGAGCCCGGCCGGATGCGGCAGGCCCTGCCGGACGCCGGGCGCGGTGTTCGGTGCGTCGTTCCCCCAGGCCAGCCCGTAGCGGAGCAGGGTGCCGAGCGCGCCGGCGGCCTGCTCGGGCGTGCAGCCGAGGGCGCTGGCGAGGGCGTCCGGCCCGGCCGGCGGGGGCAGGACGAGGAGGGCCTCCAGGACGGCGAGCGTGAAACGGTCCAGCCGGTCGAGCGCGCGGGACACGGCGGCGGGCGTGGCGGCGCGGGCCGCGAGCGCGGTCAGGTCGGCGGGGACGGGGGCGAGCAGCTCGGGACGCGCGGACAGGAGCGCGCGAAGCTCGTCATCGCCTCGCGCGCGCAACCAATCCGCGTACGTTTCCATCGGTTTCCCAACCATATGTCGCGTGCATAGCGCAGGTGCGCGGGGCTCCAAGGGTAGAAGCCCGCACGCGGTGGGGAACACGGACCACGCAGGTCAGGTGGCAGGCGTGCGCTCCAGGTGCACCAGCCCTAGGCCGAGCCGGGCCCAGCCCTCCACGAACCGCTTCTCGTCGATGCGCGTCGGCGGCTCGTACATCGACTCGTTCGCGAGCCAGTAGTTCACCACCGCGCCCCCGAGGATCGACGCGATCGCCGGCCAGTCCTCGTCCACGCCCTCGTACTCCGGCTGCGCCGCCAGCCAGGTCGCGATCCCGTCGTACAGCGGGTTGACGATGCCCTCGCGCATCTCCGCCACCAGCTTCGGGAACTGGTCGAGGTCGCGGAACAGCACCCGGATGAGGTCCTGCTCCTCGCGCATCTTGGCGAGCCCCGCCTGGCAGGTCATCCGCAGCCGGATCTCCAGGGGGCGGCCGGCGTAGGCGGTCGACTGGTCGAGGACGTCGCTGATCTGCCGGCGGGTGCGCTCGATGTGCTCGCGGATCGCGGAGGCGAGCACCTCCTCCTTGGAGCGGAAGTGCCGGTACAGGCCTCCCGCGCCCGGCGACAGGCCCGCCGCCGCCTCGATCTCGGCGACCGAGGTCGCCGCGTAGCCCCGGTCCGCGAACAGCCGGAGCGACTCGGCCACGATTCGCTCGCGCGTAGATGTCGTCATGGTGATGAATTCCTCCGCAAGAACAGTAAGGCATCCCGATGCGGCCGGTCGCCGGGTCACGCGCGGCACGCCCGAATCGGTGATGCCGCTCACGCTGCGCTTCGGGCGGCTAGAGTGCGATCGTCAGCGCCCCGCTCGCCGGAAGGGGCGTCGTCGGAAAGGTCGGCGATGTTCAAGTCTCCGCGGAAGGCGGCCGACGCAGCCTTCCTGCCCGAGGACTTCGTGGTGCCCGCCCTGGTGGCCGGGCCCGACTTCCAGATCCGCCCGATCACCGTGCACGACGTCGTCAAGGACTACGGCGCCGTGATCGGCAGCCTGGACCGGCTGGCCGGCCGCTTCGGCCCCGAGTGGGGCTGGCCCGACCGGGAGTTCACCTTCGAGCAGGCCCTGATCGACGTCGCCTGGCTGCAGAAGGAGGGCCAGCTGCGGCGCTCTTTCAGCTACGTCGTGATCACGCCGGACGGGGAGCGGCAGCTCGGCCGCATCCACGTCGCCCCGTCCGACGACCCCGACGCGGACGCCGTCGTGGTCTTCTGGGTCCGCGCGGACGAGGAGAACTCCACCCTGGAGAAGGAGCTGGAGGAGTTCGTCCGCACGTGGGTGACCACCGCCTGGCCCTTCGAGAAGGTCCGCTTTCCCGGCCGCGAGTGAGTGCTCAGAGCTTGCGGACGAGGTTCACCAGGATGCGGCCGACCACCAGGTAGACGAGGGCGGCCAGGCCGTAGTTGACGGCGACCTCCGTCTTGCGGTTCTCGGGCTGGAAGACGTCCTTGAACTGCCAGCAGAGGTCGGTGGCGCGGTCCGCGAACCAGCGCACGAGGTCGTTCGCCGTGTTGGCGTCGAACGCCACGAACACGATGTGCACGGCCAGGATCGCGACGACGACCGTCGTGACGACGGAGATCGCGGCGGCGAGCAGGCCGGCGGCGCGGCGGCGGGCCGCGGCGGCACCGGCCGTGAACCGCCGGGTGCGCGGGGCGCGGTGGTCACCGCCCGTCTCGGTCTTGGTCTCTGCCATGAGCGGCCTCCTTCGAGGGTTCCTCCGTGGCGGGCGGCCGGGCGAGTGATCGTCCTTGGGGCTGGGGTGGGGTGTTCGGGTGCTGTGTTTTCCCTGGTCGACTGGTTTGTGGTCGGGGGCTCGGGTATATCCGCATCACGGTCCCGCGCTCTCCTACTCGGATCCCGTCGCATCGCCACTACCAGGAGAGCGCGGGTCCTCGCGTGTGTCCAGCCCCGTACGCTGTGGGACGTGCTCGACCTTGATCTCCCGACATCTCCGGACAGCGGGTTCGCCATCGGATTCGACCTGGATCTGACCCTCGCCGACACCCGCGCCGGGATCAGCGCCGTCTACGCCTCCCTCGCCGCCGAGACGGGCGTCCACATCGACACCGACCTCGTGGTGCGCCGCATCGGCCCGCCGCTGGAGGAGGAGCTGGCGTACTGGTTCCCGCCGGACGAGGTGCCCGCGATGGCGGCCCGCTACCGGGAGATCTACGCCGGCATCGCGATCCCGGCGACCGTCCTCATGCCGGGCGCCGTCGCCGCCCTGGACGCCGTGCGGGCGAGGGGCGGGCGCGTGGTCGTCGTGTCGGGCAAGAACCAGGCCGACACCGAGCGGACCGTCCGCCACCTCGGCCTCGGGGCGGACGCCGTGGTCGGCGGCCTGTTCGGCGCGGACAAGGGCACCGTCCTGCGCGAGCACGGCGCCGGCGCCTACATCGGCGACCACACCGGCGACGTGGACGCCGCGCGGGCCGCGTCCGCGGTGGCGGTGGCCGTGGCGACCGGCGCGTTCGATTCGGCGGCCCTCACCGCCTACGGCGCGGACGTCGTCCTGCCGGACCTGCGGGCTTTCCCCGAATGGCTCGGCGGGTTCCGCACGGGCTGAGCCGCGGCGATATTGGGGTGATTTCGTCGTGCCGCCCGGATAGCTTCGAAGGCGTTGCCCCTAGGGCGTCGCGGGGCACCCGGCGTGTTCACCGGCCCGCGGCGAGGCACTAATCTTGGGGGCGATTCAGGACGATTACCGAACGAGGTCTCCGGTGCCGACTGGCAAGGTCAAGTGGTACGACTCCGACAAGGGGTTCGGCTTCCTCACCCGCGACGACGGCGGTGAGGTCTTCGTGCACTCATCGGCGCTGCCGGGCGGGGTCACGACGCTCAAGCCGGGCCAGCGCATCGAGTTCGGCGTGGTCGAGGGACGCCGCGGGCAGCAGGCGTTGCAGGTCCGCGTCCTGGAGACGCTGCCGTCGGTCGAGAAGACCATCGCCAAGCAGCGGCGCAAGAAGCCGGACGAGATGGTCGTCATCACCGAGGACCTGATCAAGCTGCTGGACGTGATCTCCAACACCTACCGGCGCGGCAAGCACCCGGCCCCCGCGGAGGCGAAGAAGATCGCCACCGTGCTGCGGGCCGTCGCGGACGACCTGGCCCCCTGAGCGCGCACCGGCCGCGAAGGGGCCGTGCCCTGATCAGGTGTGCATCTCCGGATGCGCGTCCTTGATCGTGGTCTTCCGGCGGGGCCGGCGCGGCGCCCGGCGCGGCGTGCCGGCCTGCCGCGACACCAGCAGCCCGAACGCGACCGCCAGCGCCGCCGCGACGATCGCCAGCGCGACCCGGCCGTCCGCGACGATCGACATGCCGAGGCCGAGCAGCCCGCCGAGCACCCAGCTGAGCTGATGCAGCGTCTCGGAGACCGCGAATGTGGACGAGCGCATCTCCTCGCCGATCTCGCGCTGCACCACCGCGTCCATGGACAGCTTGCCGAGCACCTGGCCGAGACCGGCCGCCGTCGCCACCGCGAGCGCCGCCCACAGCCCGAAGAACGCGGCGCCGGCGGCGGTCACGGCGGTGACGGACGCGAGCGTCGCCGACACGATGAACCGCGGCGCGCGCGCCTTCATCCAGGCGCCGAGCGAGGTGCCGATCAGCCCGCCGGCCCCCGCGCACGCGGCGAGCAGGCCGAGCGCGACATGGTGCGACACCGGGTCGAACCGCTCCTGCCGCAGCAGGAACGCCAGATAGATGATCAGGAAGCCGGAGAACGCGCGGAGCACCGCGTTGGCCTCCATCGCCTCCGCCACGACCGGCCCGACGCGCGGCAGCGCCAGGAAGCGGCGGCGCGGGCCGTCGCCGTCCGGCTCCGCCGGCTCGACCTCCGGGACGTCCACGTGCTGGGGGAGGCGCATCGTGAACACGACGCCGAGCAGGAACACGGCCGTCCCGATGCGCAGCACCCAGCCCGGCCCGATCAGCACGGCGAGGCCGGCGCCGATCGGCGCGGTGACCGACGCGGCGATCAGGCCCGCGAACGAGCATCGCGCGTTCGCGGTCACCAGCGTGATCTCGTCCGGCAGGACGCGCGGGGTGACCGCCGCCCGCAGCACCCCGAACGCCTTCGACAGCACCAGCACGCCGAACGCGGCGGGCAGGAACGTGACCTGGTCGCCGTGCGGGAGCGCGCTCGCCATCGCCCAGCACAGCAGCGCCCGCATCACGAACGTGCTCGCGATCGCGTACCGGCGGACGTGCCGCGCCCGGTCCAGCGCCGGGCCGATCAGCGGGGCGACCAGCGCGAACGGCGCCATCGTCACCACGAGGTAGAGGGCCACCTGGCCGCGCGCCTGGTTGACGTCCAGGCCGAAGAACAGGGTGCCCGCGAGCGCGACCGTCAGCAGCGCGTCGCCGGCGGAGTTGAACGCCGACGCCTCGATCAGGCTGCCGAGCCCGCTGCGGCCCGCGCCCTGCGCGTGGGTGACGCGGCGGGTGAGCCGTCCCGTCCCGAGCAGGGCCGAGCGGACGCCGCGCCAGGCGCGCGCCGCGCCCCCTGCGACGGCGCGTACGGACCGTCCCGCCCGTGTCCGGTTCCCCATGCGCCCTGATCTCTCCCCTGCGGTCGTCCCGCTGTTCCTCGTGGCACGGCCATCGGAGTCGCTCAATTGAGAGTACGTTCCCCGCGAGGATGCGGGCTCACCGCTCGTTCACCAGGGGGTGGGCTCGGTCACGTGCTCGCATGGGCGAGAATCGACATGTGAGCCCACAGCGTCAGACCAGCCCCGCGCGTCCCGCCGCCGCGCGCGCCACGTCCGGGGCCGCCCGCCGGACCCGCACGCCCGCCGTCGACACGGCCTGCGCCGAGGCCGTCGACCTCGCCCGCGAGGCCGCCGAGGACACCGCCGCCCCCGGTGACGTCGGCGAGCACCTCGGCGTGCGCGCCGAGGCCGACCGCGTGGTCACGCACTACTTCGCCTGCCTCGACCCCGCCTACCGCGGCTGGCGCTGGGCCGTCGCGGTGGCACGGGCGTCCCGCGCCAGGAACGTCACGGTCAGCGAGTGCGTGCTGCTCCCCGGCGACGACGCCCTCCTCGCCCCGCCGTGGGTGCCGTGGCTGGAGCGGCTGCGCCCCGGCGACCTCGGCCCCGGCGACCTGCTGCCGACCGCGCCCGACGACGCCCGGCTCGCCCCCGGCTTCACGCAGGTGGACGACTCGACCGACCGGGCGGCCCCGTGGGAGCTCGGCCTCGGCCGCGTCCGGGTGCTGTCCAGGGAGGGGCGCGACGAGGCCGCGGCCCGCTGGTACGACGGCGTCGCCGGCCCCCGCGCGCCCATCGCCGCGTCCGCGCCCGCCCAGTGCTCCACCTGCGGCTTCTTCGTCCCGCTGGCGGGCGAGCTGCGGCAGATCTTCGGGGTCTGCGCCAACGAGTACGCCCCCGACGACGGCCGCGTCGTGTCCGCCGACCACGGCTGCGGCGCCCACTCCGAGGCCGTCAGCCTGCCGGCCGCGTCCGAGCACAACCCGCCCGTGATCGACGAGCTGGGCTACGAGATCGTCCCGGCCGTCGAGGACACCGCGTCCCTCGACGACGAGGCGCTCGGCCACAGCTGACCCGATGCCGGACACCAGCCGACCGGACGACGCGTTCGGCGCGCGGGCCCTGCGCGAGCGGGTCCTGCGCGCCTGGGGCGAGTCCCCGGCGCGCTTCCGCGAGGACGCCAACGCCGAAGAGGACCACGCCCTCGGCGGCTACCGGGACCGCCTCGTCATCGAGCTGGCCCAGAACGCCGCCGACGCGGCACTGCGCGCCGGTGTCCCCGGCCATCTGCGGCTGACCCTTCGCACGTCTTCGCAGGGCACCGTCCTGACCGCCGCGAACACCGGCGCCCCGCTGGACGCCGCCGGCGTGGAGGCCCTGTCCACGCTGCGGGCGTCGGCCAAGCGGGACGAGACGCGCACGGCGGGCCGCTTCGGCGTCGGCTTCGCCGCGGTCGTCGCCGTCACCGACGCCCCCGCCATCGCCTCGGCGCCGCCCTCCGGGCCGGCCGGGGTCGAGTGGTCGCTGCCGCGGGCTCGCGAGCTGGTGGAGGCCGTCCCCGGGCTTGCCGCGGAGCTGGAGCGGCGGGGCGGGCACGTGCCGCTGCTGCGCCTGCCGTTCGCCATGGAGGAGCCACCGGAGATTCCCTCCGGGTTCGACACCGCGGCGCGGCTGCCGTTGCGGGACGAGGCGGTCGCGTCCGTCCGGCGGCAGCTCGATCAGGTCGGCGCGGTGCTCATGCTGGCTCTGCCGGCGCTGGAGCGCGTGGACGTCGATGTCGACGGAGACGCGCGGACCGTGACCGCCGACCACCGGCGACCGGACGAGGTCGTCATCGACGGGAGCGTCTGGCGGACCGTCGAAGCGCACGGGGAGATACCTGCGGCGCTTCTGGCGGACCGTCCCGTGGAGGAGCGGGGGCGGCCGTTCTGGCAGGTGCGGTGGGCGCTCCCAGACGACGGGCTCCCGGAAGGGACGCCCAGCGTCCTGCACGCGCCCACGCCCAGTGACGAGCGGCTTGATTTCGAGGCGCTGCTCATCGCGTCATTTCCGCTCGCGCCCGACCGCAGGCATGTCGCCCCTGGGTCATTGACCGACTTTCTCGCAGATCAGGCCGCGGACGCCTATGTGCGGCTGCTGAGCGAGCCGCCCGTCTCGCCCGCCGTGCTCAGGCACGTGCCAGGGCCGGTCGGCGCCGGAGAGCTCGACGCGCGGATCCGGCGTGGTATCCGGGAGCGGCTCCCCGAGGCGCCCCTGCTGCCGCATCGCATGCGCGGGCGGGACGCGCTGGCCGTGGACGCGCCCGCCGCGTTCATCGAGGTGCTCGGCGGCGAGGACGCCGTCGTCGGCGGGCTGCTGCCGCCGGAGTGGCCCGCGCGGAGCCCGGCGCTGGCCGCGCTCGGGGTCCGGCGGGTGGAACTCGCCGACGTGATCGATGAGCTGGCCGCTGTGGACCGGGGGCCCGCGTGGTGGCACCGGGTGTACGAGGCGCTCGCCGGAGCCGCCACGGACGCTCTGGGGGCCCTCCCGGTGCCGTTGGTCGGCTCCGGGGCCGATGAAGCGCCGTCCGGCGGTACGGCGGGACGGGTGGTGCGGGGGCCGCGGGGGCTGCTGATCGCGGACGGCGTCGACCCGGCCGGGCTGGACGCGCTCGGGCTGCGGTTCGTCCACCCGGAGGCCGTGCATCCGCTCCTGGTGCGGCTCGGCGCCGTCGAGGCGGGGCCACGGGCCGTGCTCGCCGACGCGGCCGTCCGGGCGGCCGTGGAGGAGTCGTTCGAGGCCGACGACCCGGACGCGGTCGCCGAGGCGGTGCTGGGGCTGGTCGCCGCCGCGCACGTGGATCCGGGCGAGGAGCCGTGGCTGGCCGAGCTGGCCCTCCCCGGCGACGACGGCGACCTGTATCCGGCGGGGGAGCTGCTGCTGCCGGAGAGCCCGCTGCGCGCGATCATGGCCGAGGACGCGCCGTTCGGCGTGGTCTCCGGCGAGCTGGTCGACCGCTGGGGCGCCGGGACGCTCGCGGCGGCCGGGGTCCTGGACGGCTTCGCCCTCGCCAAGGCCGAGGACGTGAACCTCACAGGCCTCGCGGACGAGGCCGAGACCCTGGACCTCGACGACGAGGACCTCTGGGCGGACGACGTGCTCCGGAGGATCGGCCCCCAGGACCTCCCGCCGCTCGTCCCCGAGTTCACGGCCGTCCGCGACCTGGAACTCGTCGACGACTGGGCGGCGGCGCTCCGGGTCCTCGCCGGACCGCCGTGGCGGGCCGCGATCGTGGACCCCGCCCACGTCACCCTGCACAACGGGCGGCGGGTGGCCGTCCCGTCCTACACGGCGTGGTGGCTGAGCCGTCACCCCGTCCTGGACGGCCGCAGGCCGGGGGAGTTCCGGCTGGGCGGGGACGAGTCGCTGGCCGGCCTCTACGACCCCGCGCCGGAAGGCCCGGACGAACGGCTCCTGCTCGCCCTGGGCGTCCGCACGTCGCTCACGGAGCTGCTCGACGAGCCGGGAGGCGCCCAAGAACTGCTCGACCGGCTTGCGGACCCCGAGCGGCCCGTGGCCCGCGCCCAGCTGGGCCGGCTTTGGACGGCCCTGGCCGACGTGCCGGAAGCGGTCGTCGAGCCACCCGACCATGTCCGGGCGGTGGTGGACGGCGACGTGGAGGTCGTCGACGCGCAGGACGCCCTCGTCCTGGACAGCCCGGACGTCCTGCCGCTCCTCCAGGGCCAGCCGCTCATCATCGCCGCGCAAGGCCGCGATGGGCGCCTCGGCGAACTCCTGGACCTGCCGCGGGCGGGCGACGAGATCCCGGGCGCGGTCGAGTCGGAGGGCGAGAAACGTCCGGTACCCGACGCGGTCAGAGCCGTCCTACCGGAGGCTCCCGCCGACTACCTCGCGCATGAGCGCCTGGTCGTCGACGGGCAGGACGTCCTCTGGTGGACGAGAGACGGTCAGATACACGCGAGCAGCGTGAAAGGGCTGGCGCGCGCCCTCGCCTGGTCCAGCGGCCATTGGGGCGACCGTCTGCTGCTGGAGGCCGTCCTGCGCGAGCCGGAATCCCTGCCCGCCCTCCTGGCCGAGGACGATTTGGAGCCCTAGACCGGCGTATCGCGCTTGGCGGCGCGGGCTTCCTCCTGGCGGGCACGTCCGGCCTGGAGCCGGGGGATGTACCACACGCCGAACAGGCCGATCGCGATGCCGACCCCGCACACCCACAGCCACCACCGGTCGTCCGACGGCAGGCCGACGATGAGCAGGACGACGAGTGCGACCGCCCAGGCGACCGCGCCCGCGGCCGAGATCCGGACATCGTTGGTCTGCATCGGCGGAGGGTCCGGGCGGCGCGGAGGGCTCATGCGATCAGGCTACGTGGCGCGCATCGCGCAGGCCTCCGGTCATCATGGTGATGAGCAGCTCATAGCTGGCCTCCAGATCCTCGGGCAGGCCGAAGCCGCCCGCGGCCTCCAGGACGGCGAACCCGTGCACGGCCGAGCGCAGGCACCGCGCCGCGTGAACGAGCGCGGGCCCCTCCAGGGCGTAGCCGCGCAGCGCCCCGAACAGCACGCCGAGGAGCCGCTCCGCCGCGGCGTGGCCCTCCGGCGCGGCCGTCTGCTCCATCGCGCCGTAGCGGCCGGGGTGCTCCACGACGTACGACCGGTAGGCGCGCATGAGCGCCCGGAGGGCGTCGTCGCCGGACCGCCCGAGGGCCGCCTCGCGGAGCCGGTCGGTGAGCTCGTCCATGACGCGCGCGGTCACCAGATGTCGCAACTCGGCGAGATTGCGGACATGCTTGTACAGGGAGGGGGTCGCCACCCCGGCCCTCCCCGCCACCGCCGCCAGTGTGAGGGCACCGGGGCCGCCGGCGTCCACGACGGCGACGGCGGCGTCCACGACCGCCTCGGGGGACAGACCCGCACGGGGCATGAACCATCCACCGTCCTTTCTTCTAACTAGCCGATAGGCTAATGAGGTTAGCGACCGTGTCAAGCGACGGCGTGGCAGCATGGGCGGCAGTACGGGAGACCAATGACGATGACAACGCCACCGATCCGGGGCCGCACGGCGTCCGCGCCGGGCCTGGCCGAGGAGCTGCGCATCTCGATCGCGCGGCTGTCGCGCCGCCTGCGCACGCTGCGCCCGTCCGCGGCGGGCGGCGGCCCGAGCCCGCTGTCGCTCACGCAGTTCGCCGCGCTCGCCGCCATCGAGCGGCACGGGTCGATGACGCCCCGCGAGCTGGCCGACCACGAGAAGGTGCAGCCGCCCTCGATGACCCGGGTGATCGCCCACCTGGAGGAGCGCGGCCTCGTCGCGCGCAGCCCGCATCCCACCGACGGCCGCCAGGTCGTCCTCAACGCCACCGAGGAGGGCGCCGCCCTGCTCGCGGACGAGCGGCGCCGCAAGGAGGCGTGGCTGGCCATGCGGCTCGGCGAGCTGACCGACGATGAGCGGGAGATCCTGCGCCGCGCCGCGCCGATCATCGACAAGCTCAGCCGCTCCTGACCGAGGGGCTCCAAAGGCGTGGCCCGCGGGTGTGATCGTCCAGACATTCCCTTGCCGGAATGCGGCTCCCGTGCTTACCGTTAGCTTCGGTAATGACTTCTGCTAACGAAGGCCCCGGCGAACCCGAGGGGACCGCGACGCGCGGCGCCCGCGGCCGGCGCCCCGTACACCCGGCCCGCGCCGCCGCCCGGACGCCGCCCGTCCTCCCCCGCCGCCGCCCCGCCCCCGCTCGCGCCCGCTCAGGCGGAACGTTCCAACCCCCCACCCCCGAGCCCGTCGCCCTCAAGACCCCCACCGCGAACCCTCCAGCGAACGCCGCCTCAGAAGACGCACTCCTGGAAGACGCGGTGAAGCTTGCAAAAGACGCACCCCTAGAAGGCGCAGCCCCGAAGGACTCGGTCGCGGAGGACGCGACGGAGGAGGCTGAGGGGCGGCTGGGGATGTTCCGGTCGCTTCGGAATCACAACTTCCGGCTCTATGCCGCCGGGCAGGTCGTCTCCAACACCGGGACGTGGATGCAGCGGGTGGCGCAGGACTGGCTTGTCCTGGAGCTCGCCCACGGCAGCGGTACGGCGCTGGGCATCACCACCGGGTTGCAGTTCCTGCCGATGCTGCTGTTCGGGCTGTGGGGCGGCGTGATCGCCGACCGGTACCCCAAGCGGCGGGTGCTGATGATGACGCAGGTGTCGATGGGGGTGCTCGCGCTCCTCCTCGGCCTGCTCGCCGTGACCGGCACGGCGCAGGTGTGGCACGTGTACCTGCTGGCGTTCGGGCTGGGCGTCGCGACCGTCGTCGACAACCCGTCCCGCCAGGCGTTCGTGGTCGAGATGGTCGGCCGGCGCGACCTGCCGAACGCGATCGCGCTGAACAGCGCGACGTTCAACGGCGCCCGGCTGCTCGGCCCCGCCGTCGCCGGCGTGCTCATCGCCCTCATCGGCACCGGGCCGGTCTTCCTGGTCAACGCGGCGTCGTTCGGCGCCGTCCTCTTCGGCCTGTACGCGATGCGGACGGAGGACCTGCACCACGCGGAGCCGGTCAAGCGGGCCAAGGGGCAGCTCCGCGAAGGGCTCCGGTACGTGCGCGGGCGCCGCGACCTGATGCTCGTCCTGATCCTGGTCGGCTTCCTCGCGACGTTCGGCATGAACTTCACCACCACGGTCGCGCTGGTGGCGAAGGAGGTCTTCCACACCGACGCGTCCGCGTTCGGGCTCGCGTCCAGCATGCTCGCGGTCGGGGCGCTGAGCGGCGCCCTGCTGGCGGCCCGCCGGGTCGCCCGGCCGCGGCTGCGGCTGCTCGTGGCGATGGGCCTGACGTTCGGCATGCTGGAGGTCCTCACCGGGCTGATGCCGACGTACTGGTCGTTCGTGGCGCTGCTCGTCCCCACCGGCATCGCGATGATGACGATCACGACCGCGGCGAACGCGACCGTCCAGCTCGGCGTCGCGCCCGAGATGCGGGGCCGGGTGATGGCCCTCTACATGCTGGTCTTCCTCGGGACGAACCCCGTCGGCGCGCCCGCGATCGGCTGGCTCGCCGAGCACTACGGGGCGCGGACGGGCCTGATCCTCGGCGGGCTGGTCTCCGTCCTCGCCGCGCTCGCGGTCGGGGCGCTGGCGCTGCGCCAGGCGCCCGGGGAGGGCGGCGACGCGCGCCCCGTCCTGGCCCGGCTCCGCCGCCCGCGGGCCGCCGAAGGGTGACCCTGGACGCGTGACAAGGGCGCCACCTGCTGAAAAGCTGGCGGCGTGGCCCTCCGGACGCTCTCATGAGGCTTTTCGTGGCGCTCGTGCCGCCACCGGACGTTCTGGACGAACTCGAAGAGGCCGTCCGGCCGCACACGGACGCGGTGGACGGACTGCGCTGGATCCGCCGCGACCTGATGCACGTCACGCTGACGTTCCTCGGCGAGGTGGACGACCGCACCCTGGAGCGGCTGCTGCCCAGGCTGGAGCGGGCGGTCGGCCGGCACGAGCGGATGACGCTGTCCCTGGCGGGCGCGGGCGCCTTCCCCGGCAGCGGCGCGCACGCCCGCGTCCTGTGGACGGGCCTGTACGGCGACCGCCGCCGCCTGGCGCGGCTGGCCGCGTCCACCACGGCGGCGGGGCGCCGCGTCGGGACGCTGCCGGACAAGCACGCGGGGTTCCGCCCGCACATGACGCTGGCGCGGACACGGCGGCCGGCCGACGTCCGGAACCTCGTCGAGGCGCTGTCCTCGTTCGCCGGCGCGTCGTGGACGGCCGAGTCCGTCCACCTGATGCGCAGCCGGCTGCCGGGCAAGGACTACAGCCAGGTGACGTACGAGCCGCTGAAGACGTGGTCGCTGCGTCACAGCTCCGGGGGCGGGGGCGCGGGCCGGTCCGCGTCCGGCGGGCCCCAGGGGACGCCGTAGCGCTCGCAGGCGCGGCGCAGGGCGTCCAGGTCGGGCGGGAACGTGATCTGCCGCAGCACCCGTCCGGACGGCCCCCACACCACCAGGCGCGGCATCCGCTCGGACGCCTCGTCGATGCCGACGCCGCCGATGCGGTCGCGGCCGAGGTCCCACTCCACCCGCCCGCGCCGCGTGACCATGGCGACCCCGGCGGACGACACGCGCAGCTGCGACCGGTTGCGGTCGTACAGCCAGTAGCCGAAGAGCCCGATCACCAGCCCCGCCGGCACCGACCAGCTCGCCGTGGTGTTGAAGCCGCCGAGCTCGGGGCCGAGCCAGACCGCGCCGAGCAGCGCCACCGCCTCGCACAGCAGGACGCTCATCCCGTACGTGCCGATGCGGGAGCGGCGGGTCGCGTCCAGGAGCGCGCCCGGCGCCGTGGCGGGGCTGGGCGGCGCCGGCGCGGGGAACGTGATGTCGTGCCCGTCGGCGAGGTCCGGCTGCGCCGTCGTGCCCGTGGCCTGCACGGGGACGGCCGCCGGGGCGGGCTCGGGATCGGCGGCGAGCGTGGACACGGCCGAGTGGAAGGCCGCGCTGAGGTATGCGTCGTACTCGGCGTCGTTGACCGGCAGCCCGGCGCGGCGGGCCGAGTCGCGCAGGTCGGTGCGGGAGATCCGCAGCGCCGACAGGGGCGCGGCGAAGAACTCCTCGCCGTCGGAGTCGTAGAGCCGCACCCACGCGTGCCCGGCGATGGTGAGCAGCTCGATGCCGCCGATGCGGTCCTGCGGCATCTTCAGCACGACGTCGCCGGCGGCGTCCGCCCAGCCGAGCCCGTCGTCGGCGACGACGAGCCGCCCGCCGGGCACCTGCGCGAAGATCTCCGGCAGCCCCTCCAGCCCGTAGTCGGGACGGCGCGGCGCCCGCGCCCCCGGCGTGATCACCCGGTAGCCGTGGTCGTCGAGGGCGTGCGCGAGCTGGAAGCCGTCCAGGCCGTGCGCGGGCAGCCGGGCCACGAGCTCCAGCCGGTGCCCGAACGCGAGCGCGGCGAGGTCGGCGCGGCGCGGCTCGCCGCTCACCGGGTCCAGGCGCAGGCCGGGCCCGACGACGACCGCCGCGACCTCCCGGGCCGGCAGGTTCTGGATCTCGCGGCGGCGCCCGGGACGTGCCCGCACCAGCAGCCGCTCCGCGGTGATCGTCCAGCGGACCTGCGCGGCCCGCAGCAGCCGGCGGCGCGCCGCGAGGACGCCGCCGATCGCGGCCAGCGCCCAGCAGCCCGCGGCGAGCCGGGCGCCGAACTCGCCCGCCCCGTCCACCGCGATCCGGATGATCATGACGGTGCCGAGCAGCGCGGTCAGGGCGCCGAGGGCCACGATCCGGCGGCGGCTCGGGAGCGGCTCCGGCGTGTCCAGCCGCTGCTCGTCGTGCGGCTCGGGGGGCGCGGGCGTCGCGGCGGGCGGCTCGTGCGCCGCCGCCAGCAGGGCCGCCTCCTGGTCCAGCAGCCGCTTCTCCGCCGCGTGGTCGCGCGGCAGCGGCCCGCCGCCCGGGACGTCGTCCTGCAGCCCGGACGCGCGCAGCGCCTCGTCCAGCGCCGGGTCGAGCAGGTCGCCCGCCTCGCCGTCCAGGACGTGCATGGGGATGCCGAGCCGCCGGGCGGACACGAACACCGCGAGCGGCTCCAGGCCCATCGACGTCATCCCGCCGACCGCGGTGCGCCCGAACCGGTGGAACACCGTCAGCACGCCGTCGCCGGTGGTGATCGCCAGGCCGTCGATCCGGGACCGCTCGTAGGAGACCATGGTCAGCCCGCCGGGGCCGATGCGTTCCAGACCGGCCGCCGACAGCCGCCAGTACGGCCGCGGGCGGCGGCGCCGCGCGTCCGGGACCGCGCCCAGCAGCCACGGGATCGCCGCGACGGCGCCGATCAGCGCGGCCCACAGCCACACCGGCCGGATCGGCAGCAGCGCCAAGGCCACCGCGAGGACGGTGAACGGGCCCGCGGCCACGGGTCGCCACCGGCCGCCGGGGCCGGCGAGGCCCACCAGCTCATGCTCCACAGTCCGCATCCTCACACGAGTCCTCGCGGGACCGTCGCCCCCTTCCGCGATCCGCTCGCCCGACGGAACCGACTTCCATCGTGCCGGTCAGGTCGGGCGCTCCACTCCCGGCACAACGCTTCCGGGGGTCACTTCCGTTTCCGCGTCAGCCCGTATCCGACGGCCGCCGCGATGGCGAGCGCCAGGAACAGCCCGATCCGGGTGTCGGACGCGTCCCGGCGGCCGTCCTCGGTGCCCCCCGGCGACCCCGCGTTCTCGGGCGAGGGGGACGGCGACGGCAACGCCTTGTCCGGCAGCGGCACCCGGTAGACCGGCTGGTTCTTGCCCTCCGACCCGACCAGCAGCGACCTGCCGTCGGCCGCGTAGGTCACCGACTCGCCCTGCGCCTGCGTCGGCAGGTTGATCGACTCCAGCGTCCTGCCGGGCCGTCCGCCGGGGTCGACCGAGTACACGCGGGCGCCGAAGTAGGTGCGGATCACGCAGGTCCGCCCGTCGGGGGAGAACGCGCCGTCGGTCGCGATGGCGGGGGCGTCCCCGACCTTGCGCAGGACGTTCACGCGGTCCGTGCGCAGCCGCGCGGGCGCCTCGTAGACCCTGCCGCCGAACAGCTTGCTGACGATGTAGAGCCGGTTCGTCCGCGGGTTGATCATGATCGTCTCGGCGTTGCGCGGCCCGTCCTCGTACTTCATCCGGAACCGGGTGGCGCGCAGGGCCTGGCTGCGCAGCCGGGACGGCTCGGGGATCCGGTACACGGTCACGTAGGGCCACGCGCCGCCGAGGTTGTCGCCGATGTCCGCCACGTAGAGGGCCGGACGGCCCCGTCCGTCCTTGCCGACCGCGATGCCCTCCCAGTCGCGGGCGCCCGCGCCGGCGAGGGTGAGGACGGCCTTGACCCCGCCGTCCGGGCCGAGCGCGTAGATGGTCGGGACGCCGCCGGAGTCGTTGTGGGTGTAGACCACCCCGGAATGCCGCGCGCTGGCGGCGAGCCCGCTGGACTCGGTGATCCGCGGGTCCTTGATCGTGAAGGCGACCTCGTCGTCGCGGGCCGCGCTCCCCGGGGCAGCGGACGCGGCCGGGGCGAACGCGCACACGGCGGCGCCGGCGACCATGACCGCGGCGGCGGCGCGTGATCCGGAACGGGCGGAGGGACGGCGTGCTCGCATGGCCTGATCATCCCCGTTCCCCGCCCCGCCGATCATGTGATTCCCCGCGCCGGTCAGCTCAGCAGCGCACCGACGACCACGGCCAGGACGAGCGCGGTCAGCACGGTGGGGAGCAGCCATTGGGGCGCGCGGTTCACGACCCTGAGCTTATTCGTCCGCGTGCACGGCAATGAACCGTCCGCCCATGTTCTGCATCTCATCCTGCATGTGCGGTTTGTTCGGAGTGGTGCGCTCACCCTTCGCCGACGACCCGGGCCGGGCGTCGGACGTGTTCGTCACGCTGGGCGCGCTCGCGGAGGAGCGCGGGACCGACTCGGCCGGCCTGGCCCTGCTCGGCGGGCGTTCGGGGCTCGGCGGGACGGTGCTCGGCGGGCCGTCCGCCGGCGTCGGGGGCTGCCGGGTGGTGAAGGGCCGCGGGCGCTTCTCGGGGATCTGGCGGCCGGAGTTCCTCGCCGAGCTGGACCGGGCGCCCGTCGCGCTCGGCCACACCCGCTGGGCGACGCAGGGTTCACCCGCCGAGGCGGACAACGCCAGCCCGATGGTCGTCCCCGGCACCGCCGCGGCGTGCCTCGACCGGTCCGCCCGCACGCCGGCGGGCGTCGTCGCCACCCACAACGGCGACATCGACGCCGCCGACCTGCTCTCGCGGTACGCGCTGCCGCCCGCGGCCGGGACGACCGACAGCGAGCCGCTCTTCCAGCTGCTCGCGGGATGCCGGACGCCGTCCGACGTCACCCGCGTCCTCGAAGCCGTGGTCGGACGGGTCGCGCTGGCGTGGGTCGACCGCGACCGCCCCACCGAGGTGCACCTGGCCCGCGGCGCGCTCAGCCCGCTGGCCGTGGCCGTGGACACCGACCAGAACATCTACTGGGCGTCCAACCCGGCCTGGTTCCGGGACGTCGAGCGGCACACGCGGGTCCGGTTCGCCACCGTCGTCATGCTGCGCGAGGGCACCTACCTGAAGGTCGGCATGGAGCGCCGTCCCGGACGCCGCGACCGGCCCGAGGTGCTCATGACCGCCGCGTTCGTGCCGACCGCCCGGGACACCGACATGGACCCGCGCGTGTGGACGGGCTTCAGCGACGCCGACGCCGAGCGCGACCGCGCCGGGCTGCTCCACCGCGTCATCGAGCGCGAGGGCGGGACCGGCGGGCTGCTGACCGTAGCGTGAGCGGAGCGAACCGGGGGGCGTGGGGGGTCGTCCCCCCTCGGGTAAGCAGGGCGTGAGCGGAGCGAACCGGGGGGTGTGGGGGGTCGTCCCCCCTCGGGCAAGCAGGGCGTGAGCGGAGCGAACCGGGGGGTGTGGGGGGTCGTCCCCCCTCGGGCAAGCAGGGCGTGAGCGACCCTCGGGGGTGCGGCGTGGCGCCCCCGAGGGTCTCCGTTTCCGCTCGCGGCTAGAGGCGCTCGACGATGTAGTCGATGCAGGCGGTCAGCGCCTCGACGTCGTCCGGGTCGATCGCCGGGAACATGCCGATGCGCAGCTGGTTGCGGCCGAGCTTGCGGTACGGCTCGGTGTCGATGATCCCGTTGGCGCGCAGCGTCTTGGCGACGACCGCGGCGTCCACCTCGTCGTTGAAGTCGACCGTGCCGACGACCTGCGAGCGCTGCGCCGGGTCGACCACGAACGGCGTCGTGTACGCCGTCTTCTCGGCCCAGGTGTAGAGCCGCTGCGACGAGTCGGCGGTGCGGGACGTCGTCCATTCCAGGCCGCCCTGGCCGTTCATCCACTCGATCTGCTCGGCGAGGAGCAGCAGCGTGGCCACGGCCGGGGTGTTGTACGTCTGGTCCTTGGCGGAGTTGTCGACGACGGTCTTGAGGTTGAAGAACTCGGGGACGTACCGGTCGGACATCGCGATCTCGTCGATGCGCTCCAGCGCCGCCGGGGACGCGAGCGCCACCCAGATGCCGCCGTCCGCCGCGAAGCTCTTCTGCGGCGCGAAGTAGTAGACGTCGGTCTCCGACACGTCGACGGGCAGGCCGCCGGCGCCGGACGTGGCGTCCACCAGGACGAGCCCCTCCCGTGCCGTCGTCCCGGCCGGGCGCTTGATCGGCATGGCGACGCCGGTCGAGGTCTCGTTGTGGGTGAGCGCGTAGACGTCCACGTCCTCCTCGGCGGACGCCTCCGGGTGCGTGCCGGGCGGGCCGGAGATGACGGTCGGGTTCCCCAGCCAGGGCGCCCCCGTGGTGACCTTGGCGAACTTGCTGGAGAACTCGCCGAACGTCAGGTGCTGGGACCGCTGCCGGACGAGCCCGAACGCCGCCGCGTCCCAGAACGCGGTGGTGCCGCCGTTGCTCAGCAGGACCTCGTAGCCCTCGGGCAGCGAGAAGAGCTGCGCCAGCCCCTCGCGGACGCGGCCCACGAGCGACTTGACCGGCTTCTGCCGGTGCGAGGTGCCCATGTAGGTCGACCCGGACTCGGCCAGTGCCGCGAGCTGCTCGGGCCGGACCTTGGACGGACCGCACCCGAAACGGCCGTCGGCGGGCTTGATATCGGCGGGAATGTCAATGGCTGGATTCGCACTGTCGGTCACTCACCCGAGGGTATCTGACCTGCGAGGAAGATCGCGGCGCGGGTCACATGCCGAGACGGCGGCGGCGCCAGGCCCAGGTGACCAGGGCGATGAGGGCCACCGCGCAGACTGCGGCGATGGTGGCGGGCGGGTAGAGCCAGTCGTCGCCCTTGGAGTGGGCCTCGACGGCGGTGTTGACCGAGTCGTAGGTCAGGAACGCCAGGAGGAGGGCGGCGGCCCCCGCGGCGATGCGTCCCGACACCGCGTTGGTGCGCCGGCGCCGGGCCTCGCGTTCCGCCTCGTGGCGGCGGAGCTCCTCGGCCGCGTCCGCCTTCCGCGCGTCCGTCTCCCGCGCGTCCGCCGCGGGGCCGGACGCGGGGCCGATGTCGCCGTCGAGCGGCTCGTCGGGGGCTTCACTCATGGCGCCAATGATGGCAAAGTGGCCGGGTTTCGTGTCCGGACGCGTGATCAGCAAGAACTTTCGATCCTTTCGGCGTTGGACCGCGTCCAACCCCAGAGGGGTCGGGGCGAGACGCGGGGAGCGGCTAGGGATCGAGTGCGAGAGCGAGGCGTTGGCGCATGGCGGGAGAGAGCGACAGGGTCCTGAGCGAGGACCGGCTGCGCGGGGTGCTCGACCTGTTCGAACGGCTGCGGGAGCGGCCGCCGTGGCGGTGGCGGGCGCGGCTGCGACCCCTCCTGCTGCTGCTCGGGCCGGGCCGCGCCACGTCCCACGTGGCCGAGATGCTCAAGTCCCGCTGCGAGGACGAGCGGGCACCGGTGTCGCACATCGCCGCGGAGACGCCCGCCACCGACGTCGCGGGCGTCCTGCGGGAGGCCAAGCGGGAGCTGTCGCAGCCGAGCAGCCGGGCGCGGGGCGAGCCGGGGCTGCGGTTCCCGCTGCTGGAGATGGCGCTGTGGCTGCGCGACCTGCGCGAGATCCGGCTCTCGGGGGACCGGCCGCCGCCGCGCGGCGTGTCCCCGGCCGAGCGGGAGAACCACCTGCTGGTGCGGAGGCTGACGCATCCGCCGGTCGGCGACAACGAGAACGCGCGGCGGCGGGAGCTGAACCGCGTGATCCGGCGGCGCGGGCGGGACGTCCTGCGCGACCTGGAGGAGGTGCGCGGCCGGCCCGCCACGTTCCTGTCGTTCCTGGAGCAGATCGCGCCGATCGGGATCGCCGCCGTCGCGCTGATCAGCGCCGGGACGGCGGCGGCGCTCGACCTGGCGTCCGCCGTGCTCGCCGCCGTCATCGGGCTGGCGTTCGTGACCGTGCAGATCGTCGCCCGGACGCGCGGCTGGTACGGGGTGCGCCGGTTCGGCTGGTTCCTCCGGCAGCCCTACGTGGACCGCGACTCCACCGGCTTCCTCGGGTTCGCGCTCGGGGTGTTCGACCCGCGCCCGGTCGAGCCGGACGACCACGGCGAGCAGCTCGACCTGCTGCTCGTCGCCGCGTTCCTGGAGGACCTGCGCCGCTGCTACCGGCGCGACTACCGGCGGGCGGCGTGGGCGCGGGTCCGCTACCCGGTGCTGATCTTCGAGCACCTGTCGGCCGGGCATCCCGGGGTGACGTTCGTGGAGCTGGTCGAGCGGGTCCGCGCCGACAGCCAGGCGAGCGACGGGCTGGCGGGCTTCGACCCGCTCGTCGTGGTCGCCGGCGTCGACCCGACGGCCCCCGCCGACGACGACCCGTCCGCCCCGTCCGGGCCGCGGCTGGTCGACCGGCTCGCGCAGGCCGTGCGGGTGGACATGTCGTCGGGCGAGCCGCAGAGCGTCATCGCCGCCCGCGGCCTGTGGGACCGCTACACGCGGGAGCAGCGGCGCGTCGGCGCCCTCGGCTCGCGCCGGGAGCTGCGCGTCGACATCACCCGCGACCCGGGCGGCGACCTGCCGCCCGTCCGTCCGGTGCGGCGCCGCCCGCGGATCACCCATCCGGCGCTGCCGTGGATCGCGATGGTCGCGGTCGCCGCCGCGTCCATCTCGGTGATCTCCGTCCAGGTGGTGCGGTACTGCTCGCCGTTCGGCATCAGGCGGATGGCGAACGGGGAGTGCGTCGGCATCACCGACGGGTCGTACCGCTTCGGCCCGGACTCCGGCGGCAAGAACAACGACAACCGTTTGAACAAGGTCCTGGACGCGATCGAGTCGCAGAACGACCTCGTCAAGGAATCCGGCAAGCCGTACGCGACGGTCGTGTACCTGGGCCCGGTGACCGCCGACCCGTCCATCAAGAACAAGCGGATCGACCTCCTCGCGGGCGTGCAGGGCGAGCTGATCGGGCTGGCGATCGCGCAGAAGCGGTTCAACGACGCCGCCGAGGGCGACGACCTGCGGCTGCGGGTGCTGGTCGCCAACGCGGGCGCCCGGTTCCGCTACGCCGTGCCCGTCGCCCAGCAGATCCGCGACCGGGCGCTGAAGGACCGCTCCATCGTCGCGGTCATCGGGTTCGAGCAGAGCCGGCAGCAGACGCAGCAGGCGATCAGGCTGCTGGCCAAGTCGGCGCTGCCGCTGGTCGGGACAGCCAACAGCTACGACGGGACGGCCCTGCTCGAAGGCGACGCCGGATTCTCGCCCTACTACTTCCGGCTGGCGTCCCCGAACGCTCGGACGGCCGAGCACGCGGCGTACTGGGCGCGGCACGGCGCCGTCGGCGGTGAGAAGGCCGGCGACGCGGTGGTCATCTACGACGGCGACCCCGACGACATCTACAGCGCGAACCTGGCGGACGACTTCCGGAAGGCGTTCCGCCCCGGCAAGGCGCTCATGCGGCCGTACAAGAACCCCGGCGAGCTGAACAAGGCGGTCCGGGAGGCGTGCCGGGACCAGCCCGACCTGTTCTACTACGCGGGCAGGTCGGACGAGTTCCGCTCCTTCATCAACGTCCTGGAGCTGTCCTGCCCGAAACGGCCGCTGGTCCTCGCCGACGACGAGATCGCCAAGTACGTCAGCGACAACGCCGAGGAGATCGGCCGCAAGGGCACCTTCGACCTGTACTTCACGCCGCTCGCCGCGCGAGAGGCGTGGACGCGGCGCTGGATCGGCGACCAGCCGCCGCAGACGTTCTACTCCGACTACGACCCGGCCGTGCGGACGATGACCGACCACGACGACGCGACCGGGCAGCGGCCGTCCATCACCCGCGCCGCCGTCAGCTACGACGCGGCGACCCTCGTCGCGACCGTGGCGAGCAAGGTGTACTGGCAGGAGGAGGCGCTGCCGTCGGCGGGCTCGGTGTTCGCCGCGCTGAACGACCCGGACCACGACGTCCTGCGCAACGGGGCGAGCGGCGTCCTGCGGTTCGGCTCGCGCGGCACCGGCCACCAGGTCATCGACCGCCCGGTGATCCTCGCGACGATCAAGCGGGACGGCACGACCGAGGTCCGGCAGGTGTGCGGCCGCCTCATCGCGGGCCGGCAGGGGAAGGCCGACTGCCCGCCGGGGGACGGGCGGAACGGCGCGCCGCCCCAGTGACCCCGGGGACGGCGGACCGGGCCCCGGGGACGGCAAAGGCCCCGGGGACGGCAAAGGCCCCCGGTTCGGCCGGGGGCCTCAGGCGCGTCCTGTGGGGGGTGGGGGTCAGCGCTTGAGGACCTCCGCTGCGCCGGGCACCTCGGAGAGCGAGCGGGTGCCGGGGCCCGTGTAGCGGGCGCTCGGCCGGACGAGGCGCCCGGTGCGCTTCTGCTCCAGGATGTGCGCCGCCCAGCCCGCGGTGCGGCCGCAGGTGAACATCGCGGGCATCATCGTGGTCGGGACCTCGGCGAAGTCCAGGATCACCGCGGCCCAGAACTCCACGTTCGTCTCGATCGGGCGGTCCGGGCGGCGCTCGCGCAGCTCGGCGAGGGCCGCGTCCTCCAGGGCCTTCGCGGCCTGGAAGCGCGGCGCGTCCAGCTCCTGGGCGGTGCGGCGCAGCACCCGGGCGCGCGGGTCCTCGGCGCGGTAGACGCGGTGCCCGAAGCCCATCAGGCGCTCGCCGGAGTCGAGGATGTTCGTGACGACCTTGCGGGCGTCGCCGAGCTGCTCGACCTTCTCGATCATCGGCAGGACGCGGGCCGGCGCGCCGCCGTGCAGCGGGCCGGACATGGCGCCGATCGCGCCGGAGATGCTGGCCGCCACGTCGGCGCCGGTGGAGGCGATGACGCGGGCGGTGAAGGTGGAGGCGTTCATGCCGTGCTCGGCGGCGGAGACCCAGTACGCGTCGATGGCCCGGACGTGCTTGGGGTCGGGCTCACCGCGCCAGCGGACCATGAACCGCTCGGTGATCGTCTTCGCCTCGTCGATCCGGTCCTGCGAGACCATCGGCACGCCGACGCCCCGCGCGGACTGCGCGACGAACGACAGCGCCGTCACCGACACCCGCGCGAGGTCGGCGCGGGCCTGCTCGTCGGAGATGTCGAGCAGCGGCCGCATCCCGTACGCGGTGGCGAGGGTGGGGAGGGAGCTCTGCACGTCGACCCGCACGTCGCCGGAGGTGACCGGGAGCAGGTGCGGGTCGGCGGGGGCCAGCCCCGGGTCGAAGCTGTCGTCCACCAGGAGCCCCCAGGCGTCACCGAAGGAGACGCGGCCGACGAGTTCCTCGATGTCGACGCCCCGGTAGCGGAGGGCGCCGCCCTCCTTGTCCGGTTCGGCGATCTCCGTCTCGAAGGCGACGACCCCCTCGAGACCGGGTTTGAAGTCGGACATGTCGTCCTGCCTTTCGTCCCCAAGAGTGATAAGGCGGTGCCGTGCCATTGAACCCTGTCCGCCTTACCGACCAGTACCCAGGGGCCCTGTGAGTTGCACAAGAACCAGGTGAGAGGCTCGGACGCTGTGAGTTCCACAACGCCCGACCCTGCACGGCTCCGCAGATCCTACGAGGGGGGCGAACTGTCGGAGCCGGCGCTCCCCGCCGATCCGCTCGCGCTGTTCGCGGCGTGGTTCGCCGACGTGCACGCCTCCGGGCTCGTCGAGCCGAACGCGATGATCCTCGCGACCGCGTCCGCCGACGGCGTCCCGAGCGCCCGGACCGTCCTGCTCAAGGGGTACGGCCCGCAGGGGTTCCGGTTCTTCACGAACCTGACGTCCCACAAGGGCCGCGACCTCGCCGAGAACCCCCGAGCGGCGCTCGTCTTCCCATGGCACCCCATGTACCGGCAGGTGCGCGTCGCCGGACCGGTGTTCGAGCTGCCGCGGGGCGAGGTGGCCGCCTACTTCCGGACGCGTCCCTACGGGTCGCGGCTCGGCGCGTGGGCCAGCGAGAACCAGTCCGGCGTCGTCTCCGGACGGGACGAGCTGGAGCGCCGCTACGCCGAGGCCGCCCGCCGGTGGCCGGACCCGGCCGAGGGACGGCCCCCCGGCGCGCCGGACGACGACGGGGCGGACGCCGTCCCGCTGCCGGACTTCTGGGGCGGCTACCGCGTCGTCCCGGAGTCGATCGAGTTCTGGCAGGGCCGCCGCGACCGGCTCCACGACCGCATCCGCTACCGCAGGGAGACCCCTGCGGATCCTGGAGAGTGGACGGTGGAGAGACTGTCTCCGTGACGGAACAGCAGCCAACCCCCGGCGACGGTCCTGACACCGGCAAGGCTGAGGCCACCGACCCCGTCCCCGAACCGGAGGAGCCCGCGAGACCCGGCGGAACGCCGCGCCGGGGGCGCCTGCGCGGCCTGGCGATCGACACCCGGCCGCTCGCGCTCCCCGCCTTCCGGCGGCTGTGGCTCGGGCAGGGCGTGTCGTTCGTCGGCTTCCAGATCACCGCGGTGGCCGTCCCCGTCCAGGTGTACGACATGACCCGCTCGTCGTTCTGGGTCGGCGCGCTCGGGTTCGTCAACCTCGTCCCGCTGATCGTGTTCGGGCTGTGGGGCGGCGCGGTCGCCGACCACGTCGACCGGCGCAGGCTGCTGTTCGCCGCGTCCTGCGTGATGTGGGCGGCGACGCTGCTCCTGCTCGTCCAGGCGCTGCTCGGCATCGAGAACCTCGCCCTGATCATGGCGGTGGTGGCGATCCAGGCGACCGGGTTCGCGGTGGCCTCGCCGACCCGCAGCGCGATCATCCCCCGGCTGTTCGACGCGCGGCTCGTCCCCGCCGCCAACACGCTGAACTTCACGATCCTGCAGGGCAGCGGGCTGGCCGGGCCGCTGTTCGCCGGCGTCATCCTCGCGCACTGGAACTACGCCGCGGCCTACGCGCTGGACGCCGTGCTGTTCACCGTCGCGCTGTACGCGGCGCTCCGGCTCCCGTCCATCCCGCCTCTCGCCGTCACCCGCCGCGCCCCGGGCCTGCGGTCGGTCTTCGACGGCCTCCGGTTCCTGTCCACCCAGCCGGTGCTGATGATGTCGTTCGTCGTGGACATCATCGCGATGGCGATCGCGATGCCGCGCGCCCTGTTCCCCGAGGTCGCCGAGACCCGCTTCGGCGGCGAGGGCGCGGTCGGGTGGCTGTTCGCCTCGATCGCCATCGGCGCCCTCCTCGGCGGTCTGCTGTCCGGCTGGATCGGCCGGGTCCACCGCCAGGGGATCGCCCTCGTCGCGGCCATCGCGATCTGGGGCCTGGCCGTGGCCGCCGCCGGGCTGTCCCACCGGCTGTGGCCGGCCGTGGTGCTGCTCGCCCTCGGCGGCGCGGCCGACCTGGTCTCGGCGGTCTTCCGCCAGACGATGCTCCAGACCTATGCGCCGGACGAGATGCGGGGACGGCTGCAGGGCGTCTTCACCGTCGTCGTCGCGGGCGGGCCGCGGCTCGGGGACGTCCGGGCGGGCGCGACGGCCGGCCTCGCCGGGGCCACCGCGTCGTGGGTGGGCGGCGGCCTGGCCTGCGCCGTCCTGGTGGTCATCGCGGGCTTCGCCGTCCCCGCCCTGCTCCGCTACGACACCCGCACCGCCCGGACCGTGCCCGTCGAGGGCTCAGTGCAGGGCTGAGGCGGCGACCTTCAGGTCGTCCAGGAGGCCGCGTCCCGGGAAGGTTTCGCGTTCATCTCGCGTTTCCCACTACCCGGCTACACGGGGATATTCGCGGGACCCGGCGACGTGGGGTCCGAGCAAGTAGACTTCCGACCATAAGACTGGAGGGAGCTGTGACCTCACACGGCCTTATCGATACCACGGAGATGTACCTCCGGACGGTTTTCGAGCTCGAAGAGGAGGGGATCATTCCCCTTCGCGCGCGCATCGCGGAGCGGCTCTCCCAGAGCGGCCCTACGGTGAGCCAGACGGTCGCGCGCATGGAACGCGACGGGCTGCTGCGGGTCGAGGGCGATCGGCATCTGGAGCTGACCGAGAACGGTCGCGGCCTCGCCACGCGGGTCATGCGCAAGCACAGGCTCGCCGAATGCCTGCTGGTCAACGTCATCGGCCTCCCCTGGGAGGACGTCCACATCGAGGCGTGCCGGTGGGAGCACGTGATGTCGGAGGACGTCGAGCGCCGCCTCGTCGCGCTGCTGGACAACCCGACCACCTGCCCGCACGGCAACCCGATCCCCGGGCTGGACGAGCTCGGCGGGCACGGCGACGACACCGAGACCGCGCCGCTGGCGGTGCTGACCGCGGTGGCGACCCCGGCGGGCGCCGGCGCGGTGATCAGGCGGATCAGCGAGCAGGTGCAGAGCGACAGCGACCTGATGCTTAGACTCAAGCAGATAGGGATACAACCGGGACGAGAGGTGATTCTCCGGGCGACCGATGACGGGGTACGGGTGATCAGTGACGACGAGGACGACAGTCCAGCGACCGAGCTGCCGCGCGACATCGCCGAGCACGTCTTCGTCAGCAGGCGCTGACACGGTCGGCGTGCGAGCACCCGTCCCGACGGTCTATACCGAAGATCTCCATAACATCGCGCGTTCCGGGCGTATCCCGGCGGCCTGTTCGTCGTTCAATACGACGAGGCGAACACGCACGAGGTCGATGCCGCGACGCCCGGTGATCATCGGGGCGGGGATGGCGAGTCTTATCGGGATGGGGAGATGAACGAGTGGGGGGAAGCGCCTGACGAGGCGTATCTGCCGCCCGAGACCGTCCTCAGCCAGATGGAGATGGCGGTCATCGTCTGCGACCGCTTCAGCAACGTCATCTACGGCAACTCCTTCGCGCGCCAGCTGTTCGGGTTCGGCGGCGACGAGATCATCGGCCACTCCGTCCTCTCGCTCGGCATCGCCGAGGAGGACCACGAGCAGGCGACCGAGCTGGCCAGGCACGTCCTGAAGGGCGGCGTCTGGGAGGGCACGTTCTGCAACCTGCGCTCCGACGGCACCACCGTCTACACCCGCGCGCACGCCGTCCCGCTGCGGCACCCGTCCGGCGCCGTCGACGGCGTCGTGATCTTCGCGCGCGAGGCGCTGCGCTCCAACCAGCGCGAGCAGGACCGCTACGGCCTGCTGGAGCGGATCGGGGAGCGGCTCGCCGGGTCCCTGGAGCTGGAGAGCACCCTGCGCCGGGTCGCCGACACCCTCGTCCCGCAGTTCGCCGACCACTGCTTCATCGACCTGTACAGCGGCGACCGGCTCCACCGCCGCGTGTCCCGGCACGCGGGCGACTGGACGCCGCCGCCCGGCACGTGGGCGGAGGTCGGCGAGCCCGTCTCCTACCCGTCCGGCCACCCGAGCGCCAAGGCGATGGACCGCCGCGACGCCGTCCTCGTCGAGGACATGATCCAGCACCGCTACACCGCGCCGGGCGAGCCGTCCCAGCGGTTCGGCGACGAGATGGGCATCACCTCGCTGATCTCCGCGCCGCTGCTGGTGCGCGGCGAGCTGCTCGGCGTGATGAGCCTGGCGCTGTCGAACCTGTCCAAGCGACCCGACCCGCACTACGACGGCTTCGACCGCGACCTGCTCGGCGCCATCGCCAGCCGGGTGGCGCTCGCCGTCGACAACGCGCTGCTGTTCGAGGAGGAGCGCGACACCGCGCTCGCCTTCCAGAAGCACCTGCTGCCCGGCGACCGGCCGCCCCCGCTGGACGGCCTGCAGATCGCGTGGCGGTACGAGCCGGCCCGCCCGCTGGAGTCGCACGGGCACGGCATCCAGACCCAGGTCGGCGGCGACTGGTACGACGTCATCCCGCTGTCGGCGGGACGCGTCGGCCTCGTCATCGGCGACGTCGAGGGCCGCGGGGCCCGCGCCGCCGCCGTGATGGGCCAGCTCCGCGCCGCGCTGCGCGCCTTCGCGCAGGACGACAAGCCGCCCGCCGACATCCTGCGCAAGCTGGACGAGTGGGTCCGGACGATGACGCGGCCCGAGCGGATGCGGTCCGGCTGGAATAGTGACGACCTCGTCCGCCCGCCGCTGGTGTCCTGCACGTACTTCGTGTACGACGCGTGGTCGCGGGTCCTGGAGTTCGCCAACGCCGGGCATGACCCGCCCCTGCTGATCGTGGACGGCGAGGTCGGCGAGCTGCCCTTCGAGAGCGAGGGCGGCATGCTCGGCCTGCGCGCGCCCGGCATGGGCGGCGAGATCCTCTTCAACGAGGAGACCACCGAGCTCAAGCCCGGGTCGACGCTCGTCCTCTACACCGACGGGCTCATGGACCGGCGCCCCCGGGACGACGGCGAGTACTACACCCGCGAGGAGTCGCGGGAGATGGTCCGCACGGCCGTCGCCAAGGTCGCCCGCGGCGGCGTCGAGGCGATCGCCAACGCCGCCTACGACGCGGTGCCGGGCGACATCGACGACGACGTCGCCATCGTGGTGATCCGCACCGCCGGCGAGGAGCTCGCCGTCGAGGAGCGCACCTTCACCGCCGAGCCGATCATGGTGTCGGAGGCGCGCCGGATGGCCGCCGACACGTTCGCCGGCTGGGGGATGCTCGACGAGCAGGCCGAGCTGGCGTGCCTGCTGGTGTCGGAGGTCGTCACCAACGTCGTCCTGCACGCCACCGCGACGCCGACGCCGCGCCGCGAGATGGCCGTCCCGGTCCCCGCGGGCCCGCGCGGGCGCGGCGGCGAGCCGCTCGGCGCACCGCCGCCCGTGCAGTTCAACACCGACTTCGGCGCGCTGGACGGCGACCCGTTCGAGGGCGGCGCCTTCGACGAGGACGACTGGAACCTCGGCGCCAAGCTCGGCCGCCGCGAACCGCCGACCAAGGAGTTCCGGCTCCGGCTGCGGCGCGGCAACGACGCGATCTGGGTGGAGGTGTTCGACTCCGACATGCGGCTGCCGCGGATCCGCAGCGCCGGCGAGACCGACGAGGGCGGGCGCGGCCTGTACCTCGTCGACCAGCTCGCCACCCGCTGGGGCGCCCGGCCGACGGCGGACGGCAAGGCCGTCTGGTTCGAGCTGCCGCTGACCCCGCCCTGATGCGCGCCTGGATCGTCCGGGAACCGGCGCCGATCGCGGAGGGGCCGCTGCGGCGGGCCGACCGCGAGGTGCCGTCCCCCGGACCGGGTGAGCTGCTGGTGCGGGTGCTCGCGTCCGGAGTCTGCCGGACGGACCTGCACGTCGCCGAGGGCGACCTGCCCGTCCACCTGCCGGGGGTGACGCCCGGCCACGAGATCGTCGGCGAGGTCGTGGCCGCCGGCCCCGGCTGCCTGCACGGCACCGGCGACCGCGTCGGGGTGGCGTGGCTGCGCGGGACGTGCGGCGCCTGCCGGTTCTGCCGCCGCGGCGCCGAGAACCTCTGCCCCGCGTCGGTGTACACCGGCTGGGACGCGCACGGCGGGTACGCCGAGTACGCGGTCGCCGTCGACGCCTACACCTACGCGCTGCCCGCCGAGCTGGACGACGTCCGCGCCGCGCCGCTGCTGTGCGCGGGGATCATCGGGTACCGGGCGCTGCGGCGCTCGGCGCTGCCGCCGGGCGGGCGGCTCGGCATCTGGGGGTTCGGCGGCTCCGCGCACCTGGCCGCGCAGATCGCCCTCGCCGAGGGCGCCGACGTGCACGTCTTCACCCGCAGCCCGGCCGCCCGCGAGCTGGCCCGCGACCTCGGCGCCTCGTGGGCGGGCGACTCGTTCGACGCCGGTCCCGCGCCGCTCGACTCGGCGATCGTCTTCGCGCCGGCGGGGGAGCTGGTCGCGGCGGCGCTGGAGCGCCTCGACCGCGGCGGGACGTGCGCGGTCGCCGGGATCCACCTGAGCGACGTCCCGTCCCTGGACTACCAGCGGCACCTGTTCCAGGAGCGGCAGGTCCGCTCGGTGACGGCGAACACGCGGGCGGACGGCGAGGAGTTCCTGAAGCTCGCGGCGCGCCTGGACGTCGCCGTCACGACGCACGCCTACGGGCTGGACGAGGCGGACCGGGCCCTGTCCGACCTGGCGGCGGACCGCTTCACCGGCGCGGCCGTGCTCGTCCCGTAGCTCGCCCCGTAGCTCGTGCCGTAGGTCGTCCCGTCTAGGGGATCGGCTCGGCGGCGACGTGCGCCCAGGACTGGGTGAACCAGAGTTCGCCGCCGATGATGCGGGGCTTGGAGCCGGTACGGGGGCCGCCGTCGACCTCGCTGAGGAGGGCGGTGCGGATCCGTTCGGCCACCGCCTCGCCGGTCCCGGCGAGCCACGGCTCCACGGGACGCTCCACGGTGAACACGTCCAGGCGGCGGATGCTCCCGCCCGCCGAGGTGATCATCTCGGTGAGCCGGGCGATGGACGGGGTGCCGGGGTGGCCGGGGTCGCGAAGCCGCTCGATCCGGTCGCGGTCGGGCCCGGCGAGGTTCCCGCGGACGAGGTCGGCGATGATGACCCGGCCGCCGGGCCGGCACACCCGCAGCAACTCGCGCAGGACATGGTCGGGGTCGCCCAGGGTGTAGAGCGAGAAACGGGCCGTCACCAGGGAGAACGAGTTGTCCCGGTAGGGCAGCGCGGCGGCGTCCGCCTTGACCGTGGTGCGCTGGTCGGGGCCGCTCCGGCGCGGTCTGCGCTCCTCGCGCGTCGCGGACGCGGGCAGCAGGTCGCCGTCGACCCGGGTGCCGCCCGGCGTGCGGTCGCGCTCCTCGCGGGTGCGCGCGTCGCCGGTGATGCGGACCGGGCCCGTCCCGAACTCGACCGTCCCCATCCGGCCGCCGTCGCGTGGCCGGTCGGCCGCGGACGGCGCCGGCATCGCGTCCACCGCGGTCATGTGCCGGACCTGGGGCCCGAGGGCGGCGGGCATCGGGCCGCCGCCGCGGGCGACGTCCAGGCAGACGTCGTCGCGGTCGGGCTCGACGAACTCCAGCAGGCGCCTGAGGTGCGGGGCGATCGTGCCACCGGTCTCCTGGACGGTGGTCGCCGGATGCGGCACGGGTGGTCTCCCTCGGCTCGGGCCGGCTTCGCCGGACGGGGTACCGTTCGCGTCCGCCGCGGAGGATGCACGCCGGGGGACTCACCGAAGGGGTGAGACGCATCGGCCGGGGACGGGCGTCGAACGAGCGTGAAGCCGGTTTCGCCTGTTATGACTCACGCCCGGGCCGGGAGGTTCGTGATCGCCCGGAAATTTTCACGGCTCAGCCCTGCTTTCCCGTGGGGGGACGACCCCCCACACCCCCCGGTTCGCTTCGCTCAGCCCTGGAGGTGCTCCCCGTACAGGGCCAGGACGACGAGCACGAAGACGGTGATCACCGCGACCCGGGTGGGCATCGGCAGCCGGAGCCGCACCGCGGCCCACCGCACGCAGAACGCGGCGAGGAGTGACACGACGACGAGGGCGAGGATGCCTTCCATGGCCACCTTCATTCTGGGGGAGTGCCGCCTCCTCTGACGATAGACGTGTAAGGAACGGGTTACCCGCCGGTTGGGGGACCGGTGCGGACCGCTAATCTCACAGGCGTGGCAGATGCGAAGGAAGAAGACGGCCGGGACAAGGTCGACGAAATGATGACCGCCCTGGCGCGCGGACGGGTCGCCCTCGGGCTCGCGGCGTTCGCCGCGCCGCGGCTGACCGTGAAGGTGGCGGGGCTGAGCGGCGGCGCCGACCCGGGCCGCGACTACATGGTCCGGATGTTCGCCGCCCGGGAGATCGCGGTGGGCGCCGGCTACCTGCTCAGCGGCGAGGAGTCCGGGCGCCGGCTGTGGGCGCGGCTCGGTCTCGCCGTCGACTCGCTCGATCTCGTGAGCGGGCTGAAGACGCGCAAGGGCCTGCCCATCTGGGTCACCGCGGGGACCGTCGCGGTGGCGGGCGGAGCCGCCGCGGTGGGGGCCGCGAAGGTCGTCCGCGACCTGCTGCCCTGACCCGCCGCCCCTGCCGCCCCCGGCGCCACCGGGCGGGGTGAGCCGGTCTCCCCGGTGGGTAGACCTGCACCAGCACACACCCGGCATGCGGGCGGCGGGGGGACGGCATGACTGCGGCGGTCGAGGCGCGGGGCGAGCGGGCCATGCCGAAGGGCAAGGACCTCTACGTCATCCTCGGCGCCCTCATGCTCGCCATGCTGCTGGCGGCGCTGGATCAGACGATCGTGTCGACGGCGCTGCCGACGATCGTCAGCGACCTCGGCGGGCTCAACCACCTGTCGTGGGTCGTGACGGCGTACCTGCTGGCGGCCACGGCCTCGACGCCGCGCTGTCGATGAGCCTGCGGTTCGCGCTGCTCGGCTTCGGGCTCGGGCTCGTCCTGCAGGTGCTGGTCATCGCCGTCCAGAACGCGGTGTCGTACAGGGACCTCGGCTCGGCGACGTCCGGCGTCACGTTCTTCCGGCAGATCGGCGGGTCGTTCGGCGTCGCCGTGTTCGGGTCCGTCTTCAGCAACCGGCTGGCCGAGCAGGTCGAGGATCTGGCGCGGGTCCTGCCTCCCGGTTTCGACCCGGCGGCGGTGCAGGGCGATCCCGGCGTCCTCGACAGGTTTCCCGCGGCGGTGAAGCAGGACGTCCTGCACGCCTACGCGCAGTCGATCGACGCGGTGTTCCTCTGGGCCGTCCCGGTGGCGGCGGTCGCGACCGTGCTGACGTGGTTCCTGCGCGAGGTGCCGCTGCGGGCGACCGCGCAGGTACGCGACTACGGCGAGGGCCTCGGGGCGGCGCCGACCGTCCGCTCGTCCAGGCACGAGATCGAGCGCGCTCTGAGCGAGCTGATGCGCAAGGACGCGAAGGCGTTCGAGCTCTACGACCGGCTGGGCGCGCTGTCCGGGGTCGCCCTGCCCGCGGGCAGCGTGTGGGCGCTGTGCCGGATCGCCAAGGACGGGGCGGTCACCGGCCAGGACCTCGCCGACCGCGCGGGCGTCGCCGCCGAACACGGCCGCCCGTACGTGAATCTGCTCGTCGACGCCGGGTACGTCCGGAGGCGGGACGGGGTCCTCGCGATCACGCCGTCCGGGCAGGCCGCCGCGGAGCGCCTCTTCGCGGTGCGCCGTGAGGGCCTCGCCCGGCACCTCGAGGGCTGGGCGCCGGAGGAGCATCCCGAGCTGGCGGACGTCCTGCGGCGGCTCGCCGAGGCGTCCCTCGGCGACGAGGCGGACGGGGCGGTCCTGCGCCCCGAGCCGCGGGCCGCTGAGCGGGGCGGGTAGCCGCGCGGCGCCGAGACTCAGCTCACATGGTGTTGCGCCCTCGGGGATGTAATCTCATACTGACGACCGAATCTCACTCGGTTTCGGGACGGAACCCCACAACTTGGAGGCGCAGTGGCCGAGGCGTACATCGTCGGCGCGGTCCGTACCCCCGTCGGTACCAAGAAGGGCGCCCTGAAGGACGTCCACCCCGCCGACCTCGGGGCCCACGTGCTCAAGGAGCTCGTCAACCGCACCGGCGTCGACCCCTCCGCGGTCGAAGACGTGATCACCGGCTGTGTCATGCAGGTCGGCCCCCAGTCGCTCGACATCGCCCGCACCGCGTGGCTGTCGGCGGGGCTGCCGGAGACCGTGCCCGGCGTGACCATCGACCGGCAGTGCGGGTCGTCCCAGCAGGCGATCCACTTCGCCGCGCAGGGCGTCCTGTCCGGCACCCAGGACCTCGTCGTCGCGTCCGGCATCGAGCAGATGGCGGTCGTCCCGATGGGGTCGTCCGTCGCCATGGCCCTGGAGAAGGGCATGCCCTTCCCGTACGGCGACGGCTGGGCCGAGCGCTACGGCATGCAGGAGATCTCCCAGTTCCGCGGCGCGGAGATGATGGCCGAGAAGTGGGGCTACACCCGCGAGGACCTGGAGAGGTTCGCGCTGGAGAGCCACCAGCGCGCCGCCAAGGCCATCGAGGCCGGCATCTTCGACCGGGAGATCGCCCCCATCGCCGGGCTGTCCAAGGACGAGGGCGCCCGCGCCGACACCACGCTGGAGAAGATGGCCGGCCTGAAGACGCTCCGCGAGGGCGGCGTCATCACCGCGGCCGTCGCCTCGCAGATCTCCATCGGCGCGTCCGCGCTGCTGATCGCCTCCGAGGAGGCCGTCAAGCGGCACAACCTGACGCCGCGCGCCCGCATCCACACCCTCGCCGTCTGCGGCTCGGACCCGGTCTACATGCTGACCGGCCCGATCCCCGCGACCGAGAAGGCGCTGGACCGCGGTGGCCTCAAGATCGACGACATCGACGTGTTCGAGGTCAACGAGGCGTTCGCCCCCGTCCCGCTGGCGTGGGCGCACGACACCGGCGCGTCCCTGGAGAAGACCAACCCCAACGGCGGCGCGATCGCCCTCGGGCACCCGCTGGGCGCCACCGGCGGCGTCCTGATGACCAAGCTGCTGCACGAGCTGGAGCGCACCGGAGGCCGCTACGGTCTCCAGACGATGTGCGAGGGCGGCGGCCAGGCCAACGCCACCATCATCGAGCGCGTCTGACGCACCACGCGTCACCGCCCCTCGGAGCATGCGGCATGCTCTGAGGGGCGGTTTCGTTCACCACTGAGAATGGGGCGGGCATGTACGAGACGATCCTCTATTCGGTGGACGAGCGGATCGCGCGGATCACGCTGAACCGTCCCGACGCCCGCAACGCGCTCAGCGACCGGATGACGGACGAGCTGCTCGACGCGTTCGAGCGCGCCAAGGCCGACGACGGCGTCCGGGTGATCGTCCTGACGGGCGCGGGCGACCGCGCGTTCTGCGCCGGCGCCGACCTCGGCGGGCTCGGCCAGGCCCAGGCGGACGGCCGTCCGGTCGCCGATGCCTCCGCCATCCGGGAGAGCGCCCCGTTCCGCCTGTTCACGGCCTTCCCCAGGCTCGGCAAGCCGATCATCGCGCGGCTCGCCGGCCACGCCGTCGCGGGCGGCCTCGGCCTCGCCGCCGCCTGCGACCTGGTGGTCGCCGCCGACGACGTCAAGCTCGCCACCCCCGAGGTCAACGTCGGGCTGTGGCCCATGATGATCATGGCGATCATCAACCGGAACGTCGCCCCCAAGCACGCGTTCAAGCTCTACTACACCGGCGCCCGCATCACCGCCGCCGAGGGGCGCGAGATCGGCCTCGTCACCGAGGCCGTCCCGCGCGCCGACCTCGACGCCCGGGTGGACGAGCTGGCCCGCGTCATCGCGTCCAAGAGCCCGCTGGGGCTGCGCCGGGGCCGCGACGCCTTCTTCGCGATCGAAGGCCGACCGCTGGAGGAGCAGGTCGAGCACCTGCTCGGCGAACTGGTCCACCTGGCCGCCACCGACGACGCGAAGGAGGGCATCACGGCCTTCCTGGAGAACCGTCCCCCCGACTTCCAGGGCCGCTGAAACGGCTACCTCGCGGGGGTGAGCTCTTTCAGGGCGAGGTGGAGGAGAACCTTCAGGTGGCGGGCCCGCAGCGGGATCGGTGCCTCCAGCAGCGGCGGGACCTGCTGATCCCATGAGGCCGCGGCGATCGTCAGCTTGAGCGCGCCGTCCTCGTCGCCGGAGACCAGGGCGAGTGCGAGGTCCAGCGCCGGGCTCGGCCCCTCGACCCGGCTCCGGAACTCCGCGACCGCGGGCGGCGCGCCGCCGTCCATGCCCAGGGCCGCCAGAACGATCAGCCAGGCGCGCGCCGCCCCGGACACGTCCGGCCAGAGCGTCATGAGGTCGGGGATCCGCTCGATGACGGCCTGGCACGTGGCGGCCTCGGCCGTGCTCGCCTCGTCTGTGCCGGCCTCGGCGGTGACCGGCACCGGGTCGATGGTGGCGATGTAGGCGAGGTGGATCAGCAGGTCCAGGCGGTACTCGGGAGTCAGCCCCGGTGCGCGGGCGATCTGCACCAGGAACCCGACGGTCTCCGGGGTGCAGTCGTAGCAGGTGTCCTGATGGACGACCGTGCTGAAGTACTCCTCGATGGACTCCTCCCACCCCTCATCGTTGGCGGCCAGGCCTCGCAGGATGTCCGGGACGTCGTCCGCCGGCCCGTAGGCGCCGGTCAGCGCCGTCCAGTCGACGTCGTCCAGGCCGTGCAGCTCGACGGGCTCGCCCGCGGGGCCGTCCGACGGCTCCGGGTTCGCGAGATCGTGGACGATGACCGGGCATGGCGCGCGGGCGGGTTCGGAGGAGAGCGCCGACAGGCGTGCGTCCCGCACCTGCCCGGCGGTCCGGTCGCAGATCGTCTCTCCCTCGAGGAAGAAGCGGCGGGCCGTCTCAGGCAAGGCCATCGAACGCCGGACGGTACCGCCCAGGTCCTCGCTCAACCGGGAGACGATCCGCTCCTCGGCGGCCGTCCACCAGGTCTCGTCGTCGTCCGGGAAGGGCCCCTCGTCGAGGCTGTCGATCCGCCATCCGGAGGCGGGCGCGGGGGAGACGCGAACGAGCGCGTGACCGCGTGCGGCCAGCTCCTGGGCGCCGTTCCGGGCCGTCTCCTCGTCCGGGACGACGAGGCCGTACGTGGTGGCGTGCCGTGGAAGGTGGCTCACTTGGCTCCGACCGATGTCCGGGCGGCCAGGAAGCCGTCGATCTCGGCGCGCTGAGCGGGGTCGAAGGCGGCCTTGGGGAGGAACGCGGCGGGTTGCCTGTTCACGAACAGCAGCCAGAGCTCCGGGGTCGCGGCGACGCCGGAGAGCATCGACCAGCGCATCATCGTGGTGGACTGGTCGGTGCGGGCCTCGTAGCCGTCGCCGGTCACCCGCAGCGTCGTGGGGACGCAAAGGAACGCGAGCTGCTGCCGGGCGCGCTTGCGCAGCCACCAGTTCCCCGCGAGCGGCGCCAGGACCGACGCCACGAGCAGCGCGATGCCCAGCTTCAGCTCGCCGGTGAGGAAGAAGACGGCGGCGCCCAGAAGCAGGGCCGACACCAGCACCGCGTACAGAGCCGTGAGCTGGCGCCGGAGAGCCCGGGTGAACGCCCGGACCACCTCGTCCGGCGCGGGCTGGTAGCTGACCGTGATGTCCACGTTGCCGCCTCCGTTTGGATTGTCGCGCTCATCCTTCAGGTGGGCGTTCACCTGCGCAAGCTTCCGCGCGCACGCGCTCCAGGATGTGCCGGGACGGCGTGGTGCCCGCCGGCTCGAAGATCCGGCCGAGATGCCGGACGGCTCCCCGTCTCGCGGCAGGCGGTGGTGAAGCACCTCGCCGTCCTCGACGCCGCCGAGCTGGTCACCTGTACGCGGGTCGGGCGCGAGGTGCGCTACGCGGTGCGTCCCGCCGCCCTGAACGCGACGGCGCGGTGGATGGCCGCGCTCGCGGCCGACTGGGACCGGCGCCTGGCGAACATCAAGCGCATCGCCAAAGAAGCCGAGCAAGACACCCCCTGACCACCCCACCTGCGCATTTCTGTTCTACGCGGGCCTCGTCATCTTCGTCAACGGGTCATCGGGCGCTTCGGCGGGCGGGCCGTCCTGACCACAGGCCTGGCCGTACAGGGCCTGGCGCGGTCGCCGCGACGCGAAGCGGGGAGCTGACCGGCTTCCACTTCGCGCTGAGCGTGAACGTGGCCGTGACGCTGGCCAGCGCGGTCCTCGTCTGGTTCGGGCTCCGCCGCCGCGGTAAGGACGGTCCCGCGCCGGCGCCCGTCAAGGTGTCCGCGTCCTCGGACCTCCCCGTCGGAGGCGCCGCCTAGGATGCCCGGCATGGACCTCGGACTCTCGGGACGGCGCGCACTGGTGACGGCGAGCAGCGGCGGGATCGGCGCGGCGGTGGCCCGGCGGCTGGCCGGCGAGGGCTGCGCCGTCCTGGTGCACGGCCGTGACGAGAGACGCATGTTCGAGGACCGCGCCGCGGCTCAGGGCCGTCCCGCCGCATGGCCTGAACTGAAGCCGGAGGTCCTGGCCGAGTACGCCCCGAACCCCAGCGGACGCCTCGGCACCGAAGACGACATCGCCGCCGCCGTCGCGTTCCTCGCCAGCCCGCTGGCCGGCTACATCAACGGCATCGACCTCCGCGTCGACGGCGGCGTCACCCCGGTCCCGTAACCCCTCCGAGAACCACCGGGTTCTATGGCACGTGCCGCGGATATCAGCGGCGGCCGCCGGGTTCCCATTGGTGGGCCTCGGTGGCGGCGTAGCGGTCCGGGGTGAGGACGGTGCGTGCCGTTTGCGGGTCCGGGCCCTGGACGAGGGCCGCGGTGCCCAGCCAGGCGGTTCCGTCGTCGGACAGCAGCGGGCCGTAGGCGATCAGGTCGTCCCGGTCGGGCGGGGCGGTGTCGGCGGCCTCGCCGGAGCCGAGGCCGAGCACCAGGTGGCCGCCGGTCCGGCCGCCCGGGAAGTCCCACATGGTGCGGCCGAGCAGGTTGCTCCACCGGCGGATCAGGACGTCCCGGTACGCGCCGGCCTGGTAGCAGGGCTCGTCGAAGGCGAACGCGCGGGCGGCGGCGGGGTCCGGGAGGCCGACGATGTGGACGCTGCCGGTGAGCGTCTCGCCGTCGAAGGTCGGGCCGCGGGCGATCATCTCCGCCGCGTACCGGTCCATGTAGGACCAGTGCTCCTCCAGCAGCTTCTCGCGCAGCTCCCGGGAGCCGGGGCGGTCGCGGTGGTAGACGAAGAACTCCATGCCGGACAGTCTCCACCAGCCGGGCGGGCGGCTCAGGTTCGCGGGGACACCAGGCCGGACTCGTAGGCGAGGACGACGAGCTGGGCGCGGTCGCGGGCGCGGAGCTTGGCCATGGCCCGGTTGATGTGGGTCTTCGCGGTGACCGGGCTGATCGCCATGCGGGCGGCGATCTCGTCGTTGGGCAGGCCCCGCGCGACCAGGGCGACGGCCTCCCGCTCGCGGTTGGTCAGCTCCTCCAGCGCCGTCCCGGCTCCCGTGCCGAGCGGCTGCGCGACGTACCGGCCGATCAGCAGCCGGGTGATGGACGGCGCGAGCAGGGCGTCGCCGCGTGCGGCGACGCGGACCGAGTGGAGAAGGTCCTCCGGCTCGATGTCCTTGACGAGGAAGCCCGCGGCGCCGGCGCGCAGCGCGTTGAAGACGTACTCGTCGAACCCGTAGTTGGTCAGGATGACGACGCGCACCCCGGCCAGCGCCGGGTCGGCGGCGATGCGGCGGGTCGCCTCGATGCCGTCCATCACCGGCATCTGGATGTCGATGAGCGCGATGTCGGGCAGGTGCTCCCCGATGAGCGCCAGTCCTTCCTCGCCGTCGGCGGCCTCGGCCACCACCTCGATGTCGTCCTCGGCGTCGAGCAGCGCCCGGAACCCGCCCCGCAGGAGCGGCTGGTCGTCGACCAGCAGGACGCGGATCACGACGGCCGGTCCACGGGGAGTTCGGCCTGGACGCTGAAGCCGCCCTCGGTCCGCGGTTCCGCGCGCAGGCGGCCGCCGAGGGCGGTGACCCGCTCGCGCATGCCGAGCAGGCCGGCGCCGGGGACCGTGGGGGTGCCGGGCTCGGCCTTGCCGTCGTCGTCGACCCGGATCGCGAGGGCGTCCGGACGGTAGTGGATCCGGATGGACGCCGTGGTCGCGGCGGCGTGGCGGGCGGTGTTGGTGAGCGCCTCCTGCACGATCCGGTAGGCGGTCCTGTCCACCTCGACCGGGACGGTGTGGCGGCGCCCTTCGACGGTCAGTGTCGTGTCCAGGCCGGTTCCGCGGGCCCGCTCCACCAGGTGCGGGACGTGGTCGAGCCCGTGCGGCGGGGTCCGGGTGTCGTCGCGCAGGGCGTCCAGGGTCGCGCGCAGTTCCCGGTTCGCCTCGCGGCCGGCCTCCTCGATCGCCAGCAGCGCCTCCGGCACCTCCTCGCCGCGCTTGCGGGCCAGGTGGACGGCGACACCGGCCTGCACCTTGATGATCGAGATCTGGTGGGTGAGCGAATCGTGCAGCTCCCGCGCGATGTGCAGCCGCTCCTCGCTCGCGCGGAGCCGGGCGGTCTCCTCCCGGGTGTGCTCGGCCTCGTCCGCCCGCCGCTCGGCCTGCCGCAGGGCCTCGCCCGCCGCGCCCGCCGCGATCAGCCAGGCGATCTCCAGGACGCCGCGCGCCTCCGTGAACGCATCGCGCCAGGACCCGCCGTCCGGGGAGAGCAGGACCGCGACCGGGAGCACGGTCAGCAGGGCCACGCTCACCGCCACGGTGACGGCGCGGTGCCCCGACCGGACGGCGGCGTACACCGCGAACAGGTAGGCGACGGCGGGTACGTCGATTCCGGCCGCCTGATACCCCACCGAGCACAGCGCGGTCGCGGCGAGGACGGGAACCGGCGCCCGCCGCCCTGCCGCCAGCGCCAGACCGCTGGCCACCACGAGCGCGTAGCCGAGCGCGGCGAAATCCGTCGCGGGGGGATCCCCGGCGAGCGCGGTGCCCAGCAGCATCGCGGCCAGGCCGACCGCGATCACCCAGTCCCTGCCCCTTGCCCAGAGACCGGGCAGTCCCGTCCACATATGCGCACCTTAACCAGATCTCATCTCGGGCGACTCCTGCGCGGGGACGAGCGTCCGGCTACTGCGGACGCAGTATCCGCGGCGAATTCTGCGGCGTCCGCGGCAAGGGGGTGCGCTCCTCGCAGTAGCGCGAATTGCCCTCCCCAGGCGGACGACCGGGATGGCGATCACCACGGACGATCGAGCCATATCGGTTAGACGAATCGTGGAGTGGCTGATGGCAAGCGAACAATCCCCCGCCGGCGGCATTCTGGCGGGGCTGGCCCGGTTCTGTTTCCGGCGCCGCCGCCTGGTCCTGCTGGCCTGGATCGCCGGTGTGGTCGCGGTGGCCTTCGCCGGCTTCGGTTACGGCGCCGCCCCGGACAACGACTTCTCCGGCGGGAGTTCCGGGTCCGCCAAGGCGCAGGACCTGATCGAGCGGCATTTCCCCGAGCGGCAGGGGGACACGCTGACCCTCGCGATCAAGGCGGACAAGGGGCTCGACGATCCGGCCGTCCGGCGGAAGGTCGAGAAGGTCGTCGCCGACCTGGACGCCTCGCCCGTGACGGGTCCGGTGATCTCGCCGTACCGGGACGCGAGCCTGGTGACACCGGATCGCCGCATCGCCCGCACGACCGTCCCGCTCACCGACGTGGAGGCGGAGATCAGCGAGGTCAAACCGCTGGTGACCGCGGTCAAGGAGGCGTCCGGCGGCGGTCTGACGCTGGGGCTCGGCGGGGACGCGGCGGAGAAGGCCGAGACGCCGCCGCAGGGGCCCGCGGAGAGCGTGGGCCTCCTGGCGGCGGCGGTGATCCTGTTCATCGCGTTCGGGTCGCTGGTGGCGATGGGCCTGCCGCTGCTGACGGCGCTGATGGCGATCGTCGGCGGGATCGCCCTGATCAAGCTGGTCGGGCACGCGGTCCCCGCGCCGGACTTCACCGTCATCGTCGCCACGCTCATCGGCCTCGGCGTCGGCATCGACTACGCGCTGTTCATCGTGACCCGCTACAAGGAGGGCCTGCAGGACGGGGACGAGCCCGAGACCGCCACCGTCCGGGCCATCACGACGGCGGGGCACGCCGTGCTGTTCGCCGGCACGACCGTCGTGATCGCGCTGCTCGGGCTGGTCGCCATGGGGCAGCGGCTGATGACCGGCGTGGCCATCGCCGCCGCGGCGACCGTGCTGGTGACGATGATCGCCGCGGTCACCCTGCTGCCGGCGCTGCTGGGCTTCACCGGACGCAGGATCACCTCGCTGCGGCTGCCACGCCGGACGTCCCGGAGGAGCGGTGCCCCGGTCCGGGAACGCCGTACTCCCGCCGAGCGCTGGGCGGGCGTCGTCCAGCGCAGGCCGCTGGTCGCCGCGGTCCTGGCGGGGGCGGGGCTCCTGGTGCTCGCGGCTCCGGCGCTGTCGATGCGGCTGAGCTTCACCGACGCCAGCGTCCAGCCCCGCGACCGGTCCAGCTACGTCTCGCACGCGATCGTCACCGAGGGCTTCGGGCGCGGCTACGGCGCACCCCTGATCTTCGCCACCCCGGTCGACTCCCGGGACGCGGACCTGCGTCCCGTCGTCGAGGCGGTCGGCAGGACCCCGGGCATCGCCCACGTGACCCCGGCCCAGGTCAGCGCGGACGGGCAGGCCGCGATCTTCATGGCCTTCCCCGAGACCGGGTACCAGGACGAGGCGACGGCGGACCTGGTGCACGAACTGCGCGACGACGTCCTGCCCGCGGCGCCCGGCGGCGGGGGCGTTCACGTCGGCGGTCCGAACGCCGGCGCGATCGACTACGCCGAGGACGTCGGCTCGCGCCTGCCCCTGATGATCGGGGTCGTCATCGTGCTGTCCCTGCTCCTGCTGGTCGCGCTGGTCCGGTCGGTCACGATCGCGCTGCAGGCCGCCGTGATGAACCTGCTGTCGATCGGCGCCGCCTACGGCGTGCTGGTCGCGGTCGTGCAGTGGGGATGGCTCGGCTCGGCCCTCGGCTTCCCCACCGAGATGCCGATCACGACCTGGGTGCCGATGATGATGTTCCCGCTGCTGTTCGGGCTGTCCATGGACTACGAGGTCTTCCTGATCTCGCGGGTCCGGGAGGAGTACGAGCGCACCGGCGACACCCGGGCGGCGGTCACCCGCGGGCTGGCCAGCACAGCCAAGGTCATCACGGCCGCGGCCGCCATCATGATCGCCGTCTTCGCCACGACCCTGCTCGGCCCGGACGTCTCGACCAAGCAGATCGGCCTGGGCATGGCCGTCGCGGTCCTCGTCGACGCCACCGTCGTCCGGCTGATCCTCGTCCCCGCGGTCATGGAACTGTGCGGCAAGGCCAACTGGTGGATGCCCGGCCGCCGCACCCCGACGCCCCCGCCCGCACGGACCGGCATCGCGGAAAAGGCCCGAGTCTGATCAGGCGGAAACCCGAAGTGGGGGCGACCCGAAACCGGGTCGCCCGCACTTCGCGTTGCCGGGAACGGTGCGTGCTTGGAAGAATCCGGAGAGGACAGGTGGACGCATATGTTCTTTCAGATGGGGCGTTTCCGCTGATGGACCCTCTGCACGATGGCGCTCCACGACAGGTCGGGCCCTATCACCTGCTCGGACGGCTCGGCGGCGGCGGGATGGGGCAGGTCTTCGCGGGGCGCTCGCGCGGCGGGCGGCGGGTCGCCGTCAAGATCGTCTGGCCGGAGCTCGCGGACGACGCCGGGTTCCGCCGCAGGTTCGCCCAGGAGGTCGCCGCGGCCCGCAAGGTGGGCGGCTTCTACACCGCCCAGGTCGTCGACGCCGATTCAGCCCGTCCGGTGACGTCCTGGTCACCGCCGTCCTGGCGACTTCGCGCACAAGCTCTCCACCCGGATCATCCGCGAGAACCAAGCGGTGTACGTGGAGGACCTGTCCGTGAAGGGCCTGGCCCGCACCCGGCTGGCCAAGAGTGTGCACGACGCCGGATGGTCGGCGTTCGTGAACATGCTGGAGTGAAGCCACAGAGGCGCCGCACGCGCGGCACGGGCTGAATCCCCGGCCTTCAGGCCGGGGAGCGCGTCAATTCCCCACGAAGGAGGACGTCGTGTTGGACGGCGTCGACCTCACCGGGGAGAAGGTGGTCGCCGACATCGCGGCACGACCGGCGGACGAAGATCCTTGGGACTCCCTGCATCACGTCCTACGGGCCTGGCAGGAAGAGATCCACGCCAGCGAGCGGGTCCACGACACCCTGCGGCTCATCGAAGCCACACCCGCCCTGGTCGGACGACTCCATCAGCGCAGAAGCGAATGGCGCCGGCGAGTCAGCGAGGCGCTCCAGCACCGGCCGGGGGCCGACATCGACGCATACACCGCGGACCTGCTGACCAACGCCGCCACCGCTGTACTCGACTGTACTCGACGCCGTGTCCACCGAGTGGATCCGATCGGACGGAAACGCGAACCGCCCAGCTCTCCTCGACCAAGGCTTCGAGCAGATCCACGTAGCCCCGCACCAGAAATGAGCCGGCAGCCCGGCTCCGGGTCGCCGATGGCGAGAGCCCGGTGGGTTGCTGAACAGCCGAAACATAGGAGAAGCCCCCTCCGGAGAGGGGGCCTGTGGGGGTGTCTAGCGGTCGAGTTCGCCGCTCTTGATACGGCTGACCAGGCTGGCGACGGCGTTCCGTCCGAAGTGGAGGACGGGCCCGTGGGGGTCGGTGCTGTCGCGGACGCCGATGCTGGTGTTGAGGTCGGCAAGCTCGACGCAGGTGCCGCCTTCCTGGCCCGTGTAGCTGCTCTTGCGCCATGCGGCATGCTTCATGCCCTTCACAAGCCCTCCATCACCTTGCGGATCAGAGCTTCCGAGGCCACATCGGTCATGGCCACGCTGCAGATGAGGTCCCACATCTGTCGGAGTTGCTCGACCTGAGAGCTTAGTTCGATCGCGCGGCTGGTGCCGCCCGCGCCTTCCACAAACCCGATTTCGTGTGTGTCCGGCCGGGTGAACAGTGTGAATCCGCTAGACGGATAGACCTGGGCGTCATCTGGGACGACCAGGATGGTGATGTTGGGTTCCGCTGATAGGTCGAGAAGCCGATTGAGCTGGTCTTTTGTGATCTCTCTGCTGCCGACGATCTTTCGAATCGCGGATTCCTGCATGAGCACGACGATCCAAGGCGGGTTTTCTCTCTCCAGCACGTCTTGACGCCGCATCCGCATGGCGACCGCCTGTTCAAGGGCCCCCGGTCGCTGTCCAGGGCGCAGAACGGCTCTTGCGTAGCCCTCGGTTTCGAAGAGGCCCGTCACGGCGATCGGTTCGTACACGCGGAGGGCGCTTGCAGTGGCTTCCAGCTCTGCATAGGGGCGGAAGAAGAGGGGGATGCCCTCCTTGGCGGCGAGGGGCTGGAGTTCCTGGAAGGTGTCGTCGGTGCCGAAGTGGGCGTCGAGGCGTTCGGCCAGTTCGGGGGACGGGGCCTGGGCGGCGGTCTCGACCTTGGAGATCGTGTCGTGGGAGTAGCCGATCTCGGCGGCGAGCTGGGCCTGGGAAAGTCCCGCTTTGTCGCGGAGCTTCCGGAGCTTTGCCCCGAAGAGTGCGGCTGCCGACTCGGTCGGGTCGAGGCGCTTCCGATTCACCACGAGTTGCCCTCCGGAAGTATCGAGTTGGACAAAGCTGGTCCCACTCCCGACGGTAGCCAAATCGTCACAGCATGTGTGCGGACTCACGCGCATCGAGGGACGGGAGTGGTCAGGCGTGGTGTGCGACGGACGGTCGGAGGCACAGGATCTCGACAAAACGGGCAGGTTGGTTCGCGTGGGAATGACGGCGGCCGGGTCGCGGGTCATGCGGCGGGGGTTCCTGGCCGTGCCGGAGGTCGTCCAGCAGGGGCGCCTGATCGCCGAGTCGCAGGCGTTGCAGTGGGGGCTCACCGAGGAGACGGTGCAGAACGCCGTGCTGGTGGTGTCGGAACTGCTGACGAACGCGGTGCAGGCGACATGCGGTCAGCCCGTGTCGTTGCGGATGGTCTTGTCGGACGCGGGGCTTCGGGTGGAGGTCTGGGACGTCTCGCCGGTGCGGCCGGAGGCGTCCACGCCCGATCTGTCCATGCCGGGAGGGCCGGTACCGGATGACGCTCCCGACCCCGGCGGGTGGGGGCTGGGGATCGTCGAATTCCTGTCCGTAGAGCGGGGTGTTCGCGCGGAGTTCGACGGGAAGACCGTGTGGGCCCTGCTGAAGGCGGATTACCGGTCGAGCGAGCACTTCTTCGGGGCTTGAATGAAGAGCGCGCTGCGGGTGCGGAGACCAGCCGGGGACGGTCGGGACGCATCGCCCTGCTCATCCTGGACGGGCTGCGGCCCCGGTAGCGCGGAACGCCCGGCGGTAGGCGCCCGGCGTCGTGCCCAGGGCGGCGACGAAGCGCCTGCGGAGGTTGGTCGCGGACGAGAGGCCGACGCGGCGGGCGATGGCGTCCACGGGGAGGTCGGTCGACTCCAGGAGGCCCCGGGCCGTGGCGATGCGCTGGGTGAGGAGCCACTGCCCGGGGCTGGTGCCGAGCTGGTCGGCGAACCGGCGGGCGAGGGTGCGTGCCGACACTCCGGCGTGCGCGGCCATGTGCTCGACGGTCACCGGTTCGCCGAGCCTCCCGGTGATCCACTCCAGGAGCGGGGCGAGGGTGCCGTCGATCTGCTCGGGGTGCGGCGGCGCCGAGTACTGGAGTTGGCCGCCCTCGCGGTGGGGCGGCATGACCATGGTCCGGGCGACGTGGGCGGCGTACCGGGCGCCCTGGTCGTTGCGGAGCAGGTGCATGCACAGGTCGAAGCCGGCCCCGGCCCCGGCGCTGGTGGCCACGTCGCCGTGGTCGACGTAGAGGACGTCCGGGTCGAGCTTGACCTGCGGGAAGCGCGCGGCGAACTCGTCCGCCAGCGCCCAGTGGGTGGTCGCCGCGCGCCCGTCCAGGAGGCCGGCGTGGGCCAGCGCGAAGGCGCCGGAGCAGATGCTGGCCACCCGGGCTCCGCGGGAGTGCGCGCGGCGCAGCGCCTGGACGACCGCGGGGGAGGGCGGCTCCCGGGCGGGCAGCCAGCCCGGGACGATCACGGTGTCCGCCTCGTCGAGCGCATCGAGTCCGGTGGTGACGAGCATGTCGTACCCGGCGTGCGTGGCGACCGGGCCGGGCCGTTCCGTGCACACGCGGAAGCCGTACCGGGTCGGGAGCCCCGGCCGCTCGATGCCGAACACCTGCGCCGCGCAGCCGAGTTCGAAGGTCGACTGCGGTGGCCGGAGGAGCGCCGCGACGCAATGCATGACAGAAAAGTACCTCATGATGTCATTCCTGACACTCGCCAGCTCGGAGGCCGTGTGGCGAGGCTGGGGTGCATGACTAACGCCTCTGGTTACGTTTGGTCCGCTGTCGAGGACGCGCCCGTTCGCGAGCTCTTCCCGGGCATCCGCCTGCGCTCCCTGTGGAAGGGGGACAACGGCGCGCATGCCCACGTGCTGGAGATGGATCCGAACAGCAGCTGGGACGGGGTCGACGTACACGAGCCCGGTCCCGAAGAGGTCTACGTGGCCTCCGGCGTCTTCAACGACGGCGTCCGGGACTACCCGGCCGGTACGTTCATCCACGCGCCCGCCGGCTCGTCGCACGTCCCGCAGACGACGACGGGCTGCACACTGTTCCTCTTCTTCCCGGAGGGCTAGATCACGCGAAGGCGGCAGGTCCGGCGACGATCTTGCGTGGGAGGTGATCAACGCCCGACACTGGGACGTCCGTCCCCGAAGGCGCCCCCGGAAGGAGAGGGTCTGAGCGTGCCCTTCAAGCTCATCGGCCTCCGTACCGTCGCGGGCCGGGTCCGGGGCCTGGCCGCGCTGGCGCTGGTCGCGCTCGCCGTACTGGCCACCGCGACCGGCGTGGCGGTCGGGCACGCGCGTGACGGGCTGCGGACGCTGGGAGACCGCGAGGGCCCCATGGTGCTGGCCACGGCAGACATGTACCTCGCGCTCAGCGACATGGACGCGCAGGTGGCCAACGTTCTGCTGACCGGTGACGAGGAGGGCTGGCTGTGTGATCCGGAGGCGTCCGACTGCGAGCGCGGTACCCAGCGGTACGTATACGACATCCGCCGCGAGGACGCCCAGCGGGCCGGGTTGCAGGCGGCGCGGCTGGCGAAGGACGACCCGGTGGGGCTGCGGACCGTCCAGGCGGTCCTGGACGGATTGCACGCCTACGACCAGAACGTCCAAGCGGCGATGCAGGCCGCGCGCTCGCCGGAGGCCATGGCGGAGTTGCCGCCGGAGGCGGTCCGGCGGTACCGGGCGGCGACCGCGCTGATGGCGGAGGACCTGCTGCCGAAGGCCCGCAATCTGACGCTGGACGCCGCGGCCGGCGTCGACGGCGCCTACGAGGACGAGCACTCGGCCGTCCTCGCGGGACGGTTCCGGGTGATCGGCGCGGGGCTGGCGCTGCTCGCCGCGCTGGCGGGCCTCCAGGTGTACCTGGCCCGGCGGTTCCGGCGGCTGGTCAGCCTGCCGCTCGCCGCCGCGTTCGCGGGGGCGCTCGTGCTGACCGTGGCGGGAGCTTCGCTGCTGGCCACGGAGGCGGACCGGTTGCGGGCGGCGAAGATCTCCGGCTTCGATCCGGTCCTCGACCTCACCCGCCTCCGGGCGATCGGCCAGGGCATGGACACCGACCGGAGCAGGCGGCTCATCGATCCGGACGGCGCCGGCCGCTACGACCAGATGTACCTGGACAAAGCCCAGACGATCCGCTACGTCAAGGGCGCGACCGGCATGGACGCCTACAACCGGGCACTGGGCCGGGCAGCAGCGCGGGACGGGGCCGCAGCCGCCTACCGCGTCTACCAGGACCACGACCGGACCGTTCGGGACCTTGCGGCGCGCGGCGACCGGGTGGCCGCCGCCCGCGCCCACCTGGACCCGCGCTGGACGGCTCTACCTCACCCGTCCTTCCGGACCTACGACCAGAAACTCGACGCCCTGATCAGCCGGCACGAGTTCCTCCGCATCCGTGCCGTGGCGAGGGGCGACCGCGCCGCGGAGCCCTGGACGTGGCTGCCGGCGGCCGGCGCACTGGCCATCGCGGCGCTCATCGCGGCCGGGGTCTGGCCGCGCCTGTCGGAATACCGCTGATGAACGGGAGCCGGCCGTGCATGCCGCACGCAGCAACCTGACCCTCGTCGCCACGGCCGTCCTGACCGTCCTGGCGATCCTTTTCCTAGTGGTTGCACTGGCGGCGGCACCGCTGGTGCACGGCGACGACGGGCCGCCGTCCGTCACCGACCGGGACACCCTGGTGATCGGGGTCAGGGACGCCCCTCCGGGGCTGGCCCGCCGGGCCGGGGACGGTTCGCTCCAAGGGTTCGACATCGATGTGTCGACCTACATCGCCGGGCGGCTCGGCGTCACGTCCGGCGACCTGACCTTCCGGGCGCTGGCGCCGGACGGATGGGAGACCGCGCTGAACCGGGGCACCGTCGACATGGTGGTCGCGGCCTACACCATCACGCCCGAACGCAAGGCGCGGGTGACGTTCGCCGGGCCGTACTACGAGCGGTACGGGATCGGCCTGCGCAAGGGAGACATGGACGGCTGCCGCGCGGTCAACCGGATCCTCACCGGGATGTACGAGAACGGCGCCGCCGAGACCCTGCTCAAGCAGTGGTTCACCGCACCGGACTTCGACGCGGCGTCGTTGGTGCCGCGATTCGAGGGCTGCCGCTGAGGGCCGACTTGGGGCGGCCTTGGTCTGCGCTTGCCCCGGCCCCGGGAATAGGGGCTGTGTGGAGGAGTGGTTCACACGGGAGATCACGGACGCCGGGCGTCTCCGGTTGTTCTGCTTCCTCGTCGCGTTCATCGCCGGATTCCTGTTCATCCGGTTCAGCGTCCGGATGATCCGGCGGCAGGTGCGGTGGTGGCCGGGAAACGTCACGCCCGGTGGGCACCACGTCCATCACGTGGTGTTCGGATTGGTGTTCATGTGCGTCGGCGGTGTGGGCGGCCTGGCGGTGCCGGAGGACGTCGCCGGATGGGCGGCGACCGCCGCTGCCGTGTTCGGTGTCGGGACGGCCCTCGTGCTGGACGAGTTCGCGCTGGTCCTGCACTTGCAGGACGTCTACTGGACCGAGCAGGGCCGCCTGTCGGTCGAGGTGGTGTTCATCACGATCGCGATGTGCGGGCTGATGCTGCTCGGTCTCAGCCCCGTGGGTGTGGACGACGCCGGGGAGGGCCTCTGGAGCATCGTGAGCGTCATCCTGTTCAACCTGTGCGTGGCTGTGATCGCCCTGCTCAAAGGCAAGATCTGGACCGGCGTCCTCGGGTTGTTCATCAGTGTGATCGCGATCGTCGGGGCGGTCCGGCTGGCCCGTCCCGACTCGCCGTGGGCGCGGCGCCGGTACTCGGCGGGCTCACGGAAGGAGCGGCGGGCGCAGATCAGGGAGCGCCGGTACCGCCTGCCGGTGCAGCGCCTCGGGGACCGGCTGAGCGATCTGGTCGCCGGACGCCCGTCCAGTGGATCGTGAAAATCGCCGCGAACTCCGGCGGGGTCGCGGACATCTGAACTAACGGTGGCCGTGGACGTCGGGGGACCACGGCCACCTCACGATCAGTACGGGGACGGGCCGCCGAACATCTCGCTCAGGCGCGGCGCCAGTTCGACGTCGCCGCGCAGCCGCAGGCGGCCGTCCATGAGCAGCGACGCCGGGTTGGCGTCCCCGGCGAGGACGCGCAGGAAGTCGGCCGTCGACAAGGTGAGGGTGAGGGCGGGGTCCTTCGCCGGGCCTGTGCGTGCGCGGGCACGCGTCCTGCCGAGGTGCAGCGTCCATACGGTGCGGGTCAGGCGGAACTCCAGTTCCCCGGTGAAGCCGGCAGCGGCGGACGGGTCGAACGCGCGGGCCATCCCGGCGAAGAACGCGCGCTGCGCGGCAGGGCCGAAAAGGCGCTCGATCTGCTCGTCCGACCGGCCGTGGACGAGTCTGAAGAACCCCCGTCGGAAACGCCTGCGGCCCGCCGAGCGGATGTCCCGGGACCGGTGCGCGCGGGCCACCTCGGCGTCCTCGTCGATGCGGTAGCCCGGCGGGGACGTCCGGGCGGGCTCGCGGCGCGCGAGGGCGGCCTCGATGGCGGGGGCGAGGCGTTCGGCCTTCGCGGCCTCGCGTTCCTCGCGCCCGTCGGTGAAGTGCGGCAGGACCGTTTTCCCGAAGAGTTCCAGCGACTCGCAGATGTGCTCGTGCTCGTTCGGTCCCGCCTGGAGGACGAACGCGATCTGGTCGACGCCGACCGACTCGTAGCGCCGGATCAGGTCGATGATCTGCTCCGGGGTGCCCACGGCGCCGCGGAGGGAGCCGACGTTGACGTTGAGCGTCTCGGCGTTCGCGATGATCTGCTCGCGGGAGAAGCCCCGGGCGTCGCGCCGCGAGAGGAACTCCTCCCACACGTCGGTGCGGCCGGGGTCGTGCGGCGTGGGCCCGTAGTAGTGGGCGAGGGCGAACGCGAAGAAATGCGCCCCGTCGATGCCGCGCTCGATGGCGGTCGCCTCGTCCTCGTGCAGCATCATGGGCAGGACGACGGCGAGGTTCGGGTTCACCGCGAAACCCGCCGGGACGCACTCCTCGGACGCGATGATGCGGTAGTACTCGTCCACCCACTTGCCGGCGTCCTCGGGTTCCACGAAGGAGAACGACAGCGCGCCGATGCCGTTACGGGCGGCGAACTGGATGGTCTCCCGGCGCGAGCACGCCACCCAGAGCGGCGGGTGCGGCTTCTGGACGGTCTTCGGGAGCACGTTGCGCGGCGGCATCGTGATGTTCGGCGAGGACCAGCCGGCGAACGGCTCCTCGACGAACATCCGCGTGATGGCGTCGATCGCGTCCTGCCACTGGGCCCTCTTGCCGGAGCGGCGCACGCCGAATCCGCCGAGCTCGGCGCTGGAGCTGGACTCGCCCGTCCCGAAGTCGACCCGCCCGTTCGAGACGAGATCGAGCGTCGCGATCCGCTCGGCGATCCGTGCCGGATGGTTCACGGCCGGCGGCAGCTGCACGATGCCGTGCCCGAGCCGGATCCGCCGCGTCCGCTGCGACGCGGCGGCGAGGAACACCTCCGGCGCGGAGGAGTGCGAGTACTCCTCCAGGAAGTGGTGCTCCACCTCCCACACGTAGTCGAACCCGATGCGGTCGGCGAGCTCCACCTGGTCGAGGGCGTCCTGGTAGAGCTTCAGCTCCTGCCCGTCACTCCAGGGCCGCGGCAGCTGGTGCTCATAGAACAACGAAAACCGCATGGCGAACCACCTCCGGGCCAGCCTCACCCGGATTGGACGTCGCGTCAACAAAGCCCGGGAGTGACCGCTGCCGCGGGGCGGCGTTCCCGAGCTGGACGAGCATCGTGGCCAGACCTGGCGGCGTCTCAGCACGTGATATCCGGGTGGGAATGTCCGATCTGTTTGGCATGCTTATAACGTGAATGCCCACGCGATGAGTTCCGTCCTGGTCGGCAGGTCGGCCGAGCTGGCGCAACTGCGCGGCGCCCTCGCCGCCGCGCCCGGGGCCGTGCTCGTCGGCGGCGAGGCCGGGCTCGGCAAGACCCGCCTCCTCACGGAGTTCGCCCGCGCCGCCGAGGCCAGGGTGCTCGTCGGCGGCTGCCTGGAGCTCGGCTCGGACGGCCTGCCGTTCGCCCCGTTCACCACCGTCCTGCGCGGGCTCGTCCGCGACATCGGCATCGACGGCGTCGCCGGGCTCGTCCCGCGCGGCGACACCGGCGGCCTCGCCCGGCTGCTGCCCGAGTTCGGGGAGCCGGAGACCGACGCCGCGTCCGGCGAGGAGCGCGCCCGGCTGTTCGAGGTCGTGCTGACGCTGCTGGAGCGGCTCGCCGAGCGCGGCCCGGTCGTGCTGGTCATCGAGGACGCCCACTGGGCCGACCGCTCCACCCGCGACCTGCTCGCCTTCCTGATCCGCAACCTCGGCACCGTGCCGCTGCTGATCGTCATGACCTACCGGTCGGACGAGCTGCACCGCACCCACCCGCTGCGCCCGCTGCTCGCCGGGCTGGAGCGGCTCGACCGCGTCCGCCGGATCGAGATCGGCCGGCTGCCCCGCGGCGACGTCGCGGCGCTCGTCACCGAGCTGCTCGGCCACGCCCCGCCGCCCGGCCTCGTCGAGCGGGTCGAGGCCCGCAGCGAGGGCAACCCCCTGTTCATCGAGGCGCTGCTCGACGACGACGGCACGCTGGCGTGCGAGCTGCCCGAGTCGCTCCGCGACCTGCTACTCGCGGGCGTCCAGCGGCTGCCCGAAGAGACGCAGGACGTCCTGCGGGACGCCAGCGGCGGCAGCACCCGCATCGAGCACGCCCTGCTGGCGGCCGTGTCCGGGCTCGACGACGCCGCGCTGACCCGCGTCCTGCGGCCCGCCGTCGCGGCGAACGTCCTGGTCGTGGACGGCGACGGCTACGCGTTCCGGCACGCCCTGATCCGCGAGGCCGTCCACGACGACCTGCTGCCCGGCGAGTACACGCGGCTCCACACCCGCTATGCCGAGGCCCTGGAGAAGGACCCCGGGCTCGTCCCCGCCGGGCGCCTCTGGGTCGAGCTGAGCTACCACTGGACGCAGGCCCACGACAGCACGTGGGCGCTGGTCGCGTCCTGGCGCGCCGCCGGGGAGGCCCGCAAGGCGCTCGCGTACGCGGAGCGGCTCGCCATGCTCGAACGCGTCCTGCAGCTGTGGGACAAGGTGCCCGACGCGGCCGAGCGCATCGGCGCCGACCACGTCAAGGTCCTGGAGGACGCCGCGACCGCCGCCGACGAGGCCGGCGAGTACGACCGCGGCGTCAGGCTCGTCACCGCCGCGATCAAGGAGGTCGAGGCCGCCGACGGCGAGTGCGACACGGCGCGCTGGGCGATGCTGCTGGAGCTGCGCGGCCGCATGCTCTACCAGCTCGCGCGCCCCGGCTTCGTCGAGGACCTGCGCGCCGCGGTGGACGCGCTGCCCGCCGAGCCGCCGACCATCATGCGCGCCCGCGCCCTGTCCACGCTCGGCAATTACGTGCGGATCACCACCGCCATCGACGCGGCCCGCGAGGCGGCGCTGGAGTCGCTGTCCATCGCGCGGGCGCTCGGCGACCCCGTCGCGGAGGCCGAGGCGCTGATCACGCTGTTCTGCGCCCGCACCGACTACGAGAACGAGGACCCGCTGACCGAGGTCGAGCAGGCCGCGGACCGCTGCGGCGACCACCGGGTGCTGCTGCGCTACCACGTGATCAGGTCGCACTTCCTGGAGGGCGCCGGACGCCACGAGGAGGCCGCAGCCGTCGCCGAGCGCGGCAAGGAGCTGGCGCGCGAGTACGGGGTGGTCCGCACCCAGGGCACGTTCCTGTCCATCAACCAGGCCGAGCCGCTGGTCTCGCTCGGCCGGTGGGACCAGGCCGTGGCCGTGATGAGCCACGCCCTGGAACAGGACCCGGCGATCACGACCCGGACCTCGCTGCTCGTCCTGTCCGGCTGGGTGGCGCTGTCGCGCGGCGACCTCCCGACGGCCCGGGCGCGGGTGGAGCGCGCCCGCGAGATCATGAAGCTCAAGCTGAAGTGGCTGAAGACGCAGGACTACTTCAGCACGCTGTGGCTGGAGGCGAGCCTCGCGCTCGAAGAGGGCGACCCCGCCGCCGCGCTGGAGGCGGCACGGCCCGTCCTCGACCACGGCGGCCTGCCGGACGACGCCCGGTACGCCTGGCCCGTCCTCGTCACGGCCGTGACGGCCTGCGACCAGCTGGGCGAGGAGGCCGCCGGCGACCTGCGGCGCGTCGAGGAGCGCGCGGCCGGGCTGGAGATCAGCGGCCCGCTGCAGCGGGCGTACCGGCTCACCTACGACGCCAAGCTGGCCAAGGCGCACGGCCTCCCCGACCGCGCGGCGTGGGAGAGGGCCGCCGCCGCATGGCAGGACCTCGGCAACCCGTACTACCACGCGCGGGCGCTGTGCCGCGCCGCGGAGTCGGCGCTCGCGGCCGGCGACCACGACGGCGCGGTGGAGATGCTGCGCACCGCCGTGGAGATCACCGACCGGCTGGGCGCCGCGCCGCTCGGCGAGCAGGCCGCCGGCCTGCTGCGCCGCACCCGGGCCTCGCGCACCGGGTCCGCGCCGCTCGGGCTGACGCCCCGCGAGTTCGAGGTGCTGCGGCTCGTCGCCGAGGGCCGCAGCAACCGCGACATCGCCGAGGAGCTGTTCATCTCGGTGAAGACGGCCAGCGTCCACGTCTCGAACATCCTCGGCAAGCTGGAGGTGACGAGCCGCGGCGAGGCCGCCGCCACCGCCCACCGGCTCGGCCTGTTCGCCGCCGCGAAGGTGCGCGCCTGACCGCGCGGCGGGGATCTCCCCTCCCGGACCCCCGCCACGCGGATCGTCGGACCACACGGGAACTTCGTGGCTGGCCTTCACGGCCACGGCCCGCGGAAGCAGGCGGTGCTTCCCCGCCCGGAGAGGCGGCCCGGGACCCGTCCGGCCACCTCCCAGTCTCCCGGTCGCAGGGCCCGGACGCCGCACGAGACATACCGTTCGGGGCGACAGAAAAAAGCGACGGGGACGGGCCGCCTTTCGTGACCCGTCCCCATCGTGAGTCGTGCTCGGATTCGCGCGGCGTCAGCGGGGGACGCGCGCCACGCAGAAGACCGTCTGCCCGAACGGCGGCTTCACGAACCGCTCGATGGTGCGGGTGAGCGGCACGACCGTCCGGTCGTAGATCTTGACGAGCTTGGGGTCGGGGTAGCCGGCGCCGCCGCGGCGGACCGCGAACCACCAGGCGATCCCGCCCAGGAAGTTGATCGGCTTGAGCACCTCGGGCACGAGCCCGGCCTCGCGGACGGACTTCTCCAGCGTCGCCGGCGTGTACCGGGTGACGTGCCCGACCTTGCGGTCGAAGTCGCCGTAGAGCTGCATGTAGCCGGGCACCCAGATGACGATGCGGCCGCCGGGCTCGGTGACGGCGGCGAGGTCGCGCAGCGCCTGGACGTCGTCCTTGATGTGCTCCAGGACGTTCATCATCACGACGGTGTCGACCTTCTGCCGGATCGTGATGTCGGCCGGCAGCGCCAGGTCGATGACCTCGACGTCGTCGTTGCCGTCGTAGCGGCCGCGCAGCTCACCGACGCAGTACGGGTCGTTGTCGCTGACGACGAGGTAGTCGAGCCGGCCGGCGAACTGCTCGGAGAAGTGCCCGAGACCCGAGCCCACCTCCAGCATGGACCGGCCGACGTGCGGCGCGACCGTGTCGTACTCGTACTTGCGGTAGTTGCGGGCCTCGTCCCCGCCCAGATGGTTCTCCAGCGCACCCTCCCCGGCGGCGGGCTGGACGAGGTCCCCGTCCGCGGCGGGCCCGGTGGCGGCCGGGCCGGCCTTCTTCGGCCCGCTGCCGATGAGGTTGAGGAGGGAGCCTGCGATGGACTTCTTCTGACCAGGTGACTGCATTACATCCCGCTCGCTGGGTGCGTTGGCGTTCGGCTGGAGTTCTCGTTCGCCGGACCGGAAGCACCGTCCTCGGCGGGACGGTTCGATCTCTGGCGCGAAGGTCGGGTCACTCTACCAATGCGTACGCGCCGGAGGTCCCGCGGTGACGGGCGGCGGGGATCCGCCGGGCGTGTCGCCCCCGCCCCGCCGCCGCTGCGGCGCGGCTCAGCCGATGGTCCGGTGGACGTCGTCCCTCCCGCTCGGTCCGGGGTCGGACGGCGCGATCCACGGCCCCGGGATCGACGGGTCGAGGACGCCCTCCTCCACCCAGGCGAAGTCGCCGGCGAGGACGGCCCGCGCCAGCTTCACGTCCATCGCGTCGGTGTTGCGCCACAGCCCGTCGAACAGCTCCTCGGCGCGGACCCGCGCCTGCCGGCAGAACGCGTCGGCGAGCAGCAGCGCCGAGGCGCCGGGCGCGGTGGCCGGGCCGCGCCCGTCCGGGCCCGAGGCGCCGAGCGGCCCGCCGGCGGACGCGTCGGCGTGGGCGCGCACGCACACCGCGCTCATCGCGAACAGCTCGGCGCCGATGTCGACCATCCGGCCGAGGAACCCCTGCCGGTGCTCCAGGCCGCCCTGCCAGCGCCCGGCCGCGTAGAAGATCGACCGGGCCAGCTTGCGGGACGCCCGCTCGACGTACCGCAGGTGCTTGGCGAGCGGCCCGAACTCGGCGTAGGAGTCCGGGCGCTGCCCGGCGCCGGTGACGAGCGTCGGGAGCCAGCGCGCGTAGAAGCCGCCGGCCTTCGCCGCCGCCCGCGCCTTCTGGCCGGGGGAGGCGTCCGGGTCGATGATGTCCCCGGCCACCGACAGGTGCGCGTCGACCGCCTCGCGGGCGATCAGCAGGTGCATGATCTCGGTGGAGCCCTCGAAGATCCGGTTGATGCGCAGGTCGCGCAGCATCTGCTCGGCCGGGACGCCGCGCTCGCCGCGGGCCGCGAGCGACTCGGCCGTCTCGTAGCCGCGCCCGCCGCGCAGCTGGACCAGCTCGTCCGCGACCCGGTACGCCATCTCCGAGGACCACAGCTTCGCGAGCGCCGCCTCGATCCGGATGTCGTTGCGCTCGTCGTCCGCGAGCTGCCCGGACAGGTCGACCATCGCCTCCATCGCGTACGCGGTCGCCGTGATGAACGCGACCTTGCGGGCCACCGCCTCGTGCTCGCCGACCGGCCGGCCCCACTGCACCCGCTCCCGCGACCACTCCCGCGCGATCCGGGCGGCCCACTTGCCGCTCGCCGCGCAGCCCGCGGGCAGCGACAGCCGCCCGGTGTTCAGCGTGGTGAGCGCGATCTTCAGCCCGGCGCCCTCCGCGCCGATCAGGCCGGCCTTCGGGACGCGGACGTCGTGGAACCGCGTCACGCCGTTCTCGATGCCGCGCAGCCCCATGAAGGCGTTGCGGTTCTCGACAGTGATGCCGGGCGTGGCCATGTCCACGACGAACGCGGAGATGCCGCCGCGGTGGCCGTCCGACTTCGGGACGCGCGCCATCACGACGACGAGGCCGGCGATGACGCCGTTGGTCGTCCACAGCTTGACGCCGTTCAGGACGTAGTCGTCGCCGTCCGGGACGGCGGTGGCGCGCAGCCGGGCCGGGTCGGAGCCGACGTCCGGCTCGGTCAGCAGGAACGCGCTGATCTCCCGGGCGCAGCGCGGCAGCCAGGCGTCCTGCTGCTCCCGCGTCCCGAACAGCTTGACCGGCTGCGGGACGCCGATCGACTGGTGCGCCGACAGCAGCGCGGCGAGCGCCGGGCTGACCGAGCCGACGACCATCAGCGCACGGCCGTAGTAGAGCTGGCTCAGCCCGAGCCCGCCGTACTTCTCCGGGATCTTCATGCCGAGCGCGCCGAGGTCGCGCAGCCCCCGGACGACGTCGTCGGGGATGCGCGACTCCCGCTCGATCACGGCCGGGTCGATCTGGCCGGCGCAGAAGTCGGTGAGCTTCGCGAGGAACTCCTCGCCTCTGCGCCGCGCCTCCCCGTCCGGGCGGGGATGCGGATGGATCAGGTCGAGGCGCAGATCGCCGAGGAACAGCCGCCTGCCGAAGCTCGGCAGCCGCCATTCGGTCTCCCGGGCCTCCTCGGCGACCTTCCGAGCTGTACGTTCATCCACGTGGTCATGCGTCCGCTGGCTCATGGACCGGACATTCCCGTGGCCGGATCGGGAAACCTCCTCCGGCGGCGCGGCGGAGATGCTGCAATGGAGGGAACCGTCGCCGACGGCCTTGACAGGACCGGGCCAGAGGGGGTCGCCGAGCGTGATGGGTGAGGTACGCAAACCCACTCTCATCGCCTCGGTGCAGCGCGCCCTGCGCCTGATGGAGACGGTGGCGTCGCATCCGAACGGCGCCCCCGCCAAGCAGCTCGCCCGCGAGGCGAAGCTCCCCCTCGCGACCACCTACCACCTGCTGCGCACCCTCGCCCACGAGGGGTACGCGACCCGCCTGCCGGACGGCGTGTGGGTGCTCGGCGAGCGGGTCGAGACGCTGCACGGGCAGAGCCGCACGCAGCAGCTCCTCGCCCGCATCCGCCCGACCCTCGTCGCGCTGCGGGACGAGCTGAACGTCGCGGCCTACTTCGGCATGCAGGTCGACGACGAGATCCGCCTCATCGACATCGCCGACGGCCCGCGCGCCCCCCGCGTCGACCTGTGGATCGGCTTCGAGGACGCCGCGCACGCCACCGCAATGGGCAAGTGCGTGCTCAGCCAGCTCGACGAGGACCGGCGCCGCGACTACCTGTCCCGGCACCCGCTCCACGACCTGACCCCGCACACCATCACCGAGCCCGCCCGGCTGCTGCGCTCCCTGGAGCCGGAGGACGGCCTGCTCTTCGACCGCGAGGAGTACGCGCTCGGCACGGGCTGCGCCGCGGTCCCGGTGACGGACGCGACCGGTACCGTCCGCGGCGCGCTCGCCATCTCGTGCCGTCCCGGGCGGCTGCCGAGGATCGAGCGGTCGGCGGACCTGCTGCGCGCGACCGCCGACCGCATCCAGCGCTCCCTGACCCTGACCCCCTAGAAGAGCCGGCGGCGCGTCCAGGAGAAGCAGACGCCCGTCAGGCCCGCGGTGAGGACGGCGAACAGGCCGGTCTCGGCCCACTGCAGCGGCCAGAAGCGTCCGGCGGAGTGGTAGACGACCTCCTGCTTGTAGCCGAGCCGGGCGATCTCGGCGAAGCACTGCTCGGGCGGCCCGTCCGGGACCGGGGGTTCCGCTTCCGGTGCCGGCGCGGGCGGGATGTCCGGAGCGCACGCGCTCGCGAGCAGGGAGCCCGGCGGGTCGGCGGGGCGCCCGGACGCGTCGACCGTGTGGTTCGACAGCGTCCACGTCCCCGGCCCCACCCGGCCCGGAGCGTCATCTCCTTGGCGCCCTGGTCCAGCGTCATCTGCGACATGTTCTTCGCGCTGATCGCCACGGTCGCGGTCTCGGGCGGGATGAGGTGGGGGCGGATCCACAGCGGCATCGCGACCTGGACGCCGGCGAAGACGGCGAGCGTGATCGCCATGGCCGGCAGGGTCCGGCGGGTGAGGACGCCGGCCGTCACGCCGAGCGCGAAGGCGAAGGCGGCGTACGCGATCGGGACGACGCCGTGCACGCTGAAGACGGTCTGATTCGTGAGGTGTCTGTTTTGTGCCTGGGGCGTAGTTCGGCGATGCTGGGGGGCGTGTCAACGGAGACTCTGAACGGCGCGGCCGACCTGCGCGCGTTCCTGCACGGCCTGCCGGGTGTGGACCAGGTGGGGGCCGAGGAGCGGGCGGCGCGGCTGGCGACCCGGTCGATCAAGACGTCGGCCAAGGCCGAGGCGATCGATCTGGCGATCTCGATGGTGGACCTGACCACGCTGGAAGGCGCGGACACCCCGGGCAAGGTGCGGGCGCTGTGCGCCAAGGCCGCCCACCCCGATCCGGCGGACCCGTCCGTCCCGACGGTCGCGGCGGTGTGCGTCTACCCCGACATGGTGGAGGTGGCCGTCGAGGCCCTCGCCGGGACGGGCATCGGCGTCGCCAGCGTGGCGACGGCGTTCCCGTCGGGGCGGGCGCCGCTGGAGGCCAAGCTCGCCGACACCCGCGCGGCCGTCCGGGCGGGGGCGGCGGAGATCGACATGGTGATCGACCGCGGCGCGTTCCTGGCGGGCGACTACGGCACGGTGCACGACCAGATCGTCGCGGTCAAGGACGCCTGCGGGGACGCGCACCTGAAGGTGATCCTGGAGACCGGCGAGCTGGCCACCTACGACAACGTGCGGCGGGCGAGCTGGCTGGCGATGCGGGCCGGCGCCGACTTCATCAAGACCTCCACGGGCAAGGTCTCCCCGGCGGCGACGCTGCCGGTGACGCTGGTGATGCTGGAGGCGGTCCGCGACTACCGCGCCGTCACCGGCCGGCAGGTCGGGGTGAAACCGGCGGGCGGCATCCGCACCACCAAGGACGCGGTCCGGTACCTGGTGCTGGTGAACGAGACCGCCGGCCCGGACTGGCTGACCCCCGGCTGGTTCCGCCTCGGGGCGTCCAGCGTCCTGAACGACCTGCTGATGCAGCGCCGCAAGCTGGCCACGGGCGTCTATTCGGGTCCCGACTACTTCACGGTGGACTGATCATGGTTTTCGAGTACGCGCCCGCACCCGAATCCCGCGCGGTCGTCGACATCCGGGCGTCCTACGGCCTGTTCGTCGACGGCGAGTTCACCGACGGGCACGGGGAGCCGTTCAAGTCCGTCAACCCGGCCGACGAGAGCGTCCTGGCCGACATCGCCTGCGCCGACGAGTCCGACATCGACCGCGCCGTGCGGGCCGCCCGCACCGCCTACGAGCGGGTGTGGGGCCCGATGCCGGGCGCCGAGCGGGCCAAGTACCTGTACCGGATCGCGCGGATCATCCAGGAGCGGTCCCGCGAGCTGGCCGTGCTGGAGTCGATCGACAACGGCAAGCCGATCCGCGAGTCGCGGGACGTCGACGTCCCGCTGGTGGCGGCATGGTTCTTCTACTACGCCGGGTGGGCCGACAAGCTGCCCCACGCCGGATTCGGGCCGGACCCGCGGCCGGTGGGCGTGGCGGGGCAGGTGATCCCGTGGAACTTCCCGCTGCTGATGCTGGCGTGGAAGATCGCCCCCGCACTCGCCTGCGGCAACACGGTGGTGCTGAAACCGGCCGAGACGACGCCGCTCACGGCGCTGCTGTTCGCCGACATCTGCCGCCAGGCCGAGCTGCCGCCCGGGGTGGTCAACATCGTCACCGGCGCCGGCGACACCGGCCGCGCCCTGGTCGCCCACGAGGGCGTCGACAAGGTCGCCTTCACCGGCTCCACCGAGGTCGGCCGGCAGATCGCCCGCACCCTGGCCGGCACCCGCAAGAGGCTCACCCTCGAACTCGGCGGCAAGGCCGCCAACATCGTGTACGAGGACGCGGCGCTGGACCAGGCCGTCGAGGGCATCGTCAACGGGATCTTCTTCAACCAGGGGCACGTGTGCTGCGCCGGGTCCCGGCTGCTGGTGCAGGAGTCGGTCGCCGGAGAGGTCCTGGACCGGCTCAAGGCCCGGATGGCGACGCTGCGGGTCGGCGACCCGCTGGACAAGAACACCGACATCGGCGCGATCAACTCCGCCGACCAGCTCGCCAAGATCCGCGAACTCACCGCCGCGGGCGAGGCCGAGGGCGCCGACGCCTGGTCGCCGCCGTGCGAGCTGCCCGCCCGCGGATTCTGGTTCGCGCCCACCCTGTTCACCGGTGTGGCCCAGTCGCACCGGATCGCGCGGGAGGAGATCTTCGGGCCGGTGCTGTCGGTCCTGACCTTCCGCACCCCCGACGAGGCGGTCGCCAAGGCCAACAACACCCCCTACGGGCTGTCGGCCGGGATCTGGACCGAGAAGGGCTCGCAGATCCTGTGGACGGCGCAGCGGCTCCGGGCCGGGGTGGTGTGGGCCAACACCTTCAACAAGTTCGATCCCGCCTCCCCGTTCGGCGGCTACAAGGAATCGGGGTTCGGCCGAGAGGGCGGACGCCACGGACTGGAGGCCTACCTCGATGTCTAACCCACCCGCCCGCCTTGCCGTCCGCAAGACCTACAAGCTGTACATCGGCGGGGCGTTCCCGCGCTCGGAGTCCGGCAGGTCCTACCCCGTGAACGATGCCAAGGGCCGGTTCGTGGCCAACGCCTCCCACGCGTCCCGCAAGGACGCCCGCGACGCGGTCGCCGCCGCCCGCAAGGCGTTCGGCGGCTGGTCGGGGCGCACCGCCTACAACCGCGGCCAGATCCTCTACCGCATCGCCGAGATGCTCGAAGGCCGCCGCGACCAGTTCACCGACGAGCTCCGCCGGACCGGCGCGTCCAAGAGCGGCGCCGCCGCCGAGGTGGACGCCGCGATCGACCGGTGGGTCTGGTACGCCGGATGGGCCGACAAGCTGAGCGCCGTCGCCGGCGCCGCCAACCCGGTGTCCGGGCCGTTCTTCAACTTCTCCACCCCCGAGCCGACCGGCGTGGTCGCCGTCGTCGCGCCCGACTCGCCGCTGCTCGGCCTGGTCTCGGTCGTCGCGCCGGTGATCGTGTCCGGCAACACCGCCGTCGCGGTCGCCTCGGAGCCGGCGCCGCTGCCCGCGATCACCCTGGCCGAGGTGCTCGCCACCTCCGACCTGCCCGGCGGCGTGGTCAACATCCTGACCGGGCGCCGGAAGGAGCTCGCGCCCTGGCTGGCCTCCCACATGGACGTCAACGCCATCGACCTCACCGGCGTCCCGGAGGACCAGGTCGCCGACCTGGAGGACAAGGCCGCCGGCAACCTCAAGCGCGTCCACCACCCCGCCGGGACCGACTGGACCGCACCGCCCGGGACCGCGCGCCTCACCGCGTTCCTGGAGACCAAGACGGTCTGGCATCCGGTGGGCGTCTGAGTTGATATGACGCTGCGTGTGTAGAGGGTCACGAACTGTGGAATAGATCTCCCCGTAACTGATCATCACTGGGGGGAGATCAGTGCCTACCAAGACCGCAGCGCGTACGACGACGGGCCGAGGGACGGCCGCTCGTACGAAGAGCACATCAGCCACCAAGTCCGGCACCGCGAAGAAGCCGGCGGCGAAGCGGACCTCGGCGGCGACCTCGTCGTCGAGGTCCACGGCGTCCCGGTCGACCGGGACGAAGAGCACGGCGCGCAAGCCGGCCTCGTCCAGCCGGACGACGTCGTCGTCGGCCGCCGCGACCCGGGTCACCAAGGCCGCGAGCCAGGCCAAGACCGCCGCGACGCAGATGAAGTCGGTGGCGACCAAGGCGTCCTCGTCGGCCAAGGCCATGACGGCGATGACCAAGGCGATGACCAGCGCGACCAAGGCCATGTCCGACGCCGCGAAGGCGATGGACGCGGCGGCGAAGGTCATCACCGCGTCGGCCAAGTCCGCGAGCACGCGGAGCACGGCGGCGCGGACGTCGTCCTCGTCCGGCCGGAGCACCGCGGGCAGGAGCACCGGAACCAGGAGCACCGGAACCAAGAGCACCGCGAGCAAGAGCACCGGCAGCCGGAGCACGGCGGGCAAGGGCACGGCGCGCACGTCGGCGGCGTCGGGCCGGTCGCGGTCGACGACGTCCGCGCGGACGGCGTCCAAGTCGTCCACGACCCGCAAGACCTCGGCGTCCGGCACGGCGAAGAAGGCGGCGGCGCCCAGGTCCAAGACCACCGCCGCGCGCAAGTCGGCGTCGGCAGGGCGGACGACGGCGAGCACGAGGTCGGGCACGGCCAAGGGGGGCGCCAGATCGAACACGGCGGCCGGCAAGGAGCCCGCCCGGCGCGCCGCGGGGACGAGCACCGCCACCGCGCCGGCCGCGTCGCCCGTCGTCGAGCCGAAGACCGGGTCGATGCAGCACTCGACGCGCACCGACGGCGGGTTCCTCAGCGGGCTCACCGACGCGAACCGCGAGCGCTGAGAGCCGATGGACGAGAAGGACATCCTGGAGCGCATCGGCGAGTACGTCGGCGAGGAGCAGCGGCTCCGCGAGCGGTACCAGCGGGACGAGCTCGGCCGCGAGGAGGAGCACCGGCGGCTGGAGTCCCTGGAGGTCGCGCTCGACCAGTGCTGGGACCTGCTGCGCCGCCGCAGGGCCCGGCTGGAGGCCGGCGCCGACCCGGACGGCACCGAGGTCCGGCCGCCGGACGAGGTCGAAGGCTACCTGCAGTGACCCCGGCTCGACCGGCGCGGGGACCGCTGCGGTTCGGCGTGTCGCTCGCCCCGGACCCGTCCGTCCCGCTGCTCCGCATCGCGCAGGACGCGGACCGGTACGGGCTCGACCTCCTGGGCGTCCGCGACGAGCCGTACCGGCGCGACACCGCCGACGCGCTCACGCTGATGGCCGCCGTGCTCGCCTCCACCTCCCGGATCCGGGTGCTGCCCGCGGTGGCGTGCCTGCCGCTGCGCCCGCCGGCCGCGCTCGCGAAGGCGCTCGCGACGATGGACCGGCTGAGCGGCGGCCGGGTCGAGCTCGGCCTCGGCGCCGGCGCGGCACCGGCCGGCATCGAGACCTACGGCGGCCCGCGGCTCGGCCCCGCTGCCGCGCGCCGGGCCGTCGAGGAGGCCGTGCAGATCATCCGGCTGCACTGGAGCGACCAGAACGGGCTGCGGTTCCAGGGCGAGCACTACCGGTTCGCGGCGGCCCAGGCCGGCCCGGCGCCCGCGCACCAGATCGGCATCTGGCTCGGCGTCACCGGGCCGCGCGGCCTCGACCTCGCCGGGCGCGTCGCCGACGGCTGGATCGCGCCGTCGTCCCACGTCCCGCCGAAGCGGCTCGCCGACGGCCAGCGCCGGCTGGCCGACGCGGCGCTGCGGGCGGGCCGCGACCCCGCCGACCTCCGCCGCGTCTACGTCCTCGAAGGGGCGGTCGACGCCCGCGAGTCGCGGGGCTTCCTGCACGGCCCGCCCCGCCAGTGGATCTACGAGCTGACCGAGCTGGCCGTTGGCCACGGCGTCGACTCGTTCCTGTTCGCGGGCGACCCGGAGCACCTGCCGATCTTCGCCTTGGAGGTCGTCCCCGCTGTCCGCGAGCAGGTCGCCCGCGAGCGCGGGGCCGTCCTCCAGCCCTGACTCCGGGGCGCGTCCCTACATGCGTTCCGGGGTGGGGACGCCCAGGAGGTCCAGGCCGGTGATGAGCGTGCGCAGCGTGGCGGCGCACAGCGCGAGGCGGGACGCCTTCGTCGCCTCGTCCGGGGCCTTCAGCACCGGGCAGTTCTCGTAGAACGTCGTGTAGGCGTCCGCGACCGCGTAGACGTAGTTCGCCAGCCGGTGCGGCTCGGCGGTGTCGCCGGCCTGCTTCAGGACGGCGCCGAACCCGAGCAGCTCCAGCGCCAGCGCCCGCTCGGCCGGGTGCCCGAGCGTGATCGGGCCGGTCGCGTCCTCGGGGGACAGGCCGCCCTTCCGGAAGATCGACCGGATCCGCGCCGCCGCGTACTGCAGGTACGGGCCGGTCTTGCCGTGGAACGAGATCATCCGGTCGAAGTCGAAGACGTACTCGCTGTCGAGCGCCACCGACAGGTCGGCGTACTTCACCGCGCCGATGCCGACCGCCTGGACGATCCGCGCGCGGGTCGCGTCGTCGAACGGCTCGTCGTGCTGGATCTCGTCGAACGCGGCGCCGGCCCGCTCGACGGCCTCGTCCAGCAGCTCGGAGAGCTTGACGGTGCCGCCGGCCCGGGTCCGCAGGATCTTGCCGTCGGTGCCGAGGACGTTGCCGATCTTCGCGTGCTCGGCCTTCACCTCGTCGCCCAGCCAGCCCGCCGTCCGGGCGACCGCGAACACCATCTCGAAGTGCAGCGACTGCGGCGCGCCGACCACGTAGATCATCCGGTCGACGTGCTCGGTGTCGACCCGGTACCGGATCGTCGCGAGGTCGGTGGTGGAGTAGTTGTAGCCGCCGTCGCTCTTGCGGATGATCACCGGGAGCGGCTCGCCCTCGCGGCCGGTGAACCCGGGCGGGAACGCGCACAGCGCCCCGTCGCTGACCACCGCGATGCCCTTGTCCTCCAGCTCCTGGACGGTCGGGGCGAGCAGGTCGTTGTAGAAGCTCTCGCCCCGGATGTCGTCGTCGGTGAGGGTGACGCCGAGCCGCCCGTAGACGGCGTTGAAGTACTGCTTGGACACGTCCACGAGGACGTTCCACAGCCGCAGCGTCTCCGGGTCGCCCGCCTGGAGCGCCACGACCCGCCGGCGGGACCGGTCGGCGAACGCCTCGTCGCTCTCGAACTTCTCCCGCGCGGCCTGGTAGAACGCGGTCAGGTCGCTGACGGACGAGTCGCCCCGCTCCGCCGCGTCCTCGCCGAGGTCGAGCAGGTGCTCGATCAGCATCCCGAACGGGGTGCCCCAGTCGCCGACGTGGTTGTCCCGGACGACGTCGTGGCCGAGGAACGCCAGGATCCGCGCGATCGCGTCCCCGACGATCGTGGTCCGCAGGTGCCCGACGTGCATCTCCTTCGCCACGTTCGGCGACGAGTACTCCACGACGACCTTCTGCGGCTTCTCCACGACGGGGACGGCGAGCCGCTCGTCCTCCAGCGCCTGCTGCGCCGCCCCGGCGATCCACGCGTCGCTGAGCGTCAGGTTGATGAAGCCCGGCCCGCTGACCTCCACGTCCGACACGATGCCGGCGGTGTCGAGGTTCTTGACGATCTCCTCGGCCACCTCTCGCGGCCGGCGCCCCAGCTTCTTGGCCAGCGGCAGCGCCACGTTGGCCTGAAGGTCGGCGAACTGCGACGGCCGGATGACCGGGTCGGCGTCCGCGTACGACGGTCCGAAGGCGGCGCTCAGCGCCTCCTGGACCCGGGCGGCGAGTACGAGTTGCGGATCGGGCATGTCCCAAGGTTATCGGCGACGCGCCCCGGCCCGGACCCGGTTTTTCGCGGCCCGGCGGCAACCCGCGGCGGCCCGGCTACGGCGTGCCGGGCGGCTCGGTGCGGTCGGGGACGGTGTCGGCGGGCGAGAGCTCCGGGTCCGGCGCCGCCTCGGCGGGCCGGTCGGCGTTCCGCGCGGCCCGGTCGCCGTCGCGCTCGCCGTGCGTCCACCGGCCGAACCGGGACGTGCGGGTGGCGGCGACCTGCTCGCGGATCCGCTCCACGATCCGCCCCTCGGCGAGCCGGTGCGCGAGCTCGCACGCCGAGGTGATCGCGCGGGCCCGGGACGCGCCGTGCGCGATGACGACCGTGCCGTTCAGGCCGAGCAGCACGCCGCCGCCGTAGGTGTCGGGGTCGAGGCGGTCGCGCAGGTCCTGGAGGCGGCGCCGCTGGAGCAGCGCCCCCATCCGCGCGGCGGGGCTGGCGGTCATCGCGTCGCGGACCTCGCTGAACGCGGTGCCGATCGTGCCCTCCATGGTCTTGAGCGCGACGTTGCCCGTGAAACCGTCCGCGACGACGACGTCCGCGCGGCCGGCCAGCAGGTCGTGGCCCTCCACGTTCCCCGTGAACTCCAGGCCGTGGCTGCCGCCCGCAAGCAGCTCGTGCGCCCGCCTGGTGAGCTTGTTGCCCTTGCCCGGCTCGGCGCCGATGTTGAGCAGCCCCACGGTCGGGCGGTCGACCTCCAGCAGGATCTGCGCGTACGCGGTGCCGAGGGCGGCGAACTGGACGAGGCCCTCCGGCTTGACGTCGGCGGTGGCGCCCGCGTCCAGCAGGATCGTCGGGCGGGGGCGGGTCGGCAGCGCCACCGCGATCGCCGGCCGCATCACGCCCTGCTGGCCCTTCAGCCGCAGCCGGGACGTCGCCACCACCCCGGCGGTGCTGCCCGCCGACACCAGCGCCGACGCCCGCCCCTGCTTGATCAGGTGGCAGGCGATCGCGATGGACGAGCGGGGCTTGCGCCAGCTCGCGAGCGCCCCCTCGCCCATGTCGAGCGCCTCGTCGGCGTGCACGATCGGGATCTTGCCGAGGAAGCCGTACCGGTCCAGCTCCCGCCGGATCCGCGGCGCCTGCCCGACCAGGACCAGCCGGACGCCGTGCTCGGTGGCGGCCTCGACGGCGCCCGCGATGATCTCGCGCGGGGCGTGGTCGCCGCCCATGGTGTCGACCGCGATCGGCAGCGGACGCGCCGTCGCGGGACGGCGTGCCCCCGGGACGCGGGCCGCCGCGGGGCGAGGCGCCGCCGGGCGCGGCGGCTCGCCAGTGCCGGTCATGGCCGCTCCAGGAGGATGAAAGGAAATGCGGTGCACCGCAAGAACGCAGCTCATCGCATCGTATGGCGTTCTTTCACCCGCCTTGACGGCACCCTGCCGGAGTGGCGCTGATCACCTTGCCGCGGTCAGCCCTCTTCCTTGGCGCAGTCCGCGCCCAGGCACGTCGCGTTCTCCACCACGGGACGGCCGCCGACCAGGATCGTGTAGTAGTTCTTCTTGGTCCGCTCCTCGCCGCTGGCGATGACCTCGACCGGCCGCTTGTCCGATGTCGTGCCGCGGCAGGACACGCGCATCTTCGTCTTCGTCCAGCCGGGCAGGTCCTCGCATTTCAGCGGGGACGCCAGCGTCACGCCGCGCTTGTGCAGCTCGGCGGCGGCGGTCACGGGCAGCGCGTTGCGCAGCGCGGCCTGCGTCTTGTACGTCAGCTCTTCGCGGCCCGACAGCAGCAGGAACGCGCCGGCCCCCACTGCGACGAGGACCAGGAGACCTGCGGAACCGATGATCAGTGCCGTCCGGCGGCCGACCTTCAGGCGGGCCGGCAGCTTCAACGGAGGCATCTTCACGCGTGGAATCTTCACATCGGCTACGTCACCGACAGTAGGTGATCGTATGCGTGACGTGGTGGGTTTTTCCGTCCCGTATGCGGATTCCTTGCCCCGCCGGGCCGGCCGGCGTCAGGCGTCCCGGCGGCCGCAGCCGAGGCCGAGGCAGTCCTTGCGCAGGACCTCGCGCCCGTCGACCGTGATGACGTACGACTCGCGCGGACGGTCGGTGTCGGCGTCCAGGGCGATCCCGTCCACGGCGACCGGCTCGCCGGTCGTGGTCTCGGCCGTGCAGGTCACGCGCACCACCGCGTCGGTCTCGCGGCCGGGCGACTCGCACTCCGGGCGGTCGCGCAGCTCGATCCCCTTGGCGTCCAGCTCGTCGACGACCCCGTCGGTGACGGCGTTGCGGTACGCGCCGTCGGAGATCCTCTGCATGACCTTGCAGCCGGACAGGGACACGGCCAGCAGGAGGGCCAGCAGGACGGCCGGGACGCGCCTCACGCCCGCTCCTCCGCGTGGTCGAGGCCCGCGACCGCGTCGGCCACCACGTCGGGACGGTCGAGCGGGACCATGTGCAGGGCGTCGGGCAGCTCGATCCGGCGGCCGTGCGGGCTCATCCGCGCGAGCCGCGCGTGCCCCTCGGCCCACTCGCGCCGCCTCTCCGGACCGCGCACGTCGCCGAGCGCGGTCACGACGGCCAGCGGGACGGGCGGGAACGGCCGCCGCTTCCGCAGCCGCGCCAGGTCGGCGGCCATCTCCCGGTACGCCAGCTCCTCCGCGATGACCGTGCCGATCACCGTGCCGCGCCCGTACACCGACCGCACCACCGCGTCCGGGACGGCCTCGTCGCGGCGGCTGGTGCGCTTGAGGACCGTCCGCCGCCCGAACGGCCCGGCGATCCGCGCCAGCCGCGTCGCGCCGAGGACGGCCCCGGTCGCCGTGGCGAGGGGCGTCAGCACCCTGGCGAGCCGCACCACGACCCGCGGGTTCCGCTCGTAGCTCGGATCGACCAGCACCACGCCCCCGACGAGCTCGGGACGGAGCCGGGCCAGCGCCTCCGCGGGGAAGGCGGCCATCGAATGCGCGAGGACGACCACCGGCCGCCCCGCCCGCTCCGCCAGCGCCGCCAGGAGACCGGTGTCGCGGCGCAGCGACGGCGGCGCGGCCGCCGCCGGGCTGAGCCCGAGGCCGGGACGGTCGAAGGCGGTCACCCGGTACCCGTCCCGCAGGAGCGCGACGGACGGCGTCCAGTCGAACCATGCGCCGCCCAGCCCGGACGAGAGCAGCAGCGGCGGCCCGTCCGCCGGCCCCGACTCGACCAGGTGCACCTGCTCCCGGCCCACGTTCACGATCTCGCCCGCACCGCTCACCGGTACGCCCCCTCGCGTCACAGGTACGCCCCCTCGCGCGCCGATGCCCTCCGCGCGGCCCTCCGGTCCGCGTACAGCGCCCACGCGATCGTCAGCAGCCCCAGGCACAGCACGCTGATCTGGGCCCGCTGGATCACCCCGAGCCACTGTCCCAGGTACATCGCCACCAGCGTGCCGAGCGCGAGCACGGTCTCGGCGAGCGCGAGCATCCAGCCCCAGCGGGCGAGCGCCGGCCACCACCCGTACCGGCGGGCCGCCAGGGACAGCAGCAGCAGCGCGGCCACCCCGCAGACGATCACGCCGCTGCTGGTCACCGAGTGGAACTCGTGGGAGAACGAGACGTGCTCGGACCGCTCCCGCAGCGCGCACCAGGTCTCCAGGCTCGGCGCGCAGTCCAGCGGGAAGGACGCGTCGCCGATGGCGCACACGCCGAAGAGGCCGAGGAACGTCCACCCGGCGGTGGCCAGGGGCCGGCGGGTGAGCCTGCGGAGCGTCCCGACGGCCACCATGATCGACAGCACCCCGGTGACGAGGTCGCCGGCGCTGTAGACGAGGTGGAACGGCTGGTCGACGGCCGACAGCTCGCTCACGTAGCCGTTGAAGAAGTCCAGCTTGGGGCTGAGCAGGTTCTCCAGTACGAAGGTCGCGTAGGTGACCGCCGCGACCGCCGCGAGGGCGATCACGCGCATGGGGACGGCGCCCGGCCCGTCCCGTCCGTCAGAGTCCACCCGGCCCCCTCACGCCCGCACTCCCGTGCGCCGATCGGTCATGCCCGCCCAGCCCAGTATTTCCGAAGATCACGACTGCCCGTGACCGGGGCCGGGGTTCGGCGCGTCTGCGCTGGCCGGGGGCTTACCGCCTGGTGAGGGAGAAGTTGACGTCCCGTAGTCGTTGTACAACCGGCGGGACGTCCACGATGATGACGGGGCATTCGTCTGAATCGTCCGTGACCTGCCTTTGTCTCCGGGTCGGGGAGGGTATGAATTCGGCATAAACGCGTCCCAAACGGTTGAATGGGGGTGTCCTGAGCGAACCTGTTCACGGTCCGTGACGACGTGCCGGGGGTGCTTCCCCGCCGGCTGTGCGTTTCCCCGCTGACAGCAAGGAGTACCAACACGTGACACTGGTGAACGACGCGGCTCCCGCGGTGGGATCCACCGGTCGCAAGTTCCGCGCCTTCACGGCCAAGCACCTGGAGGAGCTGACCGCTCGGGCCGGGTTGACGCCCGAGCAGCGGC
>NZ_JBDPLY010000038.1:0-73311 GCF_039871695.1 Actinomadura sp. B10D3
GCGCCTGGATCCGCGTCATCTGGCGCTGCTGGCACGACAGCGTCCCCTACGACCCCACCAAACACGGCGCCGCAACAGCGCTCATGGAGCCTCTCGCTTCCTGAGGTTGACACAGGGAGTGTCATGAGGCCTCCCCCAGTTCGGTCAGCGTCCGGACGATCAGATTGCGCGCCAGCGGCACCTTGTACGCGTTGTCGCGCAGGGGCTCGGCGGCCTCCAGTTCGGCCTCGGCGGCGCGCAGGAACGACTCCCTCGTCACCTGGGCGCCCCGGAGCGCCTCTTCCGCGCGCCGCGCCCGCCACGGTTTGTGGGCGACACCGCCCAGGGCCAGCCGCACGTCCCGCACGTGATCGCCCTCCACGTCCAGGGCGGCGGCCACGGAGACCAGCGCGAAGGCGAACGACGCGCGTTCCCTGACCTTGCGGTAGCGGGACGGCATGCCGAGCGGAGGAACCTCCACGGCGGTGATGAGATCGCCTGGTTCGAGCGTGGTGTCGCGTTCCGGCTCGCTGTCGGGGAGCCTGTGCAGGTCATCGAAGGCGACGGTCCTCTCCCCGCCGTGCCCGTGGACCCGGACGGACGCGTCCAGGGCCGCCAGCGCGACCGCCATGTCGGACGGGTGCGTCGCCACGCACGCCTCCGAGTGGCCCAGGATCGCCAGGTTGCGGTGCTCGCCCTCCCGCGCGGGACATCCGCTGCCGGGACTCCGCTTGTTGCACGGCTTGGAGGCGTCCTGGAAGTACGAGCAGCGGGTGCGCTGGAGCAGGTTGCCGCCGACGGTCGCCAGGTTGCGTATCTGCCCGGACGCTCCCGCAAGGACGGCCTGCGCCAACACGGGGTGCCCCTCGCGGACCGTCCGGTCCGCGGCGAGGGCGCTGTTGCTCACCGCCGCCCCGATGACGAGGCTCCCGTCGGGCCGCAGTTCGATCCCGTCGTGCGGCAGGTGCGAGACGTCGACGAGCCGGGCCGGTTCCTCCACCCCGAGCCGCATCAGGTCCACGAGGTTGGTCCCGCCGCCGAGATAGACGGCTCCGGCCTCGTGCCGCTGAAGGGCGTCCTCGGCACTGGTGGCGCGCTCGTAGGCGAAGGGCCTCATGCTCCGGCCGCCTCCCTGCCCTGCGCGGCCTGTCTCACCGCCGCGACGATGCCGACATACGCACCGCACCGGCAGAGGTTGCCGCTCATGCGTTCACGGATCTCGTCGTCGTCCAGGACGGGGTCAGCGCCGAGGTCGCGGGTCACAGCGCTCGGCCAGCCGCTTTCCGCCTCGTCCAGTACCGCCGTCGCGGAACAGAGCTGACCAGGGGTGCAGTAACCGCACTGGAACGCGTCGTTCTCGATGAACGCCTCTTGCACGGGGCTGAGGCGCCCGTCGTCCTGCGCCAGCCCCTCGACGGTGACGATCTCCGCGCCATCATGCGCGACGGCCAGGGCAAGGCATCCGTTCGCACGGCGTCCGCCGAGAAGGATGGTGCACGCACCGCACTGACCGTGGTCGCAGCCCTTCTTCGAGCCCGTCAGCCCGAGATCCTCACGCAGGACGTCCAGGAGCGACGCCCGCGTATCGACGTTCAGCCGGTGCTCCGTGCCGTTCACGCGCAGGGTGATGTCGGCGTGTACCGGGGTGGCTTCACTGTCCATGCCCGACTGCCTACCCCGGATCATCGATCGGTCACAAGACCTCGACGGCGGCGTCCACGGCGCCCCGGACGTCACCGTCCGGCGGATACAGCAGCGACCGTCCCACGACGAGGCCCTTCACCCCCGGGATCCGCATCGCGCGCCGCCAGCCGTCCCGCACCGCGCGCGGGTCGCCGGCGACCTCGCCGCCGAGCAGCAGCGCGGGCAGCGTCGTCGCCGCCATCACCCGCTCCATCTCCGGGACGACCGGCACCTTCAGCCACGTGTACGCCGACGTGACGCCGAGCCCGGACGCGACCGACACCGCCCGGATCATCGCCTCGGGCGTCAGCAGGTTCCGGACGCGGCCCTCGATCCGGTGCGCCACGAACGGCTCCACCATCGCCATCAGCCGGTGCCGCGCGAGCGCCGACACCGCGTGCGCGCAGCCCTCCAGCGTCCGGGCGGTCGCCGGGTCGGCGTCGTCGACGCGCAGGAGCATCTTGCCGCCGTCCAGCCGCGCCGCGGCGATCGCGTCCGCGTCGTAGGCGGTGAACCGGTCGTCGATCTCGAAGGACGTCCCGGCGAGACCGCCCCGGTTCATCGACCCGATCGCCAGCCGGCCGTCGAGGACGCCGAGCAGCATCAGGTCTTCCAGGACGTCGGGGGTGCCGAGCACGCCGTCCACCCCGGGCCGGTCGAGCGCGACGCACAGCCGGTCGAGCAGGTCGGCGCGGTCGGCCATCGCCACCGGGTCGCCGCCGGCGCCGAGCGCGCCGCGGGCCGGATGGTCCGCCGCGATGATCATCAGCCGGCCGGACGCGCCGGGCGGCGCGTCCCGCCGCTCCCGCCGCGCCGCCGCCTCGGCGATCGCCTCCGGCCGCGCGGCCCGCACGTCGGCCAGGTCGCTGATGCGCACGCCGCCGAGTCTGCTGATGATCACCTCGCCATGTCAATCAGCCGGAGTCGGAGAGGATCTCCACCACCTGGCGCGCCGTGTCGGTGGGCAGCGGCGCCGGCAGGCCCTTCCACTTTCGGGACGCGGCCACCGCCGCGGCGCCCGCCCCTCCGCCGTACACCGCCGCGGCGACGAACGACGCCAGTTCGGGCGGCAGCTTCCGCTCCAGGAGGAGCACGTTCATCCGGTAGGTGGCGGCGGTCGCGAGGACCCCGAAGGCCCCCGCCACGGCGCCCAGCCGCAGCGCGGGGATGCGCTGCCTGGCCTTGTCGATCATCTCCTGCTGAGCGGCCTCGACCACCCGCCGGGCGAGCACGAGGTTCTGCTCCAGCGGGTCGCCGGCCTCCACCGGTTCGCGCGACTCCGTCATGACCTCGCCTTACCCGCAGATGAGGATGAGAATCGAGCGAGCAAAGTGTCACTTCAAGTGACTTTACGTGTGCTGTAGGTTACCGATCCGGACCCCGACAGAGAGGCCGGTGGATGCAACCTTTCGAGCTGCCCGACTTCTACGTCCCGTACCCCGCGCGGCTGAACCCGCACCTGGAGCGCGCGCGAGCGCACACCATGGCGTGGGCGCGCGAGATGCGGATGCTGGACGAGCACCGCGACCCCGGCACGCCCGACATCTGGGACGAGAGCGCGCTCGAAGCCATGGACTATGCGCTCCTGTGCGCCTACACGCACCCCGACTGCGACGGGCCCGAACTCGACCTCGTCACCGACTGGTACGTCTGGGTGTTCTACTTCGACGACCATTTCCTGGAGGTCTTCAAGAAGCCGCACGACCAGGAGGGCGCGCGGTCGTACCTCGACCGGCTGCCGCTGTTCATGTCGCTCGACCCGCCGGAGCCGGTGAACGCCGTCGAGCGCGGTCTCGCCGACCTGTGGGCGCGGACCGTCCCGTCCAGGTCGGACGCCTGGCGGCGCCGCTTCTCCACCAGCACCCTGAACCTGCTGCGCGAGTCGCTGTGGGAGCTGTCCAACATCAGCACCGGGCGGATCCCGAACCCGGTCGAGTACATCGAGATGCGCCGCAAGGTCGGCGGTGCGCCCTGGTCGGCGGACCTCGCCGAACACGCGGCGGGCGTCGAGCTGCCCGAACGCATCGTGGGCACGCGCCCGCTGCGCGTCCTCAAGGACACCTTCTCCGACGCCGTGCACCTGCGGAACGACCTCTTCTCCTACCAGCGGGAGACCGAATCCGAGGGCGAGGTGAACAACTGCGTCCTGGTGATGGAGCATTTCCTCTCCGTCGCGCCCCAGGTCGCCGCGAACACGGTCAACGACCTGCTGACCTCGCGCCTGCGCCAGTTCGAGAACACCGCTCTGACGGAACTCCCCCACATCGTCGAAGACCACGCGCTCGACCCGGTCGAACGAACGGGCGTCGCGGCCTACGTGAAGGCCCTCCAGGACTGGCAGTCCGGCGGCCACGAATGGCACCTGCGCTCCAGCCGGTACATGAACAGCAAAGCGCTGGGCATGTCGGCCGCCCGCATCCCGGCGCTGCTGAAATCCGCGCGGATCAGCCTGCCCCACGTCCCGTTCCAGCGGGTGGGCCCGACACCGCTGCCCGAGTTCGACATCCCGTACCCGCCCCGCGTCAACCCGCACCGCGCCGACGCGGGCCGCAACGTCGTCGCCTGGGCCCGCGAGATGGGCATGTTCGACCCGCGACCACGCACGCCCGTCCCGGTATGGAGCGCCGAGAGGCTCACCGGGATGGCCCTGGAGATCTGCGCCGCGTCCATCGCCCCGGACGCGGGGCCCGAGGCACTCGACCTCGCGACCCAGTGGCTGGCCTGCGGAACCTTCGGCGACGACTACTTCCCCGCCGTCTTCAACCGGGACCGCGACATGGCCGGCGCGAAGCTGTTCCACGCCCGCGTCCCGTCCTTCATGCCCCTGGACTGCGGCGCGACCCCGCCCCCGGAGAACCCGTTCGAGGCCGCCCTCGCCGACCTGTGGCGCCGCACCGCCACCCCCATGGACGACCGCGGCCGCCGCGAGTTCCGCACGGCCGTCGAGCACATGACCGAAAGCTGGCTCTGGGAGCTGAACAACCATCTCCAGTCACGCATCCCGGACCCCGTCGACTACATCGAGATGCGCCGGCACACCTTCGGCTCCGAGCTGACGATGAGCCTGTCCCGCATCGAGCGCGCACACGAGATCCCCGCGCACGTCTTCCAGACCCGCACCCTCCGCGAGATCGACGCCTCCGCGATGGACGTCGCCTGCCTCCTCAACGACTGCTTCTCCTACCAGAAGGAGATCGAGTACGAGGGCGAGCTGAACAACGGCGTCCTCGCCATCGAGAACTTCTTCGGCTGCGGCCGCGACGAGGCACTGCCCATCGTCAACGACCTCATCACCTCACGCCGCCGCCAGTTCGAGCACCTGGCCACCACCGAACTCCCGGCCCTCTGCGACGACCTGGACCTGGACGACACCACCCGCGCGGCACTCACGGCCTACGTGGCCGAACTCCGCGACTGGATGGCCGGCATCCTCCTATGGCACCGCGAATCCGACCGCTACGACGAACGCGAGCCCACCCCGCGCCTCCCCAAACCCACCGGCCTCGGCACCTCCGCCATCTACCTCTTCACCCGCACGACCACGACCCCGACCGTTCCGTCCCCGCGCCCAGCAAGCCCAGGCTCATGAGGGTGTACCTAGAAGACATGGTCATCGCGGGAAATGCTGGGGGGTGTGCGGACATGTGGGGTGCGTCTGGAGCCCTAGCGGGCATCGTTCCCTGGCCCCGTGCCCGCTGCCCGGGCTACGGGGTCAGGGCCGTGCGGGCGGTCATGAGGGCGAAGCCGAGGAGGTTCTGGCCCTGCCAGGACGACACGTCTTCGGCGCGGGGGTCGTCGGCGGCCAGGCCTATGCCCCAGACGCGGTCCAGGGGGCTCGCCTCGACGAGGATGCGGTCGCGGGTGCCGAGGAGGTAGTCGCGAAGCTCCTCGTTCTGCGCGAACTTGGCCTCGCTGCCTTTCGTGACGATCGCCACACGGTGGTCCTGCCAGGTCTTCTCGTCGAAATCGCGGACACGGCGGCCGAGGTCTTTGGCGCGGCGCGGATGGGACGCCGCGATGATCGCGGCGGCCGTTTCCTCGTCGCCGAAGAGGCGGGCCTTTCCGGCCATCATGTAGTGCTCGGCGGTGGCGTAGGTGGTGCCGTCGACGGTGAAGGGGGACGGCCACCACTGGCTGAGATAGCCGGGTCCCGGTTTCTGGTGGCCCCAGAAGAACAGGAATTTCAGGCGCGTGCCCTCCTCCTGGAGGCGGGACAGCTCGGCGACGTCCATGGGACGAGGGTGCCAGCCGGTGGACGGGGGCGGCCAGCGGGTTTCGGGAATGGAAGATCGGCCGGCGTTGTTCGGAAGAAGTACCGCGGCCCTGGTCAGAGGGTGCGGTCTAGACCATTTTGCGAAAGCGGGCTGGACGCCGGGACCATCGTCTAACTTCGGCCCGGCCCGAACAGGAGGACGGCAGTAACAATGGACAAGGCCCTGGCGAACCCCCGTCGCACCCAGATCGTCGCGTGGCCCGAGCGGCGCCCGGCGGATTCGGACTCCGAACGTCCCGCGGAGACCGAGGCGACCAAGGACCAACTCGCCGCGCGCTGACGATAGATGAGAACCCGCCCGGAGCCCCGGGCGGGTTCTTTCGTTTCTAGAGGACGGAGACCGCCAGGTCGCGGACGGTCTTCTCGTCCACCTCGACGCCCAGGCCCGGACCGGACGGGACCTCGGCCGTGCCCTTCGAGACCCGTACCGTCGGGCCCGCGTACGGCGACTCGATGAACTGCCGGCCGTTCAGGTCGACCGGGGTGTCCAGGCCGTGCGCCGCGAAGAGGTGCAGGGACGCGGCCAGGCCCAGGTCGGAGTCGGTGAGGCCGGAGCCCATCAGCGCGACGCCCGCGTCCTCGGCGAGCGAGCAGAGGCGGCGCGAGAGCGTGAGCCCGCCGGTGCGCTGGACCTTCGCGATGGCGATGTCGACCGCTTCGAGACGGACGAACGTGGCCAGGTCGGACGGGTGCCGGAGGCTCTCGTCCAGCGCGACGGGGATCGGGCAGGTGTCGCGGAGGCGGCGCAGCCCGGCGATGTCGTTGGCCGGGAGGGGCTGCTCGAACGCCGTGACGCCGAGGTCCTCCAGGCGCCGCGCCATCCGCAGGGCGCCGCTGACCGTGTAGCCCTGGTTGGCGTCCACCCAGAGGGCGGCGTCGTCGCCCGCGTGCAGGCGGACCGCCTCGACCACGGCCGCGTCGTCGGCGTGCAGGCCGATCTTGACCTTGAAGGCGCCGTAGCCGAGGTCGCGCCCCTCGGCGACGCTGTCGGCGACCTCGTCCGGGGACTGGCCGGAGACGATCCAGGCCAGGTCGATCGTCTCGCGGCGCCGCGCGCCCCACATCATGCCGAGCGGGACGCCGGCGGCGCGGCCCAGCAGGTCGTGGAGGGCGACGTCCACGGCGCTCTTGGCCAGCGGCGCGCCGATGCTGAAGCCGCGGTTGACGGCCCGGTCGAAGGCGGTGGTGGCACCGTCCAGGTCCCAGGCGGGGCGGCCGACCAGGACGGGCGCGAGGTAGCGGTCGATCGTGGTCACGATCGACTCGGCGGTCTCGTACGTCCAGGCGGGGATGGGGGTCGCCTCGCCCCAGCCGTGCGCGCCGTCCGCGCTGACCTTGACCAGGACGCGCAGGCTGGGCCGCCCGGCCACGGTGACCGCGCCGCCGGACACGCCGAACGACCGGCGCGTCGGCAGCGCCACGCAGAACGTCTCGACCCGTTCGATCCTCATCGCACGCCTCCGGTCAGCTGGGCGGGGCCGTGCTGGCGCGCAGCACCACCTCGCCGGCGACGCGCTCGATGCGGCTCCGGCGGGTGGCGGGCTCGCGCAGCGCCAGCCCCATCACGCGCTCCCCCATCGCGTTCAGCGGGAGCGCGACGGTGGTGAGCGGCGGGGTCAGGTCGCGGACGATCGGGATGTCGTCGAAGCCCGCGAGGGAGATGTCGCCCGGCACGGAGACCGCGTTGTCGCGGAACGCCGCGAGCGCGCCGATCGCCATCACGTCCGTGACGGCGAACACGCAGGTCGGGCGGGTCCCGCGGCGGAGCAGCTCGATCGCCGCCGCGTAGCCGCCGTCGCGGGTGAAGGCCGCCTCGACGATGCGCTCGGGCGGGACGGTGATACCGGCGTCGGCGAGCGCGTCGGTGAACCCGCCGAGCCGGTCGGCGACGGTGGTGAGCGCGCGGGGGCCGGTCAGCACGGCGAACTCGCGGTGGCCGAGGTCGAGCAGCGCGCGGGCGAGGGCGCCGGCGCCCTCCCGGTTCTGCGGCAGGACGGCGTCCACCTTGAGGCTGCGGTGCCGGCTGAGGACCGCGACGCGCCCGCCGGTGCGCTGGTAGGGGTCCAGCTCGGCGGCCATCAGGCGCTCCCAGTCGCGGTCCTCGAAGCCGGAGCCGATCAGCAGGATCGCGCGGGCCCGCTGGGCGCGCAGCATCGCCACGTACTCGACCTCGCGGGACGGGTCGCGGAACGTGCTGGCGAGCATCACGAGCATCCCGTGCTCGGCGGCGGTGCGCATCACGCCGTGGGCGATGGCGGCGAAGTAGGGGTCGCTGACGTCGTGGCAGATGACCCCGACGGACTTGCTGGACGAGCTGGCGAGCGCCTGCGCGTGCGCGTTCGGGGTGTAGCTCAGCTCCGCGGCCGCGGCGAGCACGCGTTCCCGGAGGTCGGCGCGCACCTGGGAGGTCCCGTTCAGGACGCGGGACGCGGTGGCCAGCGAGACGCCGGCCTCCCGCGCGACGTCCTGCAGGGTCACGTAGGCCCGGTCGCCGGCGCGCTGCTCCTCGGCCGCTTCCGTCATCACCGCCCCCTCGGTCGACGCGGGGTCCACGCGGCGGGTTTCCTGCGAAGACCCTCTTGACCGCGCCATGCGCCGCTTCTTACGGTACATCAGAAAGCGCTTTCTGAACGCGCTTTCACAGCCACCGTCCCGGAGGAACCCATGGTGAGTCAGGGCACGACGGCCGCGACGCCGAAGGCGGACGCGGCGGGCGTCGTCGAACGCGGCCGGCCCGGCGTGGGCGAGCGGGTCCGCGACGGCCTGGAACGGTCGTGGCGGCCCGTCGCGCTGCTGATCGCCTGCTTCGCGGCCTGGTGGGCCGTGAGCGCCTTCAAGATCGTGGAGGCGTACCTCGTCCCGTCGCCCGGCGCGACGCTGAGCCTGATGGCCGACAAGTGGGGCTACATCTGGCACCACACCTGGGTCACCACGTACGAGACCCTGATCGGCTTCGCGCTCGCGGTGCTCATCGGGGTCTTCGCCGCGGTGGTCATGGTCTACTCGGCGACGGTCGAGCGCACCCTCTATCCGATCCTGCTGTTCGCGCAGGTCATCCCGAAGATCGCGATCGCCCCGCTGTTCGTGGTGTGGCTCGGCTTCGGCATCGGCCCCAAGATCGTCGTGGCGGTGCTGATCGCGTTCTTCCCGGTGGTGATCTCGATGGTGGCCGGGCTGAAGGCGGTGGACCCGGAGATGCTCCAGCTGTCGGCCACCATGGGCGCGAGCCCGCTGGCGACGTTCGCCAAGATCCGGCTGCCGGCCTCGCTCCCGCACCTGTTCTCCGGCCTGAAGGTCGCGGTCACGCTCGCCGTCACCGGCGCCGTCGTCGGCGAGTTCGTCGGCGCCAACGAGGGGCTCGGCTACGTGATCCTGCAGGCCAACGGCAACCTCGACACCCCGATGCTGTTCGCCGGCCTGCTGGTGATGTCGGCCATCGGCGTCGTGCTGTTCGTCGTCGTCGAGGTCGCGGAGAAGCTGCTGCTGCCCTGGCACGCCAGCCGGCGCGGCGACGCGGTCACCACGACGTACTGACGGCGCCGCGCGCGCCGTCCACGCCGGGCGCCGCCGGCACCCGGTCCCACCGCCCCCGCCACCGAACCGTCCGCCCGGGAACCACCGGGCGGGACGTCCGACACCACCGGCCGAGACAAACCCACCCCTTTACGGAGGGCCGCCTCATGAAACTCCGCACTCTCGCCATCGCCGCCATGGTCCCGGCCCTGGCGCTCACCGGCACCGCCTGCGGCGGGGACTCCGACGAGACCACGAGCGCGTCCGGCAAGAAGCTGACCAAGGTCACGCTGACGCTCAACTGGTACCCGTACGGCGAGCACGCGCCGTTCTACTACGGCAAGAAGAAGGGCATCTACGAGAAGCACGGCATCGACCTGGAGATCAAGGCGGGCCAGGGCTCGCAGAAGACCGTCCAGGCCACCGGCGCCGGGCAGACCGACTTCGGCTGGGCCGACACGCCCGCGCTGCTCGCGGCCGTCGACAAGGGGATGCCCGTCAAGAGCGTCGGGGTGTTCCTGCAGACCACGCCCGCGTCGGTGCAGTCGTTCACCACGGCCGGCATCAAGAAGCCCGCCGACCTGAAGGGCAAGAAGATCGCCGGGACGGCCGGGGACGCGCTGGCGCGCACCTTCCCGGTGTTCCTGAAGAAGAACGGCATCAGCGAGAGCGACGTGCCCGTCCAGAACACCGACCCGGCCGGGAAGATGGCCGCGGTGCTGTCCGGCAAGACCGCGGGGCTGATGGGCTTCGCGAACGACCAGGGCCCGACGATGGCCGAGAAGTCCGGCAAGGAAGTGTCGTACCTGCGGTACTCCGACTTCGGGCTGAACTTCTTCTCCAACGGCCTGATCGTCGGCGAGCGCAAGCTGAAGAGCGACGCCGACGTCGTCAAGAAGATGGTCGCCGCCACGAGCGAGTCGTGGACGGCGGCGGAGGGCGACCAGGCGGGCGCCGTCGCGAGCATGGCCGGCGCGTCCGAACAGCTCCCGCCCGGGAAGGTCATCACCGAGCAGTTCAAGACCACGCTGACGCTGCTGCACACGCCGGCGACGCAGGGCAAGGCGCCGGGCGTCAACGCCGAGAGCGACTGGAAGACGACGATCGCCACCTTCCAGCAGGCCGGGGTCATCGGTGAGGCCAAGCCGCCGTCGGAGTACTGGCAGGCGTCGGCCGCACCGCAGGGATGACGGGACGAGCGATGAGGATCATGAGCAAGTCAGCCACCGGGACGGACGGGACCGACGCGACGGCGCGCGAGAGCGCGGTCGAGATCGACGAGGTCGCGGTCCGGTTCCGCAGCCGCAAGCGGGACGTCACGGCGCTGCGCGAGGTGTCGCTGGACATCGCGATGGGCGAGTTCGTGGCCATCGTCGGCCCGTCCGGCTGCGGCAAGTCCACGCTGCTGAAACTGGTCGCGGGGCTGCTGAAGCCCTCGTCCGGCACGGTGCGGCTGCGCGGCGAGACGGTCGCGGGGCCGCGGCACGACATCGGCTACGTGTTCCAGCGGGCCGCGCTGCTGGAGTGGCGCAGCGCCCGCAAGAACATCCTGCTCCAGGCGGAGATGCGCAAGATGCCGTCCGAGCGGGCGCGCGAGCGGACCGCCGAGCTGATCGAGATGACCGGCCTGACGGGGTTCGAGGACGCGCTGCCGCACGAGCTGTCCGGCGGCATGCAGCAGCGGGTCGCGCTGTGCCGGGCACTGCTGCACGAGCCGCCCGTCCTGCTGATGGACGAGCCGTTCGGCGCCCTCGACGCCCTCACCCGCGAGCAGCTCAACGTCGAGATGAACCGGATCTGGCGGGAGACGGGCACGACCGTCCTGCTCGTCACGCACTCGATCGCGGAGGCGGCCTACCTCGCCGACCGCGTCGTGGTGATGACCGACCGGCCCGGCTCGATCGCCGAGATCATCGACGTCGACCTGCCGGCCGAGCGCGACTACGCCGCCACCATGGCCCGCCCTGAGTTCGCCCGCGTCACCAACCGCGTCCGGGGGCTCCTCGGTGCGGGCGGCGCACCGGACTGACCGGTGCCCGCGGCGGAGCGCCGCGGGCGAAGGCCACTACACGACAGGCTAGGAAGGAACGGGATGGCACGCAGGTCCATCGGGATCGTCATGAACGGCGTCACCGGCCGGATGGGGTATCGCCAGCATCTCCTCCGCTCGATCCTCGCGATCAGGGAGCAGGGCGGGGTCCGCACGGGCGACGGCACCGTGCTCTGGCCGGAGCCCGTGCTCGTCGGGCGCAGCGAGGACAAGCTGCGCGACCTCGCCGAGCGGCACGGGCTCACCGCCTGGACGACCGACCTGGCCGAGGCGCTGGCGCGTCCGGAGACCGACGTCTACTTCGACGCGCAGGTCACCAGCGCGCGGGAGGACGCGATCCGCGCCGCCGTGGCGGCCGGCAAGCACATCTACACCGAGAAGCCGCTGGCCGACGACCTGGAGGGCGCGCTGGCCCTCGCGCGGCTCGCCGACGAGGCCGGGGTGCGGCACGGGGTCGTCCAGGACAAGCTGTTCCTGCCGGGGCTGCTCAAGCTGAAACGCCTCATCGACGGCGGGTTCTTCGGGCGGATCCTGTCGGTGCGCGGCGAGTTCGGCTACTGGGTGTTCGAGGGCGACTGGCAGGAGGCGCAGCGCCCGAGCTGGAACTACCGGGCCGAGGACGGCGGCGGGATCATCCTCGACATGTTCTGCCACTGGCGGTACGTGCTGGACGCCATCGCGCCGGTGCGCTCCGTCCAGGCGCTCGGGGCGACGCACATCCCCGAGCGGGTGGACGAGGCCGGCAAGCCGTACGAGGCCACCGCCGACGACGCCGCCTACGGGATCTTCGAGCTGGACGGCGGGATCGTCGCGCAGATCAACTCGTCCTGGGCGACCCGGGTGTTCCGCGACGAGCTGGTGGAGTTCCAGGTGGACGGGACCGAGGGGTCCGCGGTGGCGGGGCTGCGGCGCTGCCGCGTCCAGCACCGGTCGATGACGCCGAAGCCGGTGTGGAACCCCGACCTGCCCGCCACCGAGGACTTCCGCTCGCAGTGGCAGGAGATCCCGGACAACGTCGAGTTCGACAACGGGTTCAAGACCCAGTGGGAGATGTTCCTGCGGCACATCGCCGGCGACGGCGAGTTCCCCTGGGACTTCTACGCCGGGGCGCGCGGCGTGCAGCTCGCCGAGCTCGGGCTGCGGGCGTGGCGGGAGGGCAGGCGCCTGGAGGTACCGGAGCTGTGAAGATCGACCTGCCGGGGTCGCTGACCCCGCACACCATGGGCGAGCCGCGCTCGTACCCGCCGCCTCCCGGCCCGAGCACGTCCCGGGTCGCCTTCGCGGCCGCGCACGTGGTGCCCGGCGGCGAGTTCCTCGACTGGGGGACGACGCTGGCGTTCCGGCGGCATCTGTGGTCGTACGGGCTGGGCGTCGCGGAGGCGATGGACACCGCGCAGCGCGGCATGGGCCTGGACTGGGCGGCGACCCGCGAGCTCATCGTGCGGAGCGGTCGGGAAGCGCTTTCAGTAGGAGGGCGCATCGTGTGCGGGGCGGGCACCGACCAGCTGCCGCCCGGGCCCGCCTCTCTCGACGAGATCGTGGCGGCGTACGAGGAGCAGCTCGCCGTCATCGAGTCGGTGGACGCGGTGCCGGTGCTGATGGCGAGCCGCCATCTGGCCGCCGCGGCGCGCGGGCCGGACGACTACGCCGCGGTCTACGGGCGGCTGCTGCCCCAGGTCAAGCGGCCCGCGGTCCTGCACTGGCTGGGCCCGATGTTCGACCCGGCGCTGGAGGGCTACTGGGGCTCGCCCGACCTGGACACCGCGGCCGAGGCGCTGCTCGCCCTGATCGGCGAGCACGCGTCCCGCATCGACGGCGTGAAGATCTCGCTGCTGGACGCGGAGCGGGAAATCGCCTTCCGCCGCCGCCTGCCGTCCGGCGTCCGGCTCTACACCGGCGACGACTTCAACTATCCGGAACTGATCCGCGGCGACGCCGAGGGCTACAGCGACGCGCTCCTCGGCATCTTCGACCCCATCGCGCCGGCCGCCGCCGCGGCGCTGCGGGCCCTCGACGACGGCGACACCGCGTCCTACGAGGAGATCTTCGCGCCGACGGTGCCGCTCGCACGGCACCTCTTCGAAACCCCGACCTACTACTACAAGACGGGCGTGGTGTTCCTGGCCTGGCTGACCGGCCACCAGAAGCACTTCCGGATGGTCGGCGGGCTTGAGGGCGCTCGATCCGTCCCGCACATGGTGCGCCTCTTCCAGCTCGCCGACGCCGCGGGGCTCTTCCCGGACCCCGGCCTCGCGGTCCACAGGATGCGCGCCTGGCTGACCGTCCAAGGAGCCGAGTGATGAGGTTCAGCCTCAACCAGTGGACGACCCGGTACTGGCCCCTGCCCGACCTCGCCGCCGGCTGCGCGTCGGCAGGGGTCACCGGCGTCGGCCTTTGGCGGGAGCCCGTCGGCGAGTACGGCGTGGCCCGCACGTCCAAGCTGATGCGCGAGCACGGCCTGACGGTCACGTCCCTGTGCCGGGGCGGCTTCTTCCAGGAAGAGGACGCCGTGGAGAACAACCGCCGTGCCATCGAGGAGGCCGCCGAACTGGGTACACCCGTACTGTGCCTAGTGAGCGGCGGGCTGCCGGAGGGGTCCCGTGACCTGGACGGAGCCCGTACCCGTGTCGCCGACGTCCTGGCCGAACTCGCGCCCTACGCGGGCGAGCACGGCGTCCAGCTCGCGCTGGAGCCGCTGCACCCGATGTACTGCTCCGACCGGTGCGTGGTGTCCACCCTCGCGCAGGCGCTCGACATGGCGGCGCCGTTCCCGTCCGCCCAGGTGGGCGTGATGATCGACACCTATCACCTGTGGTGGGACCCGGACGCCTGGGCCGGCATCGCCCGCGCGGGCGCGGAGGGCCGGCTGTCGCTGTTCCAGGTCGCCGACTGGGTGACGCCGCTGCCCGAGGGCGTCCTCACCGGACGCGGCATGCTCGGCGACGGCTGCGTCGAGCTGCGGCGCTTCCGCGAGGCCGTCGACGCCACCGGCTACACCGGCCCGATCGAGGTGGAGATCTTCAACGACGCCGTCTGGGCCATGCCGGGCCCGGACGCCCTGGACCTGGCCCTCTCCCGCTACCGCGAGCACGTCGCGTGACGGACCGGCCCGGCGCGCCTCGCGGGGCCGTTTCCCGGACGTCGGACGGAGGCCGGACCTGGCGGGCGGCGTCGGGCGCCTGGCTCGGCATCGGGACGGCGCCGGGCGCGCTCGTCCTCGGCGCGCAGGTCGGCGGGCGCCACGACGGCGCGCTGCCGTTGATCGTCCTCGTGGTGGGCGGCGCCGTCATGGCGACGCTGCTCGCCGCGCAGGGACGGCTCGGCCTCCGGGCGCCGGCCGGTGAGGACGCGGGCATGACCGAGCTCGCGCCGCGCTACCTGCCGCCCATGGCCGAGCGCGCGTTCACCGCCCTGCTGGCGGCCGCGATGGTCGGCTGGTTCGGCTTCAACGTCGGCCTCGGCGGGGCGGCCGCCGCCGCGCTGGGCGGCGTCCCGGACGCGGTCGGCGTGGTGGCGCTGACCGTCCCGATGGTCGCGGTCCTGATCGCCGGCAGCGGCCGGTGGAACGCGGTCGCCGTCGCCACCACCCTCACCGCGATCGCGCTGATCGGCATCGTCGCCGTGCGGCTCGCTCCGCCCTCCTCGCCGGTGACGTTCTCCCGGGAGGGCCCGCCCGGCGTCCTGGTCGCCGACCTCGCCGGCTACATCGGGTACGTGTCGGTGTTCGCCGTCCGGGCCCCCGACTTCACCGTCGGCCTGCGCGGGCGCGGCGACCTCGCGGCCTGCGTGGCGCTCCTCGTCGGCCCCGCGCTCGCGGCCTCCGTCGTGGGCGCCGGGGTCGCGGCGGCCAGCGGCTCCACCGACGTCGTCGCCGTCCTGGCCGGGCCGGACGGCCTCCCGGCCGCGAACCTGTTCGTCGCCGCCTCGGTCATCGCCCCGACCCTCGCCGCCGTCCACTCCGGCGTCTTCGCCGTCCGCCGCTTCCTCCCCGCCCCCACCGCGCTCGGTTCCGGCGAGCGTGAGACCTGGGTGTGGGGGCGGGTCGATGGGCGGCAGGTCGTGGCGGTTCTGGCGATCTCGGTTCCCGGGGCCGTGCTCGCGGCGCTGCGGGTGGACCGGATGCTGCTCGACTGGCTGACGGTGCTGGCGGCGGCGCTGCCGGCGCTCGTGCCGCCGATGGCGGCGGAGGCGGCTCGCCGGCGGCGCGGGCGGGCGGGACGTCCGGTGGCGACGTGGATCTGGGCCCCCGGGGCGGCCGTCGCCATGGCGCTGACCTTGGCGGGGCACTCCGCCGCCGCGCCCGCCGGGCTCGTGGTGTCCGCGGCCGCGACGGCCGTGCACGGATGGCTGCGGCGGGTTCGGTCGTGACGTGATGTCCACATGTGGCAGGGCCGAATTGTCTCTTGACGTCGGGCGAGGCCGGTCGTACTTTCGTGAAAGCGCTTCCAGAAAGCGCTTTCCAGGCCCGCTCGACCCCCACCCTTGGACGGCCGGAATGCGAAGAAAGCTTCACTGGTGTCTCCTCACGATCGCGGCGCTGCTGCTGCCGCTGCTCGCCGTGCCACCGGCGGCGCAGGCGCGCGACGACGCGCCGATCCTCGACCCGATCCCCGACGACCCCGCCCCCTCCGGGCTCGGCCTCGTGCTGCAGGAGGTCGCGCAGCTGCCGAAGTCGAAGCCGACCGGAACCCCGACCGACCCCCGGCTGCTGCGGTGGAACCGCATCAACTACGTCGGTGAGGTCCCCGACCGCTCGGGCCGCCTCTACGTGCCCGACCTGAACGGCAACCTGTACCTGCTCGACAAGAAGACCCGCACGCCGCACGTCTACCTCGACGTCGCGGCGACGTTCGCGCCCGACTTCTTCTCCCAGGCCGGGCTGGGGCAGGGCTTCGGGTTCGTCGCGTTCCACCCCGACTTCGCGAAGAACGGGAAGTTCTACACCGCGCACGTCGAGGCCGGGGACGCGCTGACGACGAAGAAGCCCGACCTCACGCCGCAGCCGAAGACCGGCTACCACGGCGTGATCGACGAGTGGACGGCGTCCGACCCGAAGGCGAACAGGTTCTCCGGCACCCACCGGGAGCTGCTGCGCATCGGGTTCGCCGGGCGGATCCACAACCTCCAGCAGATCGACTTCAACCCCAACGCGCGGCCCGGCGACCCCGACTACGGCAAGCTCTACCTGTCGGTCGGCGACGGCGGCAACGGCAACGTCGGCGACAACGGCGGCGACCCGCAGAACCTCGGCGTCCCGCAGGGCAAGATCCTGCGGATCGACCCGTCCGGGAACGACAGCGCCAACGGCAAGTACGGCATCCCGGCCGACAACCCGTACGCCGGGCAGCCCGGCAAGGTCGGCGAGATCTACGCCTACGGCATGCGCGACCCGCACCGGTTCAGCTGGGACACCGGCGGGACGCACCGGATGTTCCTCGCGCACATCGGCGAGCACGAGATCGAGTCGATCCATGAGCTCTACCCCGGCGCCAACATCGGGTGGAGCGAGCGGGAGGGCGCGTTCACGTTCCGCAAGGACGACCGCTGCCACCTGTACCCGCTGCCCGCGGACGACGACAAGTACGACTACGAGTACCCGCTCGCGGCGTACGACCACGACCCGCCGCCCGACTGGAACTGCTCCAGCGACGTCGGCCACGCCATCTCCGGCGGCTACGTCTACCGGGGCTCGAAGCTGCCCGCGCTGCGCGGCAAGTACCTGTTCACCGACATCGTGGACGGCCGGCTCATGTACACCGAAGAGTCGGAGATGAAGCACGACGCGACCGGGAAGAACCGCGCGCAGATCTACGAGATGACCGCGTACGACACCTCCGGCAAGCCCGTCACGATGAAGGAGCTGGCGGGCGACGAGCGGGTCGACCTGCGCTACGGCTCGGACGGCAAGGGCGAGCCCTACCTGCTCGCCAAGGCCAACGGCAAGATCTGGAAGGTCGTCGGGACCAAGCGGTTCGCGGACTGCAAGGCCGGGCCGGTCAAGGTCGGGCACGCCATGGCCGGGAAGAACTGGGCGCCGGTGACGCCGTCCAAGTGGAAGTTCCCGGGCGACCAGGTCATCCTCGCCGAGGCCGGTGAGGAGCGCCCCGGGCCGCGCCGCCCGTTCGAGTACGCGGTCCTGAAGAAGGGGCCGGCGTTCACCTCGACGCGGATCGACGCGCAGGTGCGGCTCGACACACCGGTATCGGTCAGCAACCGGGATGTGATCGTCGTCTTCGGCTACCAGGACGACACGCACTTCTATTACGCCCATCTCTCCAGCGACAACACCATCTACCCGCACAACGGGATCTACCTGGTGAACGGCGCGGACCGGCTGCGGATCGACCAGCAGTGGAACGCCAACCGGTCGCACGGAGCGCCCCCGTCCGTCACCGACGAGGCGTGGCACCGCGTCACCGTGACGCACTGTGCCGGCACCGGTGAGACGGCCGTGTACGTGGACGGGAAGACCCGACCGGTCTTCACGGCCATCGACACGACCCTCGGCTCTGGCCGGGTGGGCTTCGGCTCGTTCGACAACATCGGCCGGCTCCGCGACCTGACGGTCCGCGGGACCCCGGCGAAGTAACGGCCTCCTCCGGGCGGGCGGCGGGCACCGCCGCCCGCCCGGAGGGCTCCAAGGAGTCTGCACATGCTGATCCGTCGTGGCCCCGCCGCACTCGTGACCGTGCTGCTCGGCGCCTCCCTCTCCGTCGCCGCCCCGGCGTCCGCGTCGTCCGGGCACGGCGGCGTCTTCCCGCCCCTGAAGAAGAACCTGGTCTCCTACTACGACTTCGAGCATCCCGTGCCGGGCGACCCGTCCCGGGAGGCCGACCGGGGCCGGTCCGGCACCGCGATCGACCTGATCAACGGCGGGGCGGCCATGCGGGTGCGGGACGGCGCCCGGCGGCACGCCGTCCAGATCAAGCAGGTGAACCCGTCGGGGAAGGGCACCGACGACTGGAAGGCGGGGATCTACTCCGCGACGGGCGTGCCGTCCCTGCGCGCGTTCAACGCCGCCAAGGGCGCCACCCTCATGGGCTGGTTCAAGATGACCGGGACGAACCCGAGCCCCAACACCGAGACCTCCAACCCCGACGACGTCTACAACGCGATCGGCCTGTCCGGCCTGCTCACCGGCGACTCCGACGGCCACGCCGTGCGCGCCCTGCTGGAGATCATCGACGTCGGCGGCACCCTGCACGTCGTCGCGCTCGGCCGCCGCGTGGACGGGGGCAGTTCCCAGACGTTCGCCGCGAGCGAGGACTGGCGGAGCATCCTCCCGCAGAACACCTGGGTGCATCTGGCCGCCACGTTCGACTACGACACCGGGCGGATGGCGCTGTACAAGGACGGCAGGCCGCTGCCCGGCTTCTCCACCGTCTCCGGCGACCCGTGGAAGCTCGAAGGCGCCCCGGAACCCGACCTCACGTCCGCCACGGACCCCCGCGGCATCAAGATCGGCGGCAGCTTCCCGCAGAACGACCAGGAGAAGAACCCCTGCAACTGCCGAATGGACGGCCTGATGTTCCTCGACCGGGCCATCACCGCCAAGGAGGCGGCCATCCAGTACACCTTCGCGCGCCACTGACCGGACGCCGTCGACGTCCAGGTAGAGCAGCGGCCTGGCCTTGCGGGTGCCGGGGCGGGGGACGTCGCCTAGCCACACGGGACGGTCAGCAGGCCGGCGTCGGTCGCGGCCAGCAGGGTGCCGTCCGGGGAGACGGCCAGGTCGTTGACGGGGGCCGGTGCCTCGACGCGGTGGGACGGGACGGATCCCGCGGCGTCCCAGACGAGGATCGCGCCGGGCGCGTCCCGGAGGGCCGCGGCGACCAGGAGGCGGCCGCCCGCGGAGGCCGCCGCCACGTGGGCGGACGGGCCGGGCAAGGGAAGGGTCGTGAGCCGGTCGCCGTCCAATCCGTGGACGCGCAGCTCCGACGGGGCGCGTTCGATGAGGACCAGGCCGTCCGGGGACGGGGTCAGCGCCGTGCAGGCGGGCGGCACGGCGGCGATCTCCTCGCCGCGCTCCACGTCCCAGAGGGCGACCGCGGAGTCGCCGGGCAGGCCGATCAGGGGACCGCCCGCGGGGGCCGTGTGCAGCATCCGGCGGCCGAGGGCGGTCCGGTGGCCGAGCCAGAGGGAGAGGTCGGCCAGGCGCTCGCCGGTCACGGCGTCCCACACGACGACCTCCGCGTCGTTCGCGGGGCCGGAGACCGCGACCACCGCGGCGCGGCCGTGGTGGACGGCGAGGCCGAGCAGGTCGGGGCGGCCGTCCAGGGTCAGCTCGTCGCCGGTGCGCAGGTCGAGGACGTGGACGCGGTCGCGGTGCGTCCACGCGACGACCGGCGAGCCGGCCGGGACGCCGAACGCCCACTCGGCGCGGTCGACCGGGAAGTCGGGGATCGGCGGGCCGAGCGCCGAACCGGCCGCCAGGTCCCACGCCTGCCCGGTGTTCGCGCCCTGACCGGACCGGGACGCGCACGCCAGCGGCGGCCCCTCGGCCGCGGCGGCGACACCGTCGAAGGACCCTTCGGCCAGCACCCTTTCCGGCATGCGTGGGAGAGTAGGCCACACCGCTGAGATCGTTCTATACGGTCGCGAGAACTCGGCCGAGCTGTGACGATTTCGGCCGCCGCGGGGCTGTTGTAGGTTCCGTCATCGTGGAGCCGATCGATCTTTCCCCCGTCGAGCGGCGCGTGTGGCGGTCGTTCCCCACCGGCGTCCCGGTCGACCTCCGTGGCAGTGCGGACGACGATCCCGAGGACGGCGACGCGTGGGGAGCCGCGCGCACCGTCCGCGCGGAGGTGCTGCGCAAGCTCCTGCTGAGACCGCCGATGGACGGCGAGGTCGCGGCGCTGCGGCTGATGGGGGCGCGCGTCACCGGGGAGCTGAACCTGGCGCACGCGACGGTCGACCATCCGGTGCGGCTGATGGCGTGCCGTTTCGAGCAGCCTCTCGTGCTGTACGGGGCGCGCATCCGGCAGCTGAACCTGAGCGGCTCCCACCTGCCCGGCCTGGAGGCGGCGAACGTGCGCGTGGACGGGGTGCTGCGCATCAGCGGCTGCCGCGTCCCGGGACGGATCCGGCTCGGCGGGGCACGGCTGTCCGGCACGTTCCTCCTGGACCGCGCCCGGCTCGGGTCTGAAGGCGCGTCCGAGGAGGTTCTGCACCTCGACCACTCCGTCCTGGAGGACGACGTCCTCGGCATCGGCCTGGCGGCGGACGGGGAGGTCCGGCTCAACGGCGCGTCCGTCGCGGGCCGGGTCGACCTGACCGGCGCCGTCGTCCGCAACCCGGGCGGGCGGGCGTTCGACGGCGAGAACCTGAGCGTGGGGTCGGACGTCAAGGCGACGCGGTCGCGGTTCGAGGGGGAGGTCAGCCTGCGCGGCGCGACGATCCCCGGGCTGCTGGTGTTCACGCAGGCGTCCCTGTCCGATGCGCGGTGCGCCCTGCGCACGACCAGCGCCGCGATCGGGGAGCTCTGGTTCCGCGAGGCGCGGGTCGACGGGCCGATGAACATGCTCCGCAGCCGGCTCGGCCTGCTCCATGTCGCGCCGAGCGCGCTCGGCGACAGTGAGGTGTGGCTCGACGGCCTGACCTACGGGTCGCTCACTCCCCGGCTGCCCGCGAAGGTCCGCATCGCGATGCTGGAGCGGGACGCCGAGGGCTACGTCCCGCACGCGTACGAGCAGCTCGCCGCCGCCTACCGGCAGGCCGGGGACGAGCGGGCGGCGCGGAACGTCCAGCTCGCCAAGCAGCGCCGCCACCGCGCGACGCGCCCGTGGTACTCGCGGATGTGGGGCTACCTCCAGGACGTGACGGTCGGGTACGGATACCGGCCCCGCTGGGCGGCGGCGTGGCTCGCCGGCCTGCTCGCCGTGGGCACGACGGTGTTCGGCCTGCACGCGCCGCTCCCGTTGAAGGCCGACGAGCATCCGCCGTTCAACGCGTTCTTCTACACGCTCGACCTGCTGCTGCCCATCATCGACTTCGGGCAGGAGAAGGCGTTCAAGACGGCCGGCTGGTACCAGTGGCTCGCCTACACGCTGATCATCACCGGCTGGGTGCTCGCGACGACGATCGCCGCGGGCGTCACCCGGACGCTCAGCCGGCAGTGACGGCGCGCAGGCGCTCGGCCACCGACTCCGGCGGGACGTCGTTGATCCAGGCGCCCATGCCCGACTCGGAGCCGGCGAGGTACTTGACCTTGCCGGGGGCGCGCCGGACCGAGAACAGCTCCAGGTGCAGGCGGAACAGGTCGCGGCCCGCCCCGACCGGGGCCTGGTGCCAGCCGGCGACGTACGGGAGCGGCCCGTCGTCGAGGGCGTCGCAGCGCCGCAGCAGGTCGCGGTAGAGGACGGCCAGCTCGTCGCGTTCGGCGGCGTCCAGGGCGGTGAGGTCGGGGACGTGGCGGTGCGGCGTCAGGTGCACCTCGATCGGCCAGCGGGCGGCGGCGGGGACGTAGGCCGTCCAGTGCTCGCCGGCGAGCACCACCCGCTCGCCGGCGCGCTCGGCCTTCAGCACGGCGGCGAACAGGTCCGGGCGCGCGGCGGCCGTCTCCAGCATGCGGCCGGTGCGCGGGGTGACGAACGGGTACCCGTAGATCTGCCCGTGCGGGTGGTGCAGGGTCACGCCGATCTCGACCCCGCGGTTCTCGAACACGTAGACCTGCTCGACGTCCGGGATCGCGGACAGCTCGGCGGTGCGGTCGGCCCACGCGTCGACGACCGTCCGGACCCGGGAGACGGGCAGCCGCGCCATCGACGTGGAGTGCTCGTCGGTGAAGCACACGACCTCGCACCGCCCGGCGCCGCGGGCGCGCTCCACACCGTCGATCTCCGGCGGCACCGGCGGGGTGCGGACGTCGAACGACGGGAAGCGGTTCTCGAAGACCGCGACGTCGTAGGACGGGTCCGGGATCTCCGAGGCTGGGCCGCCGGGGCACAGCGGGCACTGGTCCGGCGGCGGCAGGAACGTGCGGTCGTTGCGGTGGGCGGTGATCGTCACGTGCTCGCCGGTCAGCGGGTCGCGGCGGGTCTCGCACACCGGCGCGGCGGGCGGGAGGCCGCGCGGGTCGGGGACGGGGACCCGGCCCGGCGCCTCGTCGTAGTAGACGATCTCGCGGCCGTCCGACAGCCGTGCACGTGTCCGGTTCATCTCGCCCGGAAGCCTACAGCGCCGGCATGTCCGCCCGGGTCTCCGCCTCGTGGACGGCCAGCAGGTGCTTCACGAGGGTGGTCAGCACCTCCTTGCCGGACCCCCGCTCCCGGACGTCGCACAGGACGACGGGCACGGCGTCGTTGAGGTCCAGCGCGTCCCGTATCTCGCCCGGCCCGTAGTCGTAGCCGTCGTCGAAGCAGTTCACCGCGATGAGGAACGGCAGGCCGCGGTTCTCGAAGTAGTCGACGGCGGGGAAGCAGTCCGCGAGCCGGCGCGTGTCGGCGAGCACGACGGCGCCGAGCGCGCCGTAGGACAGCTCGTCCCACATGAACCAGAAGCGGTCCTGCCCCGGGGTGCCGAACAGGTAGAGGACGAGGCCGTCGCGGATCGTGATCCGGCCGAAGTCCATCGCGACCGTGGTGGTGGTCTTCTGCTCGACGCCCTCGGTGTCGTCGACGCCGACGCCCCGGTCGGTGAGCAGTTCCTCGGTTTGCAGGGGCCGGATCTCGCTGACGGCGCCGACCAGCGTCGTCTTGCCCACCCCGAATCCCCCGGCGACGAGGATCTTCACCGCGACCGGGGCCACCGGCGCGGCGTCCTCGGGGGGCGACCCCGCGCTCTCAGAGTGCCTGGAGACCATGAAGCACTTCCCTCAGCAGACGTTCCTTGGAGAGCGGGCTCTCCTGTTGGGGACGGGTGGCGGTGATGAGCCGGTGATGCAGGAGGTCACCGAGCAGGACGCGGACGACGACCAGGGGCAGCCGCATCCGCGCCGCGATCTCGGCCACCGGCTGCGGCTGCACGCACATCTCCAGGATGTCGAGATGTTCCGGGCCGATGCCGGGCGAGCCCGACCGGGGCCGCGCGGCCGTCGAGACGATCGTGATCATGTCGAAGGCCTCGCCGGTCGCCGGCCTCGCCCGGCCGCGGGTGAGCGCGTACGAGCGGACGATCGGGCCGGCCTCGTCGTCGAGCCATTCGCTGCCAGGAGGACCACTCATGGTCCGTCACGATTCCTCGTTGTCGAGAGCCTCGGCGCGGCCACGCCGGGTGCCCTGCTGGATGGACGACATCATCGACCGCAGCTCCTCGGGTGACCGGCCGGCCCGCGGCTCGGCGGCGGGCGGGGCCGCGGCGGCGCGGTCCTCGCGCAGCTGCGAGGCCATGTTCTCCTGCCGGACGCGCTTGGGCAGCGGGGGCCGGCTGCCGCCGGACCCGCCGGGGGGGCGGCGCCGGACCTCGCGCGGCGAGCGCGGCACGCCGGGCGCGGCGGGCGCGGCGGCCGGCTGCGCCTCGGGGACCGACGGCGGGTCGCCCCACGGGGACGGCGCCGCGCGCGGGGTCGGCACCGGTCCCTGCGCCGGCTCCTCGAACACCGGGATCGGCCCGGTCAGGGCGTCCGGGTCCTCCGGCCGCAGGCCGCCGGAGGACGGCGGGCCGCCGTTGGAGGACAGGCCGCCGAGGCCGCCGGACGGGGTCCTGGCGGACGCGGGTCTGGTGGGCGGGCCGGACGGCTGGCCGAACGGGCTCGCGGGCTGCGGCGGGCGGGCGAGGGGGTCCTCCTCCTGCGGAGGCGGCGCCGCGGCGGCGTGCCGCCCCGACGGCAGCCGCAGCACGGATCCGCCCTGGTCGTAGCCCTCTTCGAGCCCCTGCGGCTGCCGCTCGCCGTGGCGGCCGCCGACGACCGTGCCGACCGGGACGAGCGCGTCCTCGGCGCGGCGGGTGGTGAGGGCGGGCGCGCCCTGGGCGGTGTCGCCCTCGTCCGGGACGACGAGTTCCTCGGGCAGCAGCACGATCGCGGTCATACCGCCGTACGGGGACGTCCGCAGCGTGACCTTGATGCCGTGCCGGCGGGCGAGGCGTCCGACGACGAACAGGCCGAGCTGCGCGCTGTCGGACAGGTCGAACTCGGCGGAGGTGGCGAGCCGCTGGTTGGCGGCGGCGAGCCTCGACTCGTCCATGCTGAGGCCGCGGTCCTCGACCTCCAGCGTGAAGCCGTGCGAGACCGCCTGCCCCTGCACCTGGACGGTGGTGTGCGGCGGCGAGAACGTGGCGGCGTTCTCGATCAGCTCGGCGAGCAGGTGGATGACGTCCGCGACGGCGGGGCCGACGATCGCGGCGCGGGTCATCGGCGCGACGTTGACCCGGGTGTAGTCCTCGACCTCGGACGCGGCGGCGCGGGCGACGTCCACGATCGCGACGGGGCTGCGCCAGCCGCGGCCGGGCGCCTGCCCGGACAGGATGATCAGGCCTTCCGCGTGCCGGCGCATGCGGGTGGCGAGGTGGTCGACCCGGAACAGGTCCTCCAGGTCGTCCGGGGTCTCGATGCGCCGCTCCATCGAGTCGAGCAGCTTCAGCTGGCGGTGCAGCAGCGTCTGGCTGCGGCGGGCGAGGTTGACGAACACGTCGCTGACGTTGCGGCGCAGCGTCGCCTCCTCGACCGCGCCCTGGATGGCGGTGCGGCGGGCGGCGTTGAACGCCTCACCGACCTGGTCGATCTCGCGGGTGCCGAACGCCAGCGGCGGCGCCTCGGCGGCCACGTCGACCTCGTCGCCGCGGCGCAGCCGCCGGATCACGTTCGGCAGCCGGACGTCGGCGAGGTCGATCGCCTCGCGGCGCAGCCGGGCCAGCTCGCGGATGACGGAGCGGGCGACCCAGATCGCGAGGACGAGGGACGCGACGACGGCGACGAGCCCGAGCACGCCCGCGAGGACGACGCGGGTGATGATGCCCTCGGAGATCGGCGCGGCGCGCTTCTCGGCGCCCGCGGACACCGACAGCTCCAGGCCGCGGAGCCGGGTCAGGTTGGAGTCGGCGGTGGTCTTCCACAGCACGCCGGCGGTGGGGCCGGAGGTCCGGACCAGGTTCGCCGACGCGACGAAGTGGTCCTCCAGCGTGCGGAACCGGCTGTACTCGGGCATCCCGATGACGCGCTGGTAGTAGGCCTGGTCGGCCGACCGCAGCTCGGACGCCGAGTAGTCGTAGAGGGTGCGCTGGGTACCGACGAGCTTGACGAACTGGGCGTGCTCCTCGGCCGTCATGCGGCCGGCCGCGATCGCGCCGGCCAGCAGCGCGTCCTCTTGGGCGAGGACCTCGCGGGCCCGGTTCAGCGACGCCTCGTTGCGGGCGTCCTTGGCGACCTCGGAGTTGTCCAGGGTGGAGAGGGAGCCCTGCAGCGAGCCGACGTCGTTCAGCAGCGCGGTGTAGTCGGCGAACGCGCGGGAGCGGTCGGTGCGGAGGGTGTCGATGGCGCGGCGCCGGTCGTCCAGCCCGTCCAGCTCTTTGATGATCTTGTCAGCGAGCCGGCGGGTGTTCTCCGGCGCCGCGTCGCGGGCGCCGTCGTCGGAGGCGAGCCGGCGGAACAGGTCGGCCTGCCGGTCGGTGACCAGGCGGCCGGACTCCATGGAGGCGCGGTCGCCCTCCACCCTGCCGCCGAGGTAGACCATCGACAGGCGGCGCTCGGCCTGCAGCGCGCTGCCGAGGGCGCCGGCCGGGTACCCGTAGTGGTCTTGGACGGTCTTGACACCCCTCAGGTTGAGTCCCTCGCCGAGCGCGATGCTCGCGGCGAACGCCCAGAGGACGCCGAGGGAGACCACCGAGACGGTGACCATGAGGACGACTTTGAAGCGGATTGACCGAAATCGCGCGGCCTTGGGAGCCCGCCGGTGGCCGGCGGCTGAGTCCGTGTTGCGGCCTCGTTTTGGCACTGCGGCTGAACTTTCACTCGGGCGGACGGCTGGGGGACGGCTCGGACGACCGCGCGGAAGGGTCGGGACGACCGCGCGGAACTACGCGTTGAACGCAGCAGAGCCTAGAACCGTACGCAGTCGTGTGTCGACAGTTTCCAGATCATCACGTTTTGTGCGCACGAAGAGTCCAAAATACCCCTACCATGCCTCAGCGTGATGGTTCGTAATCCACACGCGACGAAGAGCGCGTGGCGGTCGGCCCGCCCCGGCCGGACCCTGCTCGCCGCCGGCGCTCTGCTGATCGCGGCGCTGACCGGCGGATGCAGCGACGGCTCCGACGGGGCGGCGGCTCCGCCCGACGTCCCGATGCTCCAGGAACTGGGCACCCCCGAAGGCCGCCTCGACCTCGTCGCCTGGACGGGCTACGCCGAGGACGGCTCCACCGATCCGAAGGTCGACTGGGTCACCCCGTTCACCAAGGCGACCGGCTGCAAGGTGTACACGAAGGTCGCCGACACCTCCGACTCGATGGTCGCGCTCATGCAGAGCGGCCGGTACGACGGCGTGTCGGCGTCCGGTGACGCCAGCCTCCGGCTCATCTACGGCGGAACGGTCGCCCCAGTCAACACCGGCCTGCTCACCAACTACGAGGACATCGCCGAGTACCTCAAGAACCAGCCGTACAACTCGGTCAAGGGCCAGATGTACGGCATCCCGCACGGCTACGGCGCCAACATGCTCATGTACCGGACGGACAAGATCCCGCAACGTCCGACCTCCTGGAGCGTGGTGTGGGAGAAGGACTCCCCCGCGGCGGGACACGTCGTCGACTACGACTCGCCGATCTACATCGCGGACGCGGCGCTGTACCTGAAGACGCACCGCCCCGACCTGAAGATCACCGACGTCTACGAGCTGGACGAGAAGCAGTTCGCCGCGGCGGTCGACCTGCTGAAGCAGCAGCGGCCCAACGTCAACCAGTACTGGGCGAACTACCTGGACGAGCTCCAGTCGTTCAAGAGCGGCTACAACTACGCCGGGACCGCCTGGCAGGTGACCGCGAACCTGGCCATGTCGGAGAAGGCACCGGTCGCCACGACGCTCCCGTCCGAGGGCGCGACGGGGTGGTCCGACACCTGGATGATCTCGTCGAAGGCCCAGCATCCGACCTGCATGTACAAGTGGATGAACTGGATCTCGACGCCGAAGATCCAGGCCGAGATCGCGCAGTGGTTCGGTGAGGCGCCCGCCAACCCGAAGGCGTGCAGGTACACCGCCAAGGGCTTCTGCTCGACGTACCACGTCGGCGACCCGGAGTTCTACAAGCGGATCGCCTTCTGGAAGACGCCGGTGAAGGACTGCGGCGACGACCGCGGCAACAAGTGCGTCGAGTACTCCCGCTGGGCGCAGGCCTGGACGCAGATCAAGGGCTGACGGAGGGGTCCGCCCCTCCCCCGAGGACGCCGCCTGCCGCCGGCCCGATCACTAGGGCCAGCGGTAGGCGGCGTTCTCGGATGGGACGTGGTGCGGCAGGTAGCACTTCGTCGTGACGTGCTCGTCCTTGCAGGACAAGCACAGGTAGGTGCGGTGGCCGCGCAGCCCCCGGCCGCGCCGGTCGCAGGGCGGGCACACGCACGGCGACCAGCCGACGATGACCCGCCCCGGGCCGAGCCGGTGCCCGGCGGGGCACACGAACGGCACATGGTCGCCGGGCAGCTGGTCACCGGGCGCACCGTCACCGGGTACGGAGCCACCGGTCGGCAGGGTCTCGCTGGCTGGCACGAGACCTCACTCTAGTCGAACATACTGTCGAATCTCTAGTGGTCCCTCCGGGTGACGAAGCGGGCGAGGGCGCGCAGTTCGGCGGCGGCCGGCTGGGCGGGGGCGGCGGCGTCCAGCTCCTCCAGGGCCTCGCCGAGCAGCGCCTCGGCGCGGGCGACCGCCCAGGCGCGGGCACCGGCGGCCTCGACCAGCTCGGCGGCGCGGGCGGCCTCCTCGCCGGTGAGCGGCTCGTCGCGGAGGTACAGCCGGGCCAGCTCCTCCCCCGCCGGGGTCGCGGACGTGAGGGCCGCGACGACGGGGAGCGACTTCTTGCGCGCGCGCAGGTCGGCCTGCGCCGCCTTGCCGGTGACCTCCGGCTCGCCCCAGATGCCGAGCAGGTCGTCCACGAACTGGAACGCGAGGCCGAGGCGCTCGCCGAAGGCGCGCAGGCGGGCGGTGCGGTCGGCGCCGGCGCCGGCGGACACCGCGCCGAGCGCGCAGGCCGCGCCGAGGAGCGCGCCGGTCTTGCGGGCCGCCATGGCCAGGCACTCGTCGAGCGTGACGTCGGTGCGCCGCTCGAACGCCAGGTCGGCGCACTGGCCCTCGACCAGCTCGACGACGGCGCGGGCGAGGACGCGGACCCCGCCCGCCAGGCCCCCGGAGCGCTCGTCGGCGAGCCGCTCGAAGGCGGCGGCGAGCATCCCGTCGCCGGCGAGGATCGCGGCGTTCGCCCCGAAGACGGTCCAGGCGGTCGGCCGGTGCCGGCGGGTGCGGTCGCCGTCCATCACGTCGTCGTGCAGGAGCGAGAAGTTGTGCGCCAGCTCCACCGCGACGGCGGCCGGGAGGGCGGCCGGGGCCGTCCCGCCGGCCGCCTCCGCGGTGAGGAGCGTGAACGCCGGGCGGATCGCCTTGCCGCCGCCCGCCCCCGCGGCGGGCCGCCCCCGCTCGTCCCGCCAGCCGAAGTGGAACGCGGCGATGCGGCCCGTCGCGTCCGGCATGGCCTCGGCCGCGCGGCGCAGCGCGGGGTCGACCATGCGGCGGGTCCGGGCGAGCACCTCGGCCGCCGTGCGGGGACGGTGGTCCGGCCCCGGCCGGTGGCCGCAGCGGACCACGGCCGGGTCCTCTCTCCAGGCGGGCATGGCACGTCCCCTCTCGTCAGCGGGCGGTCTCGACGTTCTCCAGGACGCCGAGGGCGTCGGGGACCAGCACGGCGGCCGAGTAGTACGCGCTGACCAGGTAGGTCAGCAGCGCCCGGTCGTCGATCCCGGCGAACCGGACCGACAGCCCCGGCCGGACCTCGCCGGGCAGCCCGGTGCGGTGCAGGCCGATGACTCCCCGGTCGTCCTCGCCGGTGCGCAGCGCGAGGATCGAGCTGGTCCCGCCCGGGGTGACCGGGATCTTGTCGCACGGGTAGATGGGGACGCCGCGCCACGCCTGGACGCGGCGCCCGCCGATCTCCAGGACGGACGGGTACACGCCGCGGCGGGTGCACTCGCGGCCGATCGCGGCGATCGCCCGCGGATGGGCGAGGAAGAACCGGGTCTTGCGGCGGCGCGCGAGCAGCTCGTCCATGTCGTCCGGGGTCGGCGGGCCGGCCCGGGTCTGGATGCGCTGCCGCAGGTCGGCGTTGTGCAGGAGGCCGAAGTCGCGGTTGTTGATCAGCTCGTGCTCCTGCCGCTCCCTCACCTCCTCGATCACCAGCCTGAGCTGCTGCTCGACCTGGTCCATCGGCCCGTTGTAGAGGTCGGCGACGCGCGCGTGGACGCGCAGGAGCGTCTGGGTGACGCCCAGCTCGTACTCGCGCGGTGAGGCCTCGTAGTCGACGAACGTGCCGGGCAGCACCGGCTCGCCCTCGTGCCCGGACGCCAGCTCGATCGCCGCCTCCCCGTGCCTGGTCTGCGGCGGGGCGGGCGCGTCCCGGAACTCCTGGAGATGCGCGCGCAGCGTCTCGGACTGGTCGATCACCTCCTCCAGCGCCTCCCGCGACAGGGACAGCACCGTCGCCGAGGTCACCGCCCGGAAGGTGTGCTCCCACTCCTCGGTGACGTCCAGGAGCGCCCGGTCGCCGAAGAACCGGCCGTCCGCGAGGACGTCGATCCGGGCGTCGGCGTCGTACTCGCCCGGCCCGGCCTGCTCGACCTTGCCGTGCGCGACGAGATGGACCGCGTCCAGGGGACGTCCCGCGACCGCGATCGCCTCGCCGGGGACGTACTCGCGCTGCGTGAACCGCGCGGCGAGGGCGGCCAGGACCGCGGGGTCGGGCAGGTCGCGCAGCGGCGGCAGCTCGGCGAGCTCGGGCGGGACGACCCTGACCTCGGCGCCGTCGTTGACGAACGTCACCAGCCCGTCGCCGAGCCGGTAGGTGAGGCGGCGGTTCACCCGGTAGACGCCGGCGTCCGCCCGCACCCACGGCAGCAGCGCCATCAGCCACCGCGGGGTGATGCCCCGCATCTGCGGGACGGACTTCGTCGTGGTCGCGAGGTTGCGCGCCGCCTGCGTGCTGAGGGCGAGCCGCTCGGTCACGCGCCGGCACCGCCGTGCGCGATCTCGACGGACTCCAGCATGCCGAGCGCGTCCGGCACCAGGACCGCGGCCGAGTAGTACGCGCTGACCAGGTAGGAGATGAGCGCCTTGTCGTCGATGCCCATGAACCGGACGGACAGGCCCGGCTGGTACTCGTCGGGCAGCCCGACCTGGTGCAGGCCGATGACGCCCTGCGCCGCCTCGCCCGTGCGCATCAGCAGGATCGAGCTGGTCCGCGTCCGGCTGACCGGGATCTTGTTGCACGGGAAGATCGGCACGCCGCGCCAGGCGGGGACCTTGTGGCCGCCGACGTCCACACCCTCGGGGTAGACGCCGCGGGCGCTGCACTCGCGGGCGAACGCGGCGATGGCCTTCGGGTGGGCGAGGAAGAACGCGGGGTCCTTCCAGACGAGGGTGAGCAGCTCGTCCATGTCGTCGGGGGTGGGCGGGCCGTTGCGGGTGTGGACGCGCTGCGACAGGTCGGCGTTGTGCAGCAGGCCGAAGTCGCGGTTGTTGATCATCTCGTGCTCCTGCCGCTCGCGGAGCGCCTCGATGGTCAGCCGGAGCTGCTGCTCGACCTGGTCCATCGGCTCGTTGTAGAGGTCGGCGACGCGGGTGTGGACCCGCAGCACGGTCTGCGCGACGCTCAGCTCGTACTCGCGCGGCGAGAGCTCGTAGTCGACGAACGTGCCGGGCAGCACCGGCTCGCCCTCGTGCCCGGACACCAGCTCGATCGCCGCCTCCCCGTGCGCGTTGTGCGCGCGGGACGGGCTCGCCCGGTACTCCTCCAGGTGCGCCTGGAGGGAAGCGGACTGGGCGAGCGTCTCCTGGAAGTCGGTCTCGCTCATGCTCAGGACGGTGCAGGCGGTCACGGCCTTGACCGTGTGCTCCCAGGTCACCGGCTCCTCACCCTCCTCCGTGCCGAGGAGGGCCTGCTCACCGAAGAAGTCGCCGTTGGCGAGCGTCCCGAGCACCGCCTCGGCGCCGAACTCCCCGGCACCCACCTTGCTCAGCTTGCCGTGCGCGACGAGGACGACCCGGTCGACGGGACGCCCGCGCTCCACGATGACGTCGCCGGGCTCGTACTCCTGCTGGGTGAAGCGGCCCGCGATGGCGTCCAGGGTCAGGTCGTCGTCGTAGCCGCGCAGCGGGGCCAGCTCGCCGAGCTCGCGCGGGATGACGCGGACGTCGGCACCGGTCGTCACGAACGTCACCCGGCCGTCGCCCAGCGTGTAGGTGAGCCGCCGGTTGACGCGGTAGGCGCCGCCGGCCGCCTGCACCCAGGGCAGCAGCTTGAGCAGCCACCGCGAGGTGATGCCCTGCATCTGCGGGACGGACTTGGTCGTGGTCGCCAGGTTCCGTGCCGCCGCGGTACCGAGGCTCAACTGTTGCTGCTGTTCCGTCACGTCCACACCACCGATTCGTCGTGGGTCTGCGGGAAGCGGCCCTGTTCGGCCAACGATGAAGCTACAGACGGTAATCAGATGTGTGCAACGGGCCATTGCCTCCACCTCTGCTTCGCCACGGCGCCACACAAGTAGCACCGGTACGTGACATTGCGTCTACATGCCTCGGTCGACATATGAGTCGACGGTTATGATGGGCGCCATGCCGTCCGCGTTCGCCGTGCTCGCCGAGCCGACCCGCCGCCACATCCTCGACCTGCTGCTGGAACGCCCCCGTCCGGTGGGCGAGCTGGTCGAGCACCTCGGGCTGACCCAGCCGGGGACGTCCAAGCATCTGCGGGTACTGCGCGACGCGGGCCTCGTCCAGGCGCGCCAGGACGCGCAGCGCCGCGTCTACGAGGTCCGACTGGAGCCCTTGGCCGAGGTTGACGCATGGCTGGCGCCGTACAGACGCGCCTGGGCGGCCCGGCTGGACGCCCTGGAACGACACCTCGACGCAGGAGAGTGACTTGGGACGGCGGTCGGCGCGCTGCTCGACGTCCTGCTGGCACGCGGCGAGGGCTTCGGCTCCGCGTCGAGATCGACGGCTGGTGGACCCTCATCGACGAGGTGCGCCAAATCACCCTTCCGCACGGCGCGGGCGAGGAAAGATCCGCCGCGTCGGATTGTTCATCACCGTGAGCATCGGGCCCGGACAGGACGGGCCCGGCGGAAACCGGAGGGAGGCCCGAAGTGACGGCGGTATGGACGGCACTCGCGATCGAGACCGGCGCCGGCCTGGTGATCGCGGCTTCGCTGGCGGGCTGGGCCCGCCGGCGCTTCGCCCGGTCCCGCTGAGCGCTCCGTTCACCGTGCCCCGGAACCCACCGGTTCCGGGGCGCGCTCGTTCCCGGCCTCCTCGATCGGCACCCCGGCGGTCTCGGGGATCTTGAGGATCGGCACCAGCGCCACCAGCGCGGCGATCATCAGGTAGTACGCCGGGATGTAGTTGGAGCCCGTCACGTCGATCAGCGAGCCGATCAGCACGGCCGCCGTCCCGCCGAACAGGGACGTCGAGATGTTGTAGCCGATCGCGAACGCCCCGTACCGCACCCGGGTCGGGAACATCGCCGGGAACGTCGCCCCGATCACCGCGAGGATCAGCACCAGCAGGCCGCCGACGATGGCGTAGCCCGCCGCGACGCCGAGCGCGCTGTTGGTCTGCATGAGCGCGAAGGCCGGCCACGAGAGCAGGAGGTAGCCGACCGCGGCGGTGATCAGCAGCGGCTTGCGGCCGATCCGGTCCGACAGCGCGCCGAGCGGCAGGATCACGACGATCATGGCCGCCTCGACCCCGATCGTGATGAGCTGCGCCGTCGTGTCGTTCATGTCCAGGAAGTCCACGAGGTAGGACGGCATGAACGTCAGCAGCGTGTAGTCCGCGACGTTCAGCAGGAACACGATCCCGATCAGCATCAGGATCATGCGCCAGTAGCGCGCCAGGGTCTCCTTCAGCGGCGACTGGGCCTTCTTGCCCTCCTGCTCCATGTGCTGGAAGACCGGGGTGTCCTCGATCCGCGTCCGGACGTAGAGGCCGACGGCGCCGAGCGGCAGCGCGATCAGGAACGGTATGCGCCAGCCCCAGCCGTTCATCGCCTCCTCGCTGAGCGCGAGGTCGATCGCCAGGACGAGCCCGGCGCCGAGGATGTAGCCGCTCAGCGTGCCGAGCTCCAGATAGCTGCCGAAGAAGCCGCGCCGGTGCGTGGGCGAGTACTCGGCGATCATCGTGGCGGCGCCGCCGTACTCGCCGCCGGTCGAGAAGCCTTGCACGAGCCGGACCGCGAGGAGCAGCAGCGGCGCGGCGATCCCGATCGTGCCGTATCCGGGCAGGATGCCGATCACGAACGTGGAGCCCGACATCAGGATGATCGTGGTGGCCAGCACCCGCTTGCGGCCCAGCTTGTCGCCCAGCGGGCCGAAGAACAGGCCGCCGAACGGGCGGGCGAGGAACGCGGCCGCGATCAGCGCGAACGAGCGCAGCGACGCGCTGCCGCTCGCGCCCTCCGGGAAGAACACCGTGCCGATGATCGCGGTCATCACCCCGGCGCTGAACACCCCGAAGTCGAACCACTCGATGCAGTTGCCCATCGCGGAGGCGATCACGGCCTTGTGCACGGCCTGCTCGCTCGCCTTCTGCTCCTTGGAGAGGGAGACGCCCTCCCCGTCCCCGGGATCCTGTCCGGCAGCCGCGTTCACCGTGTTTTTCACGCGCTACATCTGCCCGAAGATCGGCGAAGCTAACGCCCTGCCGGGGCGCGGTCACCGAGCGGTGGTCAGGCCTTGCGCGTCCTGCGCGGGGTACGCACGGTGTCCTCTTCCTCCTCGCCGCCGAGGAGGCCCGGCAGTTCGGGGAGGACGGTGGTGCGCTGCGGGTCCCCGTCCGGAAGCTCCGCGAGGGCGGCGTTCCTCCCGTCGGGCTCCTCCGGCTCGGGGCCGGCGTCCTGGTCCGGCAGCTCGTCGGTGGTCTGCGGGTCGTCGGTGGTCTGCGGGTCGTCGTCGCCGGCGGGCAGCTCGTCGAGGGCGGCGGTCTTCTGCGGGTCGGCGTCCGGCTCGTCCAGCAGGAGGAGGTCGTCCTCAGGGATGGAGACGAGCGCCTGCGTCTCCTGCGCCTCCCGGGTGATGACGCCGCTGGCGAGGACGGTGTTGCGGTGCCGCAGCGCGCCGTTCTCGCGGAGCAGGTTGTCCACGTCGGCGCGGGCGCGGGCGATGCGGCGGCTGAGCCGGACGTGCACGAGCAGGCCGCCCGCCGCCGCGCCGAGCACGAAGCCCGCGACCGGGAAGCCGACGGCCGTCGGTGCCAGCAGGGCCACCAGCGCGACCACGACCAGGGCGACCACGATCGCAAGCGCGAGAAAGTGCTGCTCCATCCAGTCCAGGACGGCGTTCACGCGCTTGGGAATCCTCACTCGCCTTCTCCTCCACTCGGCTCGGGACGGGAACAACGAGCGGGCCCCGACGTGATGTTCCACACCGCGGCACCGCTGGTCCTGAGTACACCGCCGGGCTCCGCGGCCGGGACGGCCTGGGCTCGCGCCGCCGGCGCGCCGCCCGCTCCCGCGGGACATGATGACCGGCGGGAGTCCGCTCGAAACACTAACAGGGCGTGACACTCACCTCCCACGCGGCGCCCCGGACACCGGGCGTACCCACCGCCGGGATGCGAACACGAGCTCGGGGCGAATATCGTCCATGGACATGAGCGAACACTTTGACGTCGTGGTCCTGGGCGCGGGCCCGGGTGGATATGTCGCCGCGATCCGGTCGGCACAACTCGGGCTGAAGACGGCGATCATCGAGGAGAGGTACTGGGGCGGGGTGTGCCTCAACGTCGGGTGCATCCCCTCGAAGGCGCTGCTGCGCAACGCGGAGCTGGCGCACATCGTCACCCGGGAGCAGAAGACGTTCGGGATCAACGTCGAGGGGAGTGTGACCTTCGACTACGGCGCCGCCTACCAGCGCAGCCGCCAGGTCTCGGAGAAGCTCGTCAAGGGCGTCCAGTTCCTGATGAAGAAGAACAAGATCACGTCCTATGACGGGCGGGGCACGTTCACCGACCCGAACACGCTGCAGGTCGCGCGGCAGGACGGGTCGAGCGAGACGGTCACGTTCGGCAACTGCATCATCGCGGCCGGCGCGCACACCAAGCTGCTGCCGGGCACGTCCCTGTCGGAGCGGGTCGTCACCTACGAGGAGCAGATCCTCAGCTCCGAGCTGCCCGAGAGCATCGTCATCGCGGGCGCGGGGGCCATCGGCGTCGAGTTCGCCTACGTCCTGCACAACTACGGAGTGAAGGTCACGATCGTCGAGTTCCTCGACCGGATGGTCCCGAACGAGGACGCCGACGTGTCGAAGGAGCTGGCGAAGCGCTACCGCAAGCTCGGCGTGGACGTCCTCACCTCCACCCGGGTCGACGCGATCGACGACTCGGGCGAGAAGGTGAAGGTCACCGTCACCGGCAAGGACGGCGCCCAGCAGGTCATCGAGGCCGACAAGGTGCTCCAGGCGATCGGCTTCCAGCCGAACGTGGAGGGCTACGGGCTGGAGAAGACCGGCGTGGCGCTGACCGAGCGCGGCGCCATCGACGTGGACGGCCGCTGCCGCACGTCCGTCCCGCACATCTACGCCATCGGCGACGTCACCGCCAAGCTGATGCTCGCGCACGCCGCCGAGGCCATGGGCATCGTCGCGGCCGAGACCATCGCGGACGCCGAGACGATGGAACTCGAGTACATCATGATCCCCCGCGCCACCTACTGCCAGCCGCAGGTCGCGAGCTTCGGCTACACCGAGGCGCAGGCCAAGGAGCAGGGCTTCGACGTCAAGACCGCCAAGTTCCCCTACAGCGCCAACGGCAAGGCGCTCGGCATGGGCGAGGGCGACGGCTTCGTCAAGGTGATCAGCGACGCCAAGTACGGCGAGATCCTCGGCGCCCACATGATCGGCCCCGAGGTCACCGAGCTGCTCCCCGAGCTGACCCTGGCCCAGCAGTGGGACCTGACGGTCCACGAGGTGGCCCGCAACGTGCACGCCCACCCGACGCTGGGCGAGGCCATGAAGGAGGCCGTGCACGGCCTGGCCGGCCACATGATCAACCTCTGAGGCCGCGGAACGAGAAGGCCGCCGCCGCGGATCGACTCCGCGGCGGCGGCCTTTTCAGGGCGGGTCAGGTGGTCGGCCAGAGGGTCAGGGCCTCGAAGGCGGGGCGCCATTCGCCCTCGTAGGCGGCGCGCATCGGCGGGGGCGCGACCCCGAGCAGCGATGCCACCACCGCGTCGTCGGCGCCGTCGAGCATCCACGGGATCACGCGCGGGGCGTCGGGTCCGACCCGCTCGCCGTGGACCTTGCCGAAATTCTGGAACTGTTCGAGGGTCAGGGTGGCGTCCATCAGGGGGATCGCCTCCTTCTCCTCGTGCGCCAGGTGGGCGGTCAGGTTCGTGGCGAGCGCGTCGACCAGGTCGGCGACGGGTTCGGTGCCCGTGTCGATGGCCGCGATCAAGGGGTCGATGGCGGCGTGCTCGGCCTCCATCGCCTCCAGCAGGGCCAGGTCGTCCGGACGGTCCGCGAGCGTCCTGGTCAGCACCGGCCAGAGCGCCTGGTCCTCCGCTGTGTGGTGGGCGTGCAGGGCCTTCTTGAACAGCTCCCAGCCCGCGGCGGCGGCCAGGACGCGCCGGGGGTCGTCGCCCATGCGGGCGGTGGCCTTCGCGAGGCGCTCCAGTTCCCGCCGCAGCGCATCGTGCATGGCGTACATCGGGGTCCACTCGTAATTGGTCACGTTCCTCCTCCTTCGTTCACTGCATTGACGGAGCAGGAGGAGGAAACGTGACCGCTCAGGATGTAGGCGCCGGGCTCGCGAGGCGGCTCAGGAGGCGCTGTCCCTGGCGGGAGCTGATGCCGAGGCGGCGGGCCAGCTCGGCGCCGGTGATGCCGGGCTCGGCGTCGATGATGGCGAGGGCGCGGGCCTCGTTGTCGGTGGCGACGCTGCGCGGGACCCGCTGGGTCTTCTTCGCCGGCGCCTTCCGCTGCGGCTGCTCGGGCTCCGGCTTGCGCTCCGGCTCGGGCGCGGGCTTCGGTGCCGTCAGCTCGGTGACGCGGGCGAGGGCCTCGTCGAGCATGACGCCGTCCGACAGCATCCAGACGACGTCGGCGGGCGCCCTGGCCTTCCACTTGCGGCCGTAGTGCGACTCCAGGAGCGCCAGGGCATGGCGGCGCCGCTGCTCGGCGGTCAGCGCCTGCGGGTAGGAGGTGATCTGCCACAGCACCATGCGGCGCCACAACCGGAACGTCGAGAACGGGGCGAGCAGCCACCGCGCGACGGGGATGCCTTCGCGGACGGTCCCGGCGGCGATGCCGGCGCGGCGGCGGATCGCGTGCCGGACGGCCTCGATGAACGTGATGAACAACACGGGCATCGCGGCGTGCATGACCATGCCGGTGACGTCGCCGTGCGCGGCGGAGACGTTGAGCCAGACGGTGGCGGCGGTGAACGCGAACGCCATCCAGCGCAGCGCCGGCATCGGCATGGCCAGCCACTCCAGCAGCAGCGCCACCGACACCAGGGCCAGGATGCCGAGGTCGACCCCGGCCGGGACGATCCACGCCTGGTCGCCGAACCACGGCTCGGCGACGTCCTGGACGGAGGCGAACGAGCCGTAGCCGCCCAGGCCCGCGAGACCGGCGAAGAACAGGCCGCCGGCCCCGGCCAGAACGCGTTGCGCCCGGGTCAGCGGCTCGACCGTCCGCGCCTCGTCCATCGCTTCCTCCCGCCACGGGGGTGTCTAGATCACCCGTGACGGTACAGCGCCGTCCGGGACGAAACCGGCAATATCCCCCAGCCGTCCGCCCGGCCGTCCCGGGTGTCAGCGGAGCGGGTCGAAGGGGTCCAGCTCGCGCGGACGGTGCCCGGTGACGATCATCTCGGCGAGCAGGTTCCCGGTCGCCGGGCCGAGGGTGATGCCCCACATGCCGTGCCCGCCGGCGGCGAAGACGCGCGGGGAGCGGGTCGCGCCGATCAGGGGCAGGCCGTCGCGGGTGCAGGGCCGGGACCCGACCCACTCGTCCTGCCGGGCGTCCAGGTCGGCGCCGCGCAGCAGCGGGCGGGCGGCGTCGACGATCGCCCTGATCCGGCGCGGGTCGAGCGGCGCCTCCGGGCGGCGGAACTCCATCATCCCGGCGACGCGCAGCCTGTCTCCGAGCGGCGTGCAGGCGACGCGCTGGGCGGGGAAGTACACCGGGCTGCCGGGGACGCGGTCCACCGGCACGCTGAAGCTGTAGCCCCGGCCCGCCTGGACAAGGGACCGCACGCCGAACCGCCGGGCGAGGTCGCCGAGCCACACGCCGCTCGCGAGCACGACCGTGTCGAACTTCTCGAAGTCGCTTCCCGTGGTGCGGACCGAGACGCTGCCCTTCTGGTGGGCGATGTCGGTGACCGCCGCGCCCGTCCGGATCTTGCCGCCCCGGTCGCGGACGGAGTCGGCCAGGGCGTGCACGAACGCCCCGGGGTTGATGAAGCGCTGGCCGCGCAGCAGGATCGCGGCGCCGACCTCCTCGGACAGGGCGGGCTCCAGCCGGCGGGCGTCGTCGCCGTCCAGGACCTCGTACTCCAGTTCCTGGCCGGCCGCGCGGATGTGCTCGATCTCCTCCAGCAGGACGCGCCGCTCGCCGGCCGTGCGGTAGGCGGCGAAGAAGGACGCCGCGTCGCGGGTCTCGGCGTCGACGCCGCCCTCGACCAGCAGGTCGAAGCTCGGCAGCGCCCGGCCGTTGATCGGCACGAGCGCCTCCATCGCGCGCCGCCACCGCGCGGCGGTGCTGTTGCGGGCGAACCCGGCGAGGAACCTCAGCAGGTTCGGGTTCGCGCTCGGCGGGACGTAGACGGGCGACGACGGGCTGAGCACCGCGCGCACGCCGTAGGAGAGGACGGCCGGCTCGGGCAGCGGGGTCGCGAGGCCGGGCGTCAGCCAGCCGGCGTTGCCCCAGGACGCCCCGGCGGCGACGTCCCGCCGGTCGAACACGGTGACGTCCGCACCGTGCTCCTGCAAGAACCATGCGGTGGACAGCCCGACCATGCCGGCGCCCACCACGGCGACCCGGCGCGGCGCTGCGTCGGCGGCCATGGCGACTCCTCTCCTCGTGAACCTCGTCACTCTCGATGGTGATACGCCCGCGCGCCGATGCCTCTGTCCGGTCCGGCCAATATGAGCGGCCGACGTTTTGCAAAGCGCACAATGGAGGGAGGAGGTCGCCGAATGATCAGCGTGACCGGCCTGGTCGACGCGCTGGGCCCCGGGCTGCTGCGCCTGGTGGCGTCCGGACGGGACGCGCAGGTGCACGACGTCGTCCTCGCCGAACCGGGCGAGGCGGCCGGGCAGCCGGGCGAGATCGTCCTCGGCGCCGGCGTGACCGGCCCCGCCGAAGCCGTCGAGCTGCTGGAGCGGGCCGGCGCGGCGGGCGCGGCCGGCGTCGTGCTGAAGGCGCCGCTCGCCGCGGAACCCGAGGTCGTCGAGGCCGCGCGGCGGCTGGCGCCCGCGCTCGTCGAGCTCCAGCGGGACGCCTCCTGGACGCACGTCATCTGGCTCGTGCGCGGGGCCGTCGACCGCGCCCACGCGCCGCTTCCCGGGCCGTCCGGCCCCCGGGACGACCTGTTCGCCCTCGCCGACACCGCGGCGGAGATCGCGGACGCCCCGGTCACGGTCGAGGACGCCCGCTCGCGCGTACTCGCCTACTCCGGCCGCCAGGACAGCACCGACCCCGCCCGCGTCTCCACGATCGTCGGGCGTCGCGTCCCGCAGCAGGTCATCGCGCACCTGCGCGCCTCCGGGGTGTTCCGCAAGCTGGCGCGGTCGAGCGACCCGATCCTCGTCCCCGGGGGCCCGGACGGCATGCTGCCCCGGCTCGTGATCCCGGTCCGCGCCGGAGGCGAGTGGCTCGGCTCGATCTGGGTGGTGGCGCGGACGCCGATCCCGCCGGACCGGGTCGCGCGGCTCACCGACCTGGCGTCCGTCCTCGCCCTGCACCTGCTGCGCCTGCGCGCCGAGGCGGGCGTCGCACGCCGCGTCTCGGCGGACCGGCTGCGCGCCGCGCTGCGGGACGGCACGCGGCCCATCCCGGAACCGCCGCCGTGGCGCGCGGTGGTCCTCGGCGGCCGGGACGAAAGCGAGGACGTCCGCCGGCGCCTCGACCTGTGGGACGCCATCGTGCAGCGCTTCGGCTGGCACCGCCCGCTGCTCACCGACCTCGACGGCACCCTCTTCGCGGTGCTGACGGAACCGCCGGGCCGCGAGACCGCGGGAACGATGCCCTGGCTGCGGCACGCCCTGGCCCGCGTCCGCGCGCACGACCGCGCCCTGTACGCGGCGGCGGGCGGTCTCGCGCACTCCCCCGCCGACCTCCCCCGCTCCCGCGCCGAGGCCGCCGAACTCGCCGCCCTCATCACGGCCGGCAGGCTCTCCCCCGGGACGATTCTGCTGGAGGACGCCTGGGACGCCGTCACCGTCGAACGCGGCAGGAAAGCGGTGGGCACCGACCTTCTAGGCGGACCCGTGCCCGCCCTGCGCGCCCACGACGAGAAGCACGGAACGGCCTTCCTCCCGACCCTGGCCGCCTGGCTGGACCACTACGGCGACCCGAAGGGCACGGCCGAGGCCCTGGACGTCCACCCCAACACCCTCCGCCACCGGCTGAGGCGGATGAGCGAGGTGACCCCGCTGGACCTCTCGTCCTCCCAGACCCGCCTGGCCCTCCGCCTCCAGCTCACGGCCCTCCACGCCCGGGACTAGGCCCGGCTTTCCGTCGCCTGGGCGGGCCGGTCGGCCGGCGGACGATCCGGAAGGTCGCGATGCCGGCGCAGCGGTCCGACGAGCAGGATCGGCCCGGTCGCGGCCAGCGCGCTCATGATGATCCACATGGCGGGGCGGACGCCCAGCGCGGTCGCGAGCGACCCGCCGAGCAGCGCGCGCGCCGAGGGGAATGGTCCCTTGACGCGCTCCCTGGCCTGAAGGCCGGGGATTCAGCCTGTGCCGCGTGCGTGGCACTTCTGTGGCTTCCTGTTTCACCGGGTCCTGCCCTCCGCTAGGCGGCGGGGCTTGCGGTCCCTCCGCAGGCGTTTTGTCTCTCCGCCCGTCCGGCGGCGAGGATGTTGTTGGCTGCGTTGATGTCGCGGTCGTGGACCGTGCCGCATGGGCAGGCCCACGCGCGGACGCTCAGCGGCATCGACTCGGCCACGGCCCCGCACGCCGCGCACAGCTTGGACGAGGGGAACCACCGGTCGACTTTCGCGAAGGTACGGCCATACCGCTTCGCCTTGTACTCCAGCATTCCGACGAACGTGGACCAGCCCGCGTCGTGTACGGACTTGGCGAGCCGGGTGCGGGCCAGACCGTTCACCGCGAGGTCCTCCACGTAGACCGCTTGGTTGTCGCGGATCAGTCGTGTGGACAGCTTGTGGTGATGGTCCCGCCGCGCATCCGCCACGCGGGCATGTAGCCGCGCTACTTTCACGACGGCCTTGCGGCGGTTCGCTGAGCCCTTCTGCTTGCGAGACAGCGCCTCCTGCGCCTTGCGGAGACGGCGTTCGGCGCGGCGCAGGAACCTCGGGCTGCTGATCTTCCGGCCGTCCGATAACACCGCGAAATGCGTCAGCCCCAGATCGATACCGACCTCGGCCGCCGCCTCCGGCAACGGCTCGCCAGCCGTCTCGACCACGAACGACGCGAAATACCGGCCCGCCGCATCCTTGATCACCGTCACCGACGACGGCTCGGACGGCAGATCCCGCGACCACCGCACCCGCACATCCCCGATCTTCGGCAGGCGCAGCCTCCCACCCGCCGTGACCGTGAAGCGGGCGTTGCGGGTGAACCGGATCACCTGCCGCCGGTCCTTGCGCGACCGGAACCGGGGCAGGGAGACCTTCCGGCCCTTCCGCTTCCCCGACACCGACGCGAAGAAGTTCCGGTAGGCGGTGCTCAGGTCCGCCAGGGCCTGCTGGAGCACGACGGCCGACACCTCGCCCAGCCATGCCCGCTCGGGGGTCTTCTTCGCCTGGGTGATGACCTGCTTGGACAAGTCCCCGTCCGATACGTACGGCAGCCCGGCCGCGTGCGCCTGCTGCCGTACGCGCAGCGCGTCGTTGAACACCACCCGCGCACACCCGAACGCCCGCGCCAGCGACTCCTGCTGACCTGGGGTCGGGTAGAGCCGGAACTGGTACCTGAGCTGCACGCCCCGGATCCTACTAATGGTCCATGACACAGCATGGCGATATCACAAGCCGGTAGACACTGCGTTTCCGCACTGCACGCACACTTGATCTTTGTGACCAGATATCCGGCCTCCGGTGTTCACGGGGACACATCTGAAGCGGTCAGCGGCAGGGCCATGCCGGTCACGCTGCTGCCCAGCCTGCTCGTGGTCTGGCCCGTCCACAGCAGCAGGAAGTCGCGGTGCCGCAGCAGGCCGCCCGGCCGGCGCCGCGCACCGGGCCCGTGCGGCGACCCGAGTCCGGTGGCGGTCACGGCCCGCGCAGACGCTCCGTGGGCGAGCAGGAAGACCGGCTCGCGGTCCTGCCCGTCGTCGGGGGGTCCCGCCGCTCCCACCGGTCGAGCACGGCGAGGATCTCCCGCTCCAGTTCGCCGAGTTCGGCGGGGGTCATGCGCAGCCACACGCTGGCGGATCAGCCCCGCCGCGCCGAAGCAGGGGGCGCGCAACGAAACGCCGCGATGAGGGCTGAAGACGCAAGGAAATGCCTGGTCAGCGCAAGGTTGACGCATTGGATTTCCGTCGCGCACTTCTTAGGCTTCCGATCGAGCGATCACCCTTCGGAAGCCTGGAGACGCCCATGACCGTGATGCCCGCAACGAAGCCGAGCACCGCACGGACCGCGTTGCGGCGGCACTACCTGATGTGCCGGCCCGAGCACTTCGCCGTCACCTACGCGATCAACCCGTGGATGGACCCGGCGGCGGGGGCGGACGCGGCGAAGGCCGTCGCGCAGTGGGAGGAACTGCGGGCGGCGTACCTCGCGCTCGGGCACGAGGTCAGCCTCATCGATCCGATCGAGGGGCTGCCCGACATGGTGTTCGCGGCCAACGGGGCGCTGGTCGTCGGAGGGCGGGTGTACGGGGCGAAGTTCATGTACCCCGAGCGGTACGCCGAAGGCCCCGCGTACACCAAGTGGATGCTGGAGAACGGTTTCTCCGAGATCCTGGAGCCGGAGCACACGAACGAGGGCGAGGGCGACTTCCTCACGCTCGACCACATGATCCTTGCCGGGACGGGGTTCCGGACGGAGATCGCCGCACATCAGGAGGCGCAGGAGTTCCTCGGCCGCCCCGTGGTGACGCTCCGGCTCGTCGACCCGCGCTTCTACCACCTGGACACCGCGCTCTTCCCCCTGGACGGCCGCAACGTGGCGTACTTCCCCGGCGCCTTCTCACCCGGGAGCCGCGCGGTGCTGGAGCGGCTGTTCCCGGACGCGATCCTGGCGAGCGAGGAGGACGCGGCGGTGCTCGGGCTCAACGCGGTGTCCGACGGGCGCAACGTCGTCATCAACGCCGAGGCGACCGGGCTGATCGGCACGCTGCGCGAGCACGGGTACGCGCCGGTTCCGGTGGACCTGTCGGAGCTGCGCAAGTCGGGCGGCGGCCCCAAGTGCTGCACGCTGGAGCTGCGCTCCTAGCGCTCGTCGAGGGCGAGGCGGCGGCGGGCGAGCGCGCGGGTGCGCAGGACGCCCGCCACGCCGATCGCCCAGATCGCGAACTGGACGGTCCAGGCCGCCCGGAACGCTCCAGGCGTGAACTCGCCGGCTGGTGACAGCGCGTCCAGCACGAGGCCGATCAGCAGGATCGTGACGAGGGAGGCGCAGAAGCCGCCGACGTTGACGATGCCGGTGGCGGTGCCCTGGCGGCCGGGCGGGTTGAACGTCCGGGCGAAGTCGAAGCCGATCATCGAGCCGGGGCTGCCGAGCGCGACGCACAGGACGAGCAGCACGAGCAGCCAGGAAGGCGCGGGCGGCGGCCAGGCGAGGACGGCGGTCCACGCGCCGACGCCGAGCGCGACGATGCCGAGGACGAGCCACGACCGGCGCAGCGGGTAGCGCCCGACGAGCCGCCCGATGAGCGGCCCGGACACGACGTTGACCAGGACGAACAGTGTCAGCAGCGTCGACGCCGCCGACGGCCGCATCCCCTGCCCCGACACCAGGTACGGGTAGCCCCACATCAGCGCGAACGTGTGGGCCGGGAACTGGGTGACGAAGTGCGACCAGAGGCCGAGGCGGGTGCCCGGGTGGCGCCACGCCTCGGCCAGGTTGGCGCCCGTCTGGCGCAGCGTGAGGACCTCGGCGCGGCCCGGCCCGGTGCGCAGGAAGGCGGCGGACAGCACCGCCATGAGGGCGCCGAGCGCGGCGGCCGACCCGAACGCGGTGCCCCAGCCGGGCCCGTGCAGCAGCGCGACCAGCGGGATCGCGCTGAGCACCTGGCCGAGCTGCCCGAGCTGGCCGGTGAGCTGCGTGACGACCGGGACGTACCGGCCGGGGAACCAGGTCGCGACGATGCCGAGGACGCTGATGAACGTCATGGCGTCGCCGGCGCCGACCATCACGCGGGCGGCGACGGCCGTCCCGATATCGGTGGAGACGGCCATGAGCGCCTGCCCGCCGGCCATGAGCAGCGCGCCGCCGGCGACCATCCGGCGCGGGCCGAGGCGGTCGAGCAGGAGCCCGACGGGGATCTGCAGGCCCGCGTAGACGAGCAGCTGCAGGACGGTGAACGACGCGAGGATCCCGGCGGAGGCGTCGAACCGGTGGACGGCCTCAAGGCCGGCGACGCCGAACGAGGTCCGGTGCAGTACCGCCACGGCGTAGGCGACGACGCCGACGCTCCACAGCACCCACGCGATCGGGGCGGCCTTCTCTTTTTCCAGGGATGACAGGGGGGTTTGGGCGGTATGCACGGATACCCAATGTATGTCACGGCTGCCGCGGACGGGCGCGCAGGTGCAGCCGCTCCCCCTGCGGCCCGAACAGGCTGAGCACCTCCACCGCCCCGCCGGCGCCGCCGAACCAGTGCGGCAGCCGGGTGTCGAACTCGGCGGCCTCCCCCGGCTCCAGGACCAGGTCGCGTCCGGCCAGGTGGAGGCGGAGCCGGCCGTTCAGGACGTACAGCCACTCGTAGCCCTCGTGGACTCGCGGCTCGGTGTCCGGCGACCGCTCCGGGATGATCATCTTGAAGGCCTGGACGCCGCCGGGACGCCTGGTCAGCGGCAGGACGATCATGTCGTTCATGCGCTGCGGGCGCGGCCTGATCCGCGGGTCGCCGACGTTCGGGGCGCCGACCAGCTCGTCCAGCGGCACCTGGTGCGCCTGCGCGAGCGGGAGCAGCAGCTCCAGGCTCGGCCGCCGCTTGCCCGACTCCAGCCGCGACAATGTGCTCACCGAGATGCCGGTGACCTCCGCGAGCGCGGCCAGTGTGACGTTCCTCTCCTGGCGCAGCCGCCGGAGCCTGGGCCCGACCCCGGCGAGGACGTCCTCGGTGCTCTCCATACGGCAATTGCAGAATCGGCAAAAGAAGTTTGTCAAACCGGCTCCCCACCGCGCACTCTCGCGGCATGAGCGACGACAGCGAACGAGACGTACTGATCATCGGCGGCGGGCCCGCCGGGCTGAGCGGCGCGCTGACCCTGTCCCGCGCCCGCCGCACCGTCACCGTCGTGGACGCCGGCGAGCCGCGCAACGCGACCGCCGACCACATGCACGGCTTCCTCACCAGGGACGGCATGCCGCCCGCCCTCCTGCTGGAGACCGGCCGCACCGAGGTGCGCGGCTACGGAGGCGAGATCGTCGAGGGGAGGGTCACGCGCGCGGAGGGCGGCGCCGAGGAGGGCTTCGTCCTCACGCTGGCCGACGGGAGGCGGCTCAAGGGCCGCCGCCTCCTCGTCACCACCGGCGTGACCGACGTCCTGCCCGACGTCCCCGGCCTCCAGGAGAGATGGGGGCGCGAGGTGCAGATGTGCCCCTACTGCCACGGCTGGGAGGTCCGCGACAGGAAGATCGTGGTGCTCGGGACGTCCCCGAACTCGGTGCACCAGGCGTCGCTGGTGCGGCAGTGGTCGCCGGACGTGACGTTCGTCGCCCCGCGGGCCCCCGAGGGAGAGGACGCGGCACGCCTGGACGCGCGCGGCATCCCGGTCGTCGCGGACGAGGTGAAGCGCGCCGTCGTCGAGAACGACCGGCTCACCGGGCTCGAACTGGCGGGCGGCCCGGTGCTCCCGTGCGACGCGGTGTTCCTCGCGCCGGAATGGGTCGCCAAGGACGGGCCGCTCACCGACCTCGGCTGCGAGACGGGCGACGACGGCTTCGTGACGGTCGACGCGACCGGGCGGACCAGCGTCCCGGGCGTGTGGGCGGCGGGCAACGTCGTGGCCCCGGCGGGCCAGGTCATCACGGCGGCCGCCGCCGGCGTGATGGCCGCCGCGATGCTCAACGCCGACCTCGTCGACGAGGAGGTGGCCCGCAAGATCGCCGCCTAGGGTGGGCGGCGTGGACGAGCGGGAGTGGCGGCGGGCGCGGGCGGCGCTCGACGCGGGGCGCGGCCGGCTCGGCGAGGTCGCGAGCGGCCTGTATCCGGACGTGCCGCGCGTCGCGGGGACCTCGCTGCTGTGCCGGGACGGGTGGGTTCCGGACGCACCGATCCCGCTGGAGGACGTCCGGCTGGAGTGGGAGGACCGTCCCGCCACGCCGGCCGTCGCCGACCCGCCCGACGGTCTGCCGCCCGGGTACCGCACGTACGCCGAGACCATGGCCGCCCTCGCGCCGCCGAGGGTCTTCGAGGACCGTCCGAGCTACCGGTTGCTGGCCGCCACTCCCCCCGTCCTGCGCCTCGGGCCCGCGCGCTACTTCGACGCGGTGAACGTGGGCGAGTCCGCCGCGCACGAGTTGGCGGCCGGGGCGAACGGGCTGCCGCTGCGGACCCGGATCGGCGACCCGTGCGACCTGTCCCGGCGGGCGGCGCTGCCCGCGATCACGACGGTGACCGTGACGACGGCCGGGGAGTACGTCCTGCACTGGCGCGACCCGGCGAAGGTCGCGCACGCCGGGGGGCTCTACCAGGTGATGCCGGTCGGGGTGTTCCAGCCGCTGGGCGACGAGGCGCCCGACATGTGGGAGTGCATGGTCCGCGAGTACGCCGAGGAGTTCCTCGGTGGCGCGGAGGACTACGGCGAGGGCTTCGTCCAGGACGAGTGGCCCTTCCACCGGACGCTCACCACCGCCCGGTCCGAGGGCATGATCCGGGTCTTCTTCCTCGGGCTCGGCGTCGACCCGCTCACGTTCGCGCTCGACCTCCTGACCGTCGTCGTCATGGACGCCGCCCTGTTCTCCGGCCTCTTCGGCGGCCTGGTCGCGGTCAACGACGAGGGCGAGGTGTCGACGGCGCCGTTCGGCGGGACCGTCCCGCGGCCGATGCAGCCGGCCGGCGCCGCCGCGCTGCGCCTGGCGTGGCGGCACCGGGCGGCGCTCGGGCTCACGCGCGGCTGAGCGCCTTCAGCTCGTCCAGCGCGTCCACCAGGTGGTCCACGATCTCCGACGGGTCGGGGACGAGGTCGCGGCAGGCGACGATGCCGACGTCCACCTTGCCGTCGTAGGAGAACACCGTGATGTTCAGGCCGCCGGAGACGTCCGTGATGACGGAGATCGGGTAGTAGGCACGCACCTTCGCCCCGCACAGGTACAGCGGGAACTGCGGGCCCGGCACGTTCGAGATGATCAGGTTGACCGGGCGCAGCGACACCGCGGGCGCGGCCTGCAGCGCGAGGCGCGTGACCGCGCCGGCGACCGGCGTCGGGAGGAGCCCGCTCATGTCCCGCACCCAGCCGCCCGACGTGCCGGTGAAGCGCCGCTTGGCGACGTCCATGTCGCGCCGGACGAGCTCGTACCGCTCGGCCGGGTCCGGGACGTGCGTGGCCAGCGGCGCCGTCATGATCGAGACCTGGTTGCCCGGCACCGCCGCCGCGCCGGCGCGCCGCCGCAGCGACACCGGGACGGCCGCGACCAGCGGCGTCTCCGGCAGGTCGCCGCGCTTGTCCAGCCACTGCCGCAGCGCCGTCGCGCACAGCGCCATCACCACGTCGTTGACGCTGCCGCCGAGCGCCCGCCGGATCTCCTTGATCTCGTCCAGCGGAAGCTCGCCGCACGCGACGGAGCGGCGGCGCCCGATCGGCCGGTTGAACGGCGTCGGCGGCGCGCTCACCCGGGGCGCCCGCGGCAGCGCGGGGCGGCGCAGCGCGCCCTGCATCGCCGACGACACGAGCCCGACGCCCGGGACGGACGACAGCCCCGGGATCTCGTCCAGGTACGGAGCGGTCCGCGCGGCCGCCACCGCGGACTTGACGGGATGCAGCGCGGCCCGGAGCAACCCGGTGCCGAGCATGCCCGCCGTGCCCGGCGCACGGGCGGGCGCGGTCTCGTCGGCGGGCAGGTCGCGGGGTTCGGGCGACAGGTCGAGCAGGGCGGCGAGCGTCTCGGCGGCCATCACGCCGTCGACCGCGGCGTGGTGCACCTTCACGTAGACGGCGGTCAGGCCGCCCGCGAGCCCCTGGATGAGGACCATCTCCCACAGCGGGCGGGACCGGTCGAGGGGCTGCTCGTGCAGCATCGCGACGATGTCGCCGAGCTGCCGGGCGGTGCCGGGCGGCGGCAGCCCGATCTCGGAGATGTGCCGCTCGGGCTCGAAGTCCGGGTCGTCCTCCCAGTACGGGTTGTCCAGGCCGAACGGCACCTGGACGAGGCGCTGCCGCAGCGGCCGCGCCGCGAGGTGCGCGCGGCTCCGGATCAGCTCGGCGACGAGCGGGACGGTGAGCCTTCCCCCGGGGCAGGACGCCGCGTCGACGATGCCCAGCCCGGCGATGTGGGCGTGCGTGGTGCCGTTCTCGGCATGGAGGAAGGTGGCGTCCACGGTTGTCAGCTGGGTCATGCTCTCGTCCCGTCCGCTCGTCCTGCGCCGTCCTTACCTCTCTGAGAGTTATGCGCTCCGGGAGCGCAGGTCAACGTGGGCCGCCCGGAAGTAACAGCGACTTAACGGGGCGTTTCACCCAGTTCACCGGGCACTTTCCGCGCGCCTTGAAAACATTTGCCCGGCTCTCGACCTCATGTGGTCAGAAAACTTCACAACCCAGCTCAAAGGGGTGTTCTCCGGGTGGCACCAAGATCATCACACTAGGGTGGTGCGCCATGACGGCACGACCACTCTCGGAGATCGTCGAAGCGGGGTGGGCGGCCGCGCTGCAGCCGGTCGCCGGGACGATCGCCGCCGCCGGCGACTGGCTGCGCGCCGAGGTCGCCGCCGGCCGCCGCTACCTGCCCGCCGGGAACCACATCCTGCGCGCGTTCACCCAGCCGTTCGACGACGTCCGCGTCCTCATCATGGGGCAGGACCCCTACCCCACCCCCGGCCACCCGGTCGGCCTCAGCTTCTCCGTCGCCCCGGACGTCCGGCCGCTGCCCGCCAGCCTCGTCAACATCTTCCGCGAGTACCGCGCCGACCTCGGCCACCCCGAACCGTCCAACGGCGACCTCACCCCGTGGACGGAGCAGGGCGTCTGCCTGCTCAACAGGTCGCTGACCGTCATGCCCGGCAAACCCGGCTCGCACCGCGGCAAGGGCTGGGAGGAGGTCACCGAGCAGGCCATCCGCGCCCTCGCCGGCCGCGGCCGCCCCCTCGTCGCCATCCTGTGGGGCCGCGACGCCCGCAACCTCAAGCCGCTGCTCGGCGACGTCCCCTGCATCGAGTCCCCGCACCCGAGCCCCATGTCCGCCGACCGCGGCTTCTTCGGCTCCCGCCCGTTCTCCCGGGCCGACCAGCTCCTGGAACAACAGGGCGCCCCACCGGTCGACTGGAAGTTGCCGTAACCCCCAGGGAGCGACCCCCTGGGCTAGCACATCAGTCTTCGGGGAGTTTGCGGAGGAGGAGGGCGAACTCGTCGGCGCCCTCGGGGGACGTGTGGGCGGGGAGCGGGGTCAGGCGGCGCTCGCCGTGGCTCCAGTAGACGCCGGGAGCGCACGGGTCGTCGGCGGCGGCGTGCATCTCCTCCACGACGTCGGCGAAGACGGGCAGCACCTCACGGACGGACCGCGAGGTGATGGGGTACAGCAGCAGCGTGCTGTGGCACGGGACGCCGACCAGGGCGCCGTGCTCGTTCGGCCACGGGAGGAACTGGTCGACCTCGCTGAGCAGGGCCGACACGTAGCGGCTGCCCGGCTTGGTGACGACACGGACGTTGCGGCCCGGCAGCAGCGGCTGGTCGTGGACGGAGACGTCGGCCAGCTCCCGGTCGTGGGTGTTCGTCATCACGTAGCCGAGCTTGTGGAGGCCGAGGAGACCGGCGCGGGCCTTGGTGAGCGGCCCGCCGTAGCGCGGGTGCTCGATCATCACCATCGCGTCGAAGTGGTCGCCGGCCGGGACGACGACCAGGCCCTCCCGGTCGCGGGGCGCGAGCTTCGGCACGATGCGGAGGCGGAGCAGCTCCCGGACGTCGCCGAACAGCTCCATCTCACCGACCGCGAGGAACGCGCGGTCGCCGATCTCGCGGACCCACTCGTCCACGACCTTCGGCCAGGCCGAGCGCGGCTCGCGGGCGCAGCGCTCCAGCACCGTCCAGCTGGAGGCGCGCGCCTCCGACCGTCCCACGGGCAGCACCACCTCGGAGGTGCCGGGGTCGAACCAGGCGCTGGGCGCCAGGGCGGGCAGCACGTCGCGGATGAGCGAGTGCACGTCCGCCGCCGCGTCCAACGGTTCCATGGGGCTCATCCTCCCTCAGCCATCGGCGGATCACGTCACTCCCCACCTTCTCAGGTTTGGGGCCGGTTGTGCGATGCATCGACATCCCCGGCTCACACTCGCTGATCATGAGCTGCTCAAGTACGGTGCTCACATGTCCGAAATCGTGTACCCACCGGTGATCAAGACGGCTCTCGGTGTGTTCAAGGCCCTGAACATCAAGTTCCGTCTCGAAGGGACCGAGAACATTCCCAGCACCGGTGGCGCGGTGCTCGTCAGCAACCACGTCAGCTACCTCGACTTCATCTTCGCGGGCGTCGCCGCCCACCCGGCGAAGCGGCTGGTGCGGTTCATGGCGAAGAAGGAGATCTTCGACAACCGGATCGCCGGGCCGCTGATGCGCGGCATGCACCACATCCCGGTGGACCGGGACGCGGGCGCCTCCTCGTACGCGGCGGCGCTCAAGGCGCTGAAGGGCGGCGAGGTCGTCGGCGTCTTCGCGGAGGCGACGATCAGCCGGTCGTTCACGGTGAAGGACATCAAGAGCGGCGCGGTGCGGATGGCGGTGGCGTCCAAGACGCCGCTCGTCCCGGTCGCGATCTGGGGCCCGCAGCGGCTGTGGACGAAGGGCCGCAAGCGCAAGCTGCTCCAGCGCAACGTGCCGGTGACGATCCTCGTCGGCGAGCCGATGCACCCCAAGCGCGGCGACGACTACGACCAGGTCACCCTCGACCTGCGCGCGAGGATCTCGGAGTTGCTGGAGAAGGCGCAGCGCGAGTACCCCGACGTCCCGCGCTCGGACGAGACGTGGTGGCAGCCCGCCTACCTCGGCGGGACGGCGCCGACGCCGGAGGAGGCCGACAAGCTCGACATGGAGGAGGCCGAGGCCCGCAAGGCGGCCCGCGCCGCCGACGAGGCGGACAAGGGCGGCGCCTGACGGGTGTCCCGCCCGGCTAATTCGGTGGACGCGGTCCGCCACCGGGCGTGATCATCGATGCCATGACCATGTCGCACGAGAGGCCGCAGGAGGTCCTGCATCTGATCGAGCCCGGAGAGAACGTCGCGGACCTCGGTGAGGGGACGCCTCCCCGCACCGCCCTGGGCTCGGAGCCGGCGCTGCCCGTGGTCTTCAACCTGTCGGACAACAACTCGCCCGCCGACGTGATGGACGTGCTGTCGCTGCGCCCGTTCGCGTCCGGCGAGCAGCCCTGGTCGCGGTCGACGCGACTGGAGAACGTCCGGGCGGAGGCGCCGCTGCGCCCGGACGACGCCCGGCTGGTGCGGGTCGCGCACGAGAAGGGCAAGCAGTCGGTGCTGGCCGAGGGCGACGGCTGGACGCTGCTGACGAACCGCTGGAACAGCGGCATCGCGTACGTCGCGGTGTCCGCCGTCACCGAGAAGCTCGCCGAGACCGTCCTCGAAGCGTCGGTGAAGGACGCGACCGAGCCGCCGAAGGTGGACGAGACCAGCGTCGACATGGGCTTCTGGCACATGGGGACGCACGGCCCGGTCCGCAACGAGCGCGCCATCACCGCCGACTCCTGGGACGGCATCCGGCGCAACTACACCGCGCCCGTCGCCAAGGCGCTCGACGACGTGATGAGCCTCACCCGCGAGGAGGTCTCCGGCCGCCTGCTGCTCCTGCACGGACCGCCCGGAACGGGCAAGACCACCGCGCTGCGCGCCCTCGCCCGCTCCTGGAAGGGCTGGTGCCAGGCCGACTGCGTCCTCGACCCCGAGGCGCTGTTCGGCACGCCCAGCTACCTCATGGAGGTCGCGGTCGGCGACGACGAGGACGAGAACCGCCGCTGGCGGCTGCTGATCCTGGAGGACTGCGACGAGCTGATCCGCGGCGAGGCCAAGCAGTCGACGGGCCAGGGCCTGTCGCGCCTGCTCAACCTCACCGACGGGATGCTCGGGCAGGGCCGGGACGTCCTCGTGGCCATCACGACCAACGAGGACCTCGCCATGCTGCACCCGGCGGTCGTCCGCCCCGGCCGCTGCCTCGCGCAGATCGAGGTCGGGCGCCTCACCCGCGCCGAGTCCCTCGACTGGCTGGACGGCGCGGACGTCCCGGCCGCCGAGATCGGCGCCGACGGCGCGACCCTCGCCGAGCTCGCCGCCCTCCGCAAGGGCGAGAAGCGCCCCGAGTCCGAGAGCGCCCCCAGCACGGACACGGGCTTCTACCTCTGATCGAGGCGCCGGTCAGGTGGCCTTCTGGATGGCCTGCTCGATGTCGGCCCAGAGGTCGTCGGGGTGTTCCAGGCCCACGGAGAGGCGCACCGTCCCCTCGCCGATGCCGGCGGCGGCGAGGGACGCCGCGTCCATCTGGCGGTGGGACGTGCTCGCCGGGTGCATGACGAGCGTGGCGATCGCGCCGAGGGACGGGCCGAGGGAGATCAGGCCGACGGCCTCGGAGAAGGTGCGGCCCGCGTCCCGGCCCCCGGCCAGCTCGAACGCGAGGACCCCGCCGGCGCCGTCCGGCAGGAGGCGGCGCGCGACGTCGTGCTGCGGGTGGTCGTCCAGTCCCGGGTAGTGGACGCGGGTGACGGACGGGTGCGCGGCGAGGCGGCGGGCGAGGTCCAGCGCGGACGCGCTCTGCCGCGCCACGCGCAGCGGCATCGTGGCGAGACCGCGCACGGCCAGCCAGGCGGCGAACGGGTCGGCGGTGGAGCCCAGCTCGACGGCGTGCTCCCACACGCGCTGGTGCACGGTCTGGTCGGCGAAGACGGCGGCGCCGCCGATGATGTCGCCGTGGCCGCCGAGGTACTTCGTGGTCGAGTGGATCACGATGTCGGCGCCGTGCCCGATCGGGCGGCAGAGCAGCGGGACGAAGGTGTTGTCGACGACGGTGAGGACGCCCGTCCCGCGGACGGCCTCGGTGAACGCGGGCAGGTCCGTCACGTGCGTGGTGGGGTTGGCGACCGTCTCCAGGTAGAGCAGGCGGGTCGTGGGGCGCAGCGCCTCGCGGACCTCGGCCGGGTCATCGCCGGGGATGAACGTCACGTCGACGCCCCAGCGCGCGGAGAGGTCCTGGAGGAGCGCGTAGGTGCCGCCGTAGAGGGCGGTCTGCGCGATGACGTGGTCGCCGGCGCGGAGCAGCCCCATCAGCACGGCGTTGACCGCGCCCATGCCGGAGGCGGTGGCGAGCGCGCCGGCCCCGCCCTCCAGCTCGGTGAGCGCCCGTTCGAGGGAGCGGACGGTCGGGTTGCCCATCCGGGCGTAGAAGAACGCCTCGTCCGGCCCCCGGAACGCGGCGGCCAGCTCGTCGGCGGCGTCGAAGGAGAACAGGTGGCCCTGGTAGATCGGGACGCCGAGCGGGCGGCTCCCCTCCGGGGCGATCACGGGCGGGTGGACGGCGCGGGTCTGCGGATGGTGTCCGGTCATGGTCCCAGCCTGTGCCCGTCGCCCGACCGGCGGAAACGGCCAATTCCGACCAGTGGCCCGGACCACGCCCCCCGCTGCCGTGCGTCGCGGAGCCGGACCACCGGCCCGGCCGGGGCGCCGCCGCCCCTGGCCGCCCGGTACGGTCCCGTCGCCGGCCCACCCACCCCGCGAGGGCGGACCGGCGATCGGGGTCGTCCCGGACGAGGTGGCGATCGGCGTCCCTCGACCGGAGACCCGAGCATCACCCGGCGAGGGCCCCTCCCGCCATCCGGGGTACCACCGCCAATACCGGACGGCCCCTACGGGGCCGCGACCGCGAGTACTACGTACCGGTTACGGGGTCGCGCGGGCGAACAGCCGCCGGTACACGCACCGCAGACCGTGGAGATCACTGACGGGCGAGGGGAACGCGAGCCGCACGTCGAACGACGAGGGCCCGTCCGGTGGCGGGGCGGAGCACCGCAGCCACATCCCGTACCGGTCGAGCGCGAGCGGCCGCACCGGCCCGCCGGGGACGGACTCGGGCAGCAGTCGCGGCAACTCGCCCCGGTGGGCGGCGTCCAGGTGGGTGAGGATGCCCGCCTCGATGGCGACGAACGGGTCCGGGGCGGCGTCCGCGTACTCCTCGGGTTCCAGGGTGGCGCTCCCCCACGCGTCGTCGATCTCGACCTGCGCGACTTCGAGGGCCAGGATCGTCCACTCCCGGACGCCGTGCCTCTCGGCGCCGGAGGCGCTCCGGGGGGTGTGGGGGGTCGTCCCCCCTCGAAGAGCAGGGGCACCCAGATCGAGGAGTTCGGGGCGCGGGTGGGCGTGCGAGAGGCGGAGGGCGGCGGCGCGCAGCTCGCCGTCCGGGACCTCGGTCAGCCAGCCGTGCACCCAGGCCCGGCCGCGCACCCGGTCGGGGAAGGTGACCGGGGCGACGTCGGAGATCCGCAGCGTGGCGGGCACGTCCTCCGGCTCGGCCCGCAGCGCCGCCACGTTCGGCGAGGCGGCCGGGACGAGCAGCAGCGGCCTGCCGTCGCGGTCGGTCGTGTGCGCCGGGACGGGCGCGTAGGGCACGCCCGGCGCGACGAGCACCCCGTCCGCCATGCCGTAGGCGAGGGTCCGCGCCCGCTCCGCCGCCGTCGGCCCCTCCGCGACCTGCCTTGTCTCCGCTCGCCGCACCGTGCCTCCTTGACGTGAAAGGTTAGGCTTACCTAACTTAGGCATACCTAACCACTAAGGAGCGTGATGAACAATTCCCGTCCCAAGGTGCGGATCTCGCGGGCCCTCGGCATCCCGCTGACGCCGAAGAGCGTGAAGTACTTCGAGGCCCGCCCGTACCCGCCCGGCGTGCACGGCCGCGCCCGCAAGCAGGAGACCGACTACAAGGTGCGGCTGCGCGAGAAGCAGCGGCTGCGCGCGCAGTACAACATCCGCGAGGCGCAGCTCCGCAACGCGTTCGCCAAGGCGGCGACCGCGGAGGGCAAGACCGGCGAGGCCCTGCTCGTCGACCTCGAACGCCGGCTGGACGCGCTCGTCCTGCGCGCCGGGTTCGCCCGCACGATCTACCAGGCGCGGCAGTTCGTCGTGCACCGGCACGTGCTGGTGAACGGGCGCCGCGTCGACCGCCCGTCCTACCGGCTGCGTCCCGGCGACGTGATCACGGTCGCCGAGCGGAGCCGCTCGATGGTCCCGTTCCAGGTCGCCGCGGCCGGCGGGCACGCCGAGACCGTCCCGCCCTACCTCGACGTCCGGCACGACGCGCTCGCCGCGCAGCTCACCCGGCTGCCCGCGCGGAGCGAGATCCCCGTCATCTGCGACGAGCAGCTCGTCGTCGAGCACTACTCCCGCTGAGGCGCGGCGGGCGCTCCTAGTTCTTGGGCTTTCCGCTCGTCTCCGCCTTCGGGGACTTCGACGCCCCGCCGCCCGGGACGGCCGGGAGCTGCCCGTTCTGGTTCTGGTTCTGGTTCTGGTCGTTGGTCCCCGAGGGGTACTGCTTGGTGACCTTCCAGGAACCGTCGATCTTGGCGAGGGCCAGCCGGAGCAGCGTGGCGTGGGCGGAGGTGGCGCCGTCCTTCGTCCGGACGTCGATGTCGACCATGACGACGGCCGAGGCGAACCTCTCGTCGACGCTGCCCACGAAGACCTGATTGGACTTGGACGACAGCGCCAGCTCGGGGTTGTTCTTGAACGTCTCGCCGAGGCTGGGGAGCGTCGTGCTCTTGAAGCTCTCCAGCAGGTCGCCGCCCATGAGCTTCTGGGCCTTGTCCATCTGCGTCTGGTAGTTCTGCGCGTTGTAGTTCAGCGCGACGTCGCCGTAGGCGGAGGCGACCTTGGCGACGGCGTCCCGCCTCTCCTGCTCGCCGGACGCCGCGCTCGCGCTCCTCCACTGCCAGATCGCCAGGCTCGCCAGCAGCGCGACCAGAACGATCACCACGACCGCCTGCGTCACGCTGAGACCGAGGATCTTCGGCCGCCCGCCCGCCGGGACCGCGCTCGGGCGGACCGGGGCCTTCGTCCTCGGCGCCTCCTCCTCGGCCTCCTCCTCCGGAGGTTCGAGGCGGGACGGGCGCGGCCTCGCGGCGGTCGCCGCCTTGCTCGTGGCCGCCTTGGTCGTCTTCACCGCCGGCGCGGCGGCCTCGGCCGGGCGCGCCGGGGGCTCCTCCTCCGCCTCGGCGTCCGCCTCGTCCTCGGCGTCGAGCGCCTCCAGGACCTCGTCGAGGTCCTCGTCGTCGATGACCTCGATGACCCGCACCCGGCGCCTGCGCTTGGCGGCGGGCTTCGCCGGCCTCTCCACGGCCTCGGTCTCCTCGGCCGCCGCCTCGTCGGCCGCCGTCTCCTCGCCGGCCGGGACCGCCTCGACCTCGTCGACGTCGTGCTTGCCGGTCTTGGCTGTCACTTCGGGCACTCCTCGGGGTTGGGGTCAGTCCTTGTTCCGACGCCGTCGGGACAGGCGGGACACCACGGGCACCGAGCCCATCATGACCCTGATCAGCACCAGCAGGGCGATGACCGGAGGAACGTACACTAGCCACACCGGCGGGCCGCCAGAAGAGCCCTCGTTGTTCGCGGCCTTCCTGGCCTGGACGCCCTGCTCGTTGACCGCCGGGTCGTGGGTGGGGATCGTCTCGCCCGGGTTCTTCGCCTTGTACGGCTTCTGCTTGATCGCCGCCGGGGTCCGCCCGCCGGGACAGGTCGGCACCTTGTTCACCCGCGGCTGCGGGAGCGGGTACTTGTACTCCAGCGCCGCGAGCCGCTTCGTCGTGACCTGGAAGACGACGTTCAGCACGGGCTTGCCCTGGTCCCGCCCGATCACGTTGTTGAGGACGACCTGGAGCTGCGGCGCCAGCACGAAAATCTGCCGCAGGTCGTTCAGGTAGTCCGGGTCGTACCTCGCCACGCCCAGGTTCCCGAGCATGTCCACGGCGCACCCGAAGTCGGGGGCGGTCTTGTCGAGCAGGCCGTTGACGGTGTTCAGCAGGCCGGGCCCGCGGTCGCGCAGCTCGGCGATCCGCCCGCGGACCTGGCTGAGCGCCGCGGTCAGCGCGGCGAGGTTGTCGACGCCGGCACCGAGCGAGCCGCGGTTCTGGTTCAGCACGTGCGTGATGCGGCCGAGGTCCTTGGTCAGGCCGTCGAGCAGCTCGGTGTTCTCCGCGAACGTCCGCGTCAGGTCGTCGCCGCCGTTGATGATCTGGCGGAGCGAGTCCTCGCGCCCCGACCAGCCCTCGGCCAGCTCGTGGGTGAGGACCTTCGCGTCGTCGGGGTTGATCGCCTTGAGCGAGTCGATGACCGCGCCGAACAGGTCGCCGTACTTCGGCGGCACCTTCGTCTGCGACACCGGGATGACGGCGCCGGCCTTCATCGGCGGGGCGCCCGCCCTGCCGGGGCCCGGGGTCAGCTCGACCACGGGCTCACCGACCGCCGACTTGCGCGCCGCGGCGGCGGTGACGCCCTGCGGGATCTTGACGCCGCGGTCGATGTCGAGCTTGACGACGACCTTGTTCCTCTCCAGCCGCACCGAGTCGATCTTGCCGATCCGCAGGCCGAGGTAGTCGACCTCGAAGTTCGGGTGCAGGCCGGGCGAGGACTCGAACTCCACCGTGATGTTGTACGGCCGGTCGATGAAGTCGAACCGGATGACGTTGTTGAACGCCCACACGACCATCACCGCGGCGAGGACGCCGAACGCCACCAGGTTGATCGTCAGTCGTCTGGTCATCGGCGCGGCTCCAGGAGCTTGTTGAGGTCCGGCAGAGCGCCCTCCAGCCCGTCGGGGAGGTCCGGTGTCCCGGCGGACTTCTTCTTCTGCGGCGGCTCGCTGAGGCCGGGGAAGATCGGCGTCCCGTCCGGCCAGGTGATCCGGAGGATCGGGTAGAGCAGCAGCTGGCCGTCGTAGCTGGCCCGCGGGATCTTCTCGCTGAACGTCACCAGGCTGTTCACCAGGTCGGTGAGCCGCTTGCGGTTGTCGCCGAGCTGCTGCAGGACGGGGTCGAGGTCCCGCAGCAGGGCGCGGAACCTCCCGATGCGTCCCTCCAGCACCTTGTCGTTCAGCTCGCGGGCCATCATGGTGAGCCGGTCGACCGTCTTAATGATCTTGTCTTTGTCGTCGTTCAGCAGCCGGGTGGTGCGTTCGAGCTGTTCGGGGGTCTCGCTCAGCGCGTCGCTCCCCTTGGCCAGCGATCGCCCGAGCCTGGCGAACCGGTCCACCGACTCGCCCAGCTCCCGGCGCTGCTCGGCGAACATCCGCAGCAGCGCGCCCGCCTGCGCGATCGTCGTGTTGAGCTTCGCGCCGTTGCCGTCCAGGGCGGTCGCCCCGGCGTTCACCACGGTCGCCACGTCGTCCCCGGCCAGCGCCTGGATCAGCGGCCCGGCCTGCCCGACGACCTGCTCGAACGCCGGCTGGACGCTGGTGTCGGTGATCGCGGCGCCGCTGGCCAGGAACGGGCCGCGGTCCATGCTCGCGCCGGGCGGCATCTGCAGCTCGACGTAGTTCTCGCCGAGCAGCGACGTCACCTTGATCTCCGCGCGGGTGCCCTGGGGGATCTTGACGTCGTCCTCGATGGACAGCGTCGCCTTCGCCCGGTAGCCGGCGAGTTCGACCTTGGTGACGGTGCCGATCGTGATGTCGGACATCTTCACGCTGTGCCCCGCGACCAGGCCCTGCACGTCGTCGAACGTGGCGGTCAGCGTCAGGTCGCCCCTCGGGGCGCCCGCCGTCTTGTAGGAGCAGCCGGAAACGGCGAGCGCCACGGCGGCGATGAGCACCATCAGCAACCTGCTCCGGCCCATCAGTTGCCTCCGTTCTGCCAGGGACAGTTGGAGTTGGGCGGGGGCAGCGGGCAATCGACCTCGTCGCTGTTCATCAGGCCCTTCAGCCACGTGCGCAGGAACGCGTCCGTGGCGAAGCGGATCTGCAGCGACTTGTTCTTCGGGTTGTAGCCGCCGATGAGCGCCTCGTTGATGCCGGGCAGCACATTGATCAGCTGGGCCAGCTCCTTGGCGTTGCCCTTGAGGACCAGCGCGGTCCTGGTGAGAACGGCCAGGTCGTACGGCAGCGTCCCCTTGTACTTCTTCAGCAGCTTGTCGCCGTTCTTCGACAGCTCCAGGATGCCGCCGATCAGTTGCTGCAGCTCGCCGCGCTCGGAGCTCAGCACCTGGCTCGCGGTGCCGAAGTCGCGGATCACCGAGCCGAGGACCTGCTCGCGCCCGCGCACCACGCCGGCCAGCCGGTCGAGGTTCCGCGCAACCTCGATGAGCTCCTTGTCCTGCCCCGCGACGTTCTCGACGAGGCGTGCGCTCTGCTCGAGGGTGGCGTTGAACGTCCTGCCGTTGCCCCGGACGGTGTCGGCGGCGGTGCCGAGCGCCTGCTGCATCTTGGTCGGGTCGAGCGCGTTCGCCAGGTTGGTGAACGAGCTGAGCGCGTCGTCCACCTCGACGGGCACGTGGGTGCGCTCGATCGGGATGACGTTCGCGGTCTCCTTCGGCTGCCCCGGCCTCCACGCCGGGTGCAGGACGAGGTTGCGCTCGCCGATCAGGTTCAGCGGGACGATCGACGCCTGCACGCCCCTCGGCAGCGGGACGTCCCGGCGCAGGTGGAACGTCACCTTGACCTTGTCGCCCTGGCTCTCGACCTCGTCGACGAGGCCGACGTCGGCGCCCATGACCTTGACCTTCGACTCCTCGTAGAAGGAGCGGGCCTTCGGAACGTAGACCACCATGGTGCGGTCGCCGCTCGCGGACGGGGCGATCGAGCAGCCGCCGAGCGAGGCGGCCAGGGCGAGGCCGAGCGCGACGGCGACGCCCCTCGTCCGGCTCTGGCGGGCCATCAGTTGCCTCCCTGCGGTCGCCGCGTGGAGATCGGGCCGGGCGGCTGCAGCGGGCCGAGCCCGGTGAGCAGGCCCTCGATGTACCGCCCGTTGCCCTTGAGGTTCGCGACCTGCTGGAACGTCGGCCCGAGCAGCGAGAAGTCGGTGTTCAGCGCGTCCATGTTCGGCGCGAGCCGCGTGGTCAGCAGGTGCAGGTTGTCCAGGAGCGTGTCGAGCTGCTTCTGGTTCCTGGAGATCACGTTGGACAGCGTCCGGACGGTGCGGTTGCCCTGGCCGATCGTCGCGGCCAGCTCGTTGCGGCGGCGGACGAGCGTCTGCAGCAGCACCTGGCTGGCGTTGATGATCTCGCGGAGCTCCCGGTCCTTGCTCGCCAGCGTGCCGGTGATCGTCTTGCTGTTCTCGATCAGCTTCTGGATCTGCGGGTAGGAGTCGTTCAGCATCCGGGACAGCTCCTGGATGTTGACCAGGATCCGGTGCAGCTTCGCCGCGCCCGGCGATTTGATCTGGTTGACCTGCGTGAGCAGCCGGTCGACGCTCTTCTGGTCGAGCTTGCCGACGATGTTCTGCGCGCCCTCCAGGGCCTCCGGGACGGTGAACGGAACGCTGGTGTTCGCCAGCGGGATCCGCCGCTTCGACTCGGGCACGTCCGCCATGTAGGGCTTGGAGACCGGGCCGGACAGCCGCAGGTACCGGCCGCCGAGCAGCGTCGTCGTCTGGATGTCGGCGCGGGTCTTCGGCCCGAGGTCGATGCCGGCGTTCACGTGCCAGGTGACGATGACCTTGCCCTTCCGGAAGTCGGGCTCGACCGAGATGATCCGGCCCGACTTCACGCCGGCCACCCGCACGTCCTGGCCCTTCTTCAGCCCGGCCGCGTCGCTGAACTCGCCGCTCATCGTGTAGCCGCGGTCCAGCAGGTGCAGCTGGCCGACGGCGAACGCGAACACGCAGCCGGCGGCGAGCGCGGAGAGGGTGACGATCGCGACGATCTTGTGGTTGACGTCTCTGAGGGATTTCAGCGCCATCAGCCGCCCACCCCCAGCAGCATCTTCCGCAGCTTGTCCAGATCGTCCTTGCTGGGCTGCCCCGTGCCGGGGGCCTTCGGCAGCTCCATCGGGAACGGGCACGGGCCCTGCATGACGTTGAGGCAGAGGGCGTTGGTGCGCAGGAAGTGGCCGCCGTTCGCGGTGGAGAACAGCTGCCGCAGCGTCAGCGGGAGCTGCTGGACCATCTTCTCCAGCTGGTCCACGTTCAGCCGGAACGTCTCGCTGAACCTTCCGAGGTTCTGGATGATGCGGGCGAGCTGCGCGTCGTTGCCGCCGAGGACCGCGTTGAGGTTGGTGGTGACGCCGGAGATCTCCACGATCGCGTTCTCCAGCAGCCTGCGGTTGCCCGCGAACACCTTGGTCAGCGACTCCAGGTTGTCGACGCTGGCGGCGATCTGCCGGTCCCGGGTGGCGATCGCGTCGCTCACCGTCTCGTAGTCGTCGATCATCCCCTGGATCGTCTTCTTCCTCGCCGCGAACGTCTGCAGCAGCAGGTCCAGGTTGTCGGTGAGCAGCGAGATGTTCTGCTCGTTGCCCTCCAGCGCCTGGGAGAAGGAGAAGAGGATCTTGTTGAGCTGGTTCGGGTCCAGGTTCCTCGTCAGCGGGCCGAGGCTGTTGACGATGTCGCCGAGGTCCACCGCCGACCGGGTGTGCGGGACGCGGTCCCCGTCGCCGAGCCTGGCCTGGCTCGTTCCCGGCTCCAGGTAGACGACCCGCTGGCCCATCACGTTGCGCCAGCGGATCGCGGCGGTCGAGTCGGCGGGGACCTTGACCTCCTTGTCGACGGCCAAGCCGACCACGGCCTTCCCGCGCACCACCTTGATGCTCTTGACCTGGCCGACGGGCGTGCCCGCCACCTTCACCTGGTCGCCCTCCAGCAGGCCGGTGACGTCGTCGAAGGTGGCGGTCAGCTCGTAGCGGGCCTTGAAGCTCGTGCCGAGGATCTGCTGGCCGATGTAGAAGGTGAGCATCCCGGTCAGCGCCACGAACACCAGGAACTTCAGGATCGTGGTGTATTCGGGTCCGCGCGCGGCCTTGCCGCGCATCCGCGGGCTCACGGCCTCCTCCCGGCCGGCGTGCCCTGCTGGCCCTTGGGCAGCCGCGCGTCGAACGCGGTCGTCCGGGGCGTGGACGGGCAGACGTCGATGATGATCTGGCAGATGTCCAGCGGGAGGTCGTCGCGGGCCTGCGCGATCAGCGTGCCCTCCGGCCCGGGGATGCGGATGATCTGCGACAGCAGCGCGAAGAAACCCTTCAATCCGTCGATCAGCACCGGGACGTTGCGGCGCTGGCCGTTCACCACGCGCACGACCTGGCCGCCGGTGTCGACGATCTTGCCGAGGTTCCCGCCGTGCCGCTCCAGGTTCGTGCCGAGGGTCGTGCCGAGCCGGGCGGACTCGTCCAGCAGCTGGGAGACCTTGTCGGGCCTGGCGGTGACGACCCGGGAGAGCTGGTTGAAGTCGCCGGCGAAGCGGGCGATGGTGTCGCCGCGGGAGGCGAACGTCCCCGACAGGCCGTTGATGTCGTTCAGCAGCGCGTTGATCGCCGCCCGGTCCCGGTAGGTCGCGTCGACGACGATCGCGCCGTTCTCGATCGTCCGGCGGAGCGCCGGCCCCTGCCCGGACAGTCCGGCGCCGAACGTGTGCAGGATCGTCGCCACGTCGTCCGGGTTGATCGCCTTGGTGAGGTTGTAGGCGGGCCAGGCGGTGTCGGACAGCTCCTTCGGGTCGTTGGTCTTGGCGATCCTGCCGCCGTCCTCCAGGAAGGGGCCGGACAGCTCGTGCGCGCCGAGGTCGAGGGAGAGGTCCTTCGGGCCGAACACCGAGACCGGCTCGACCGTCGCGACCGTCGTGTCGGCGATCCGGACGCCCTTGTCGACCCGGATCCGGACGGTGACCCGGCCGCTGCCGGCCAGCCGGATGTCGTCGACCTCCCCGACCGCGATGCCGCGGACCTTCACCTCGGACTTGCCGGGGTCGAGGCCCTGCCCGGCCCTGCCGAACGTCGCGTCGTAGTACGTGGAGCCCGCGTGGGACGGCGTGGACCCGATCGCGACGAACGCCGCGGCGGCCGCGATGACGCCCGCGCCGGCCAGCCCGAAGAGGGTCCGGGAGCGCTGGGAGAGTGTCTCGTCGCTCATCCGGTCAACTTCACTGTGCTGCCGTGGCCCCAGAAGATGTACGACAGGACCAGGTTCATCAGGATCATCAGAATGGTCGACTCCCGGATCGCGCGGCCCGCGGCGACGCCGACGCCGACCGGTCCGCCCGCCGCGTAGTAGCCGCGGTAGCAGTGGATGAACATGATGATGAAGGCGAACACCGCGACCTTGATCACGCTGTAGAACACGTCGATCGGCGGCAGGTAGAGGTGAAAGTAGTAGTCGTAGATGCCGGGTGAAAGCCCGAAGTACTGGATCGTGATGAACCTGGTGGCGAAGAACGCCATGAACAGCGACACCAGGTACAGCGGCACCAGCGCGATGACGCCGGCGGCGACCCGGGTGCACACCAGGTAGGCCAGCGAGTTGATGCCCATGACCTCCAGCGCGTCGATCTCCTCGGAGATCCGCATCGCGCCGATCTCGGCGGTGAACCCGGTGCCGACCTGGGCGACCAGCGCGACGCCCGCGATGATCGGGGTGACCTCGCGGACGTTGGAGTAGCTCGCGACCAGCCCGGTGAACGCCTCGGCCCCGATGCGCTCCAGCCCCGGGTAGCCCTGCAGGCCGACCATCGCGCCGGTGGCGAGCGACATCGTCGCGATCACGAAGATCATGCCGCCGCCGATGACCAGCGCGCCGACGCCGACGGTGATGTCGCTGACCTGCTTGGCGAGCGTCTTGCCGTACTTGCGCCGGATGACGATGTCGAAGAGCAGGTGGTAGAGGACCCGGCCGAGGAACACCGGCAGGTTGGCCGACGCGGCGAGGCCCGCGGTCCGGCCCCTCACGGCGCGGCCCAGCTTGCGGACGGGGGATATGGCGACCATCAGAACCTCGGGGGGAACAGGACCTGGTAGATCATGGTGAGGATGTAGTTCGTCGCGAACACCACGATCGAGGTGACGACCACCGCCCGGTTGACCGCGCGGCCGACGCCGACCGGGCCGTAGTCGCAGTTCATGCCCATGTAGCAGGCGACCGCGGCGGCGATGAACCCGAACACCCACGCCTTGAACAGGGTGATCATCAGGTCCGAGAACTGCAGCAGGGTCGTGGCGCCGTCGAAGAACGCGCCGGGGCTGACGCCCTGCTGGATGACGTTGAAGTAGTAGCCGCCCACGATGCCCGCGAGGATCACCACGGAGCAGAGCAGGCCGGACACCATGCTCGCCGCCCACAGCCGGGGGGTGACCAGGCGGTGGATCGGGTTGATGCCCATGACCTCCATGGCCGCGAGTTCGTCGCGGATGTTGCGGGCGCCCATGTCGGCGGTGATGGCCGAGCCGCCGACGCCGGAGACCAGCAGCGCCGCGGCCAGCGGCGCCACCTGCTGGATCATCGCCGCGGTGAGCAGCGCGCCGGTGCCGGACTGCGCGCCGAGCTGCCGGGCGATGTCGCCCACCTGGAGCGAGATGGTCGCGCCGAGCGGCACCGCGATGAGCATCACCGGCACGCTGGTGACCCGCGCCAGGAACCAGCACTGCTCGATGAACTCGCCCCACCACTGGCGCAGGTCCCAGGTGCGGCGCAGCCCTTCGAGGAGGGTCACGCACAGCAGTCCGGTCTCGTCGAGGGCTCGCTCGACGCGTCTGCGTGCCAGGTCCGGGGCCTTGGTCAGGCTCAGGGCCATCAGCCGGTGACCTCCCCCAAGGGGGGTTGGTGAAGGTCCACTCCAGCCTCCTTTGTGCTCGGACGTCGGCGCCCATCCGAAACCCCGGGACCCGCCGTGCGCGGCGCCGCCAGGTCGTGCGCTGGCGCCGCCGCCCCCGGCCGGCCCGGTACCACATGCGACCCCGTGCACCCTTCAGCGCACACCGGCACCGCCTGTGATCTGAGGCACTCTATTGGAAGAAGGTCTAAGAAGCGAGTACTTACATCTGGTTTTGTCCGAAGCTACGATCGGCCGGTGCAGACCAAGGCGCGACAAGGCATCGAAGAAGTCATGGACGACGGCGTGGACCCCCTGGTCATGGGCGTCCGGGACCGCTGGAAGGACCAGGGGCTGCGCGGCGATCCGTGGCCGTTCCTGGCGATCTGCTCGGTCGGGCGGCTCAACCAGCTGCTCACGAAGGCCCTGGACACCGAGCTGAAACGGCTGGACCTCACCCGGACCGGCTACTTCCTGCTGACCACCCTCGCGCTCTCCGTCAAGGGGCGGGCGCGGCTGAGCACGCTGGGACGCATCCTGATGATGCACCCGACGACGGTGAAGCTCACCGTCGACCAGCTGGAGGCCGCCGGGCTCGTCGGGCGGACCCGGCACCCGCGCGACCGGCGCGCCACCCTCGTGGAGATCACCGACGCGGGACGGGAACGGGCCAACGAGGTGAGCCTGGCGCTGGAGGCCCCCGGCGGCGCCCTCGCGGCGTTCGACGGCATGCACCGGGACCTGTTCGAGGCGCTGCAGCCCGCTCGGCTCGCCGCCGGCGATGTGGAACTCTTGAACCCCGGCCAGGGCCGGGGCCGGGTGCAGACCGATGGGTGAACCGTGCGGCGTCCCGGCCCCGTACTTGGTCTTCGACGACACGAGACCCGGGCGATAAGGCAGTCTTCTCCTATGCCACAGAGTCACGGCACGCGCAGACGTCCCTCCACCCGTCGCCCCGCACGGGTGCCACCGCCGCGCCGATCGCCCGAGGAACTCCCGGACGCGCCGCGCGGACGCGGGCGCCTGCGGCGGGTGCTCACCAGCAACGTCACCATCATGATCGTGGCCATCGGCGCGCTCGGCGGGGCGCTGACGATGGTCGACCTCGGCGACTTCGTGGACGACGGCACCAAGCCGCCGAAGGCCGCCGCCGCGGGCCTGTCGACCAACGACATGCTCGCCAAGCTGACGTCGGCGTCCGACATGGACCCGATCGTGGCCGACTCGATCGCCGCCGCGAAGAAGCGCGCCTACCAGGAGCACCAGCGGGAGCTGAAGCGCCTCAAGGAGAAGGCCAAGAAGGAGGCGGCGGCGCGGGCGAAGCTGAAGGCCCAGCAGGAGCGCGAGCGCCTCGCCAAGATGAACCCGAGCGCCAAGCAGAACAAGGCGTACGGCAAGAAGATGAACGCGCTCAAGGGCTGGGACCGCTGCTGGCCGGACCTGGAGACGCTCTGGATGCACGAGAGCGGCTGGAACGAGCGGGCCGAGAACCCGTCCAGCGGCGCCTACGGCATCCCGCAGGCGCTGCCCGGCTCGAAGCTGGCGAGCGCGGGAGCCGACTGGCGCACCAGCTCCCCCACCCAGATCGCGTGGGGCCTCGGCTACATCAAGGCCCGCTACAAGGACCCGTGCGGCGCCTGGGACTGGTGGCAGGCGCACAACTGGTACTGAACCCCCGCCGGACCTGCGCGAGGGCGCGTCCCGGCACGCCCGAGCTGGCACCATGGAGGCATGCGGACGAGCAGGGCGCGCCAGGCAGGCGGCGCGGGTGGGTCGAACGGGGAGGCCGGCGGCGCGGCGGGCGGCGGCCGCCAGTGGGCGCGGGCCGACGCCACCCGCCAGGCGCTGCTGACCGCGGCGCTGGGGGTCTTCGCCGACCGCGGCTACTCCGCGGCGGGCATCGCCGAGATCGTCGAGCGGTCCGGCATCAGCGTCGGCAGCCTCTACCACCACTACGGCGGCAAGGCCGGGCTCTACGTGGCGCTGTGGGAGGATCTCAGCGCCGAGCAGGAGGCGAGCGCCGCGCAGGCCGTGTCCGCCGCGCGCAAGGAGGGCGAGTCCGACCCGATCGCGCTGTTCACCGCGGGGGCCCGGGCCTACCTGCGGGTGTGCTGGGAGCGGCGGGAGGCGGCCCGGCTCTTCCTCGACGGCGAGGGTCCGGCCGGGTCGTCGCTGATGCGCCGCAGCCGCGCCCAGCACTGGATCGCGCAGAACACCAAGCTGCTGCGCGGCCCGTCCTCCGGAGAGCCCGCCGGACGCGCCGAGCAGGTGCTGAGCCTCGTGCTCACCACGGTGATCGGCGAGGCCGGGCGGGAGATCGCCACCGCCGAGAACGAGGACGAGGCCGCGGAGATCATCGACGAGGTGTGCCGCATCCTGATCCGGCTCGCCCGCTGACCTGACGCCGCCGCGCCGCCGCCGTCAGGGGCGGGCGGCGCGGACCTGCCCGGCCTGGAGCCAGGCGGGCCGGACCGTGCGGACGCGGGCGGGCTGCGGCGGGAGCGTGCGGAGCCGCGCCGCGGTGGGGCGCTTGCCCGCCAGCCGCGAGCCCGCGGCGCGCAGCCGCCGGCGTGCCGCCCGCCGGGCGCGGGTGCCGGCCCGGCGGGCCAGCCGCAGCCGGAGCAGCAGCAGCGTCACCACGACCGCCAGCCCGGCGACGAAGCCCGCCTGGAGCGCGACCAGATCCGCGACGGTGAACCGCTCGTCGGGAAGCTCGCGCAGGTTCGACACCGGGACGAGCGGCCCGGAGGCCGGCGCGATCTGCGGGGTGTCCGGCACGATCGGCGGCAGCGCCACCTGCGGCCCGGTCATGCCCGCGAGCGGGTCGAAGCCGGACGTGGTCAGCGGCGGGACCCCGGGCGGCAGCGACATCGGGCTGATCCCGGGCGGCAGCGCCCCGGACGGGGCCGTGATGATCATCTTGTAGGTGCGGGACACGGTCCTGGCCCGTGCGGCCGAGACGGACGCGCGCAGGGTGATCAGCCCGGGTTTCGCGGTGGACGGGGCCCGCACGGTCGCGAGCGCCGACGCCCCGCCGCTTCCGACGCCGCCGAGATTCTGCGTCCGAGGGCTCACCCCGGCGCCCGCGGCCGACATGCGCAGGACGGTGCCGGTCGCGGTCGCCTTCGCCGACGACACCCGCACGGTCGCGGTGACCGAGCCGCCGGGCCGCATCGTCGCCGACGACACCGACAGCCCCAGGGACAGCACCGGGGTCCCGGGCGTGCCCGGCTCGTCCGGCGGGTCGGTCGGCGGATCCGTGGGCGGATCGGTCGGGGGATCCGTGGGCGGGTCGGTCGGCGGGTCCGTGGGCGGATCGGTCGGCGGATCGGTCGGGGGATCCGTGGGCGGGTCGGTCGGCGGGTCCGTGGGCGGATCGGTCGGCGGATCGGTCGGCGGATCCGTCGGCGTCTCCGTCGGCGGATCGGTCGGTTCCTCGGTGACGGTCGTGCTCGGATCGGGGGTCGGCTCCGCGAGGACCGGATGGACGCCCACCGTGCCGATGAGCACCACCGCGGCGAGCCCGGCCAGGACCGAAGCCGATCGCGAGCGCAACGAACGCACCTCCCCGCCAAATTGCACTGAATTGGATGGAAGCATGCGCCGATTCGGCGGATCAACCCTGCGCGTCAAGGTCCGTTTCAGGTGCTCATTTCCCGCCGGGATGACAATTGGCGATTATCACCGGTTGATTATTCGGGGGCGTTGCCGTCCCGTCCGGCGCCCGCCCGCGAGGCGCGCTCGCGCAGCCGCATTGCGCGCAGCACGGCCTCGATCGCGAAGCGCGCCTCGGAGTCGGCCAGCCGGTCGCCGAGGATGCCCTCGACCTGCCGCATCCGGTACCGGACGGTCTGGGGGTGGATGCCGAGTTCCCCGGCGATGTCGGTGGCGGTGCCGCGGGTCACCAGCGAGGCCCGCAGCGTGTCGAGCAGCCGGTCGCGCTGGCGGGGGCTGAAGCCGTCCATCCCGCCGAGATGACGGTGCGCGAGCTGGTCGATGAGGGCCTGGTCGGAGAGGAGCCAGAGGGTGACCAGGTGCTCCTCGCAGTCGGTCACCGGCGCGTCCCCGAGCACCCCCGTCTCCACCAGGCCGAGCGCCTGCCGCGCCCACCGCAGCGAGTCGGCGACCCCGGTGATCGGCACGGTGAGGCCCGTGACGAGCTGCCCGTCGGGCAGGACGCGGAGCAGGGCCTGCCGCCGCTCCGGAGTCGGCCTCCCGGGCACGACCAGGAACGGCTGGGTGGCGGTGAGGTCGGCGAGGACGTCGTCGTCCAGGGCGCCGCGGACGTACCGTGCGCCCGACGGGGCCACAACGGCGGTGACCTCGTCCGGGATCGTCCACCGCGCCCGTTCGGCGGCCTCGGCCAGCACGCGGGCCCCGGCCCGGCGCAGCAGCAGTTCGAGTAACCGCCGCCGGTGCTCCTCGGCCTCGCCGTCCGGCCGCGCGTCCATGTAGCCCTCCAGCGCGAGCGCGGCCAGCTCGTCGATGTAGGCGAACAACGCGTCCGCGAGCTGCGCCATCACCTCGGGCGACACCCGCCGGCGGGGACCGACCTTCATGATGCGGCGCCACGCGACCTGCGCGCCGATGCGCAGGGCGGCCTGGAGCGTGTCGAGCGTCCGGCCCTCCTGCGCCTCGAACCGGCCGAGCCGGCGGTAGGTCTCGTGGTGGCGCTCGCGCGGGGCGTGGGGGTTGGCGACCTGGTCGACGAAGTCCATCAGGGCGCGCTCGACCCCGATCCGCAGCGCCTCCACGTACGGGTCCCGCAGGGGACGCCCGTACTCCGGGATCGACCTGCGCACCTCCTCGATGATCTCCTGGGAGAGACTGGGCAGCTCCGGCCGCATCAGCAGGGCAAGCCGCCGCGGCAGCCTGGCCCGCCGCTGCGCGTGCTCCGGCGTCAGAGTCCGTGTCATGGGCACACCTCCGAGTACGCCGCCGTCGCGGTCCTGGCGTTTCGCCGGGCGGGGGCACCCGGCTTCCCGGACGGTCGGCGGTACGGCGTGACGCTGAGGGCGCGCCGAGCGGGGGACCCCTGCACACCCCCCGCGATCTGTGAGCCGGACCACCACGAAGTTAGATCAGATCAACTACGGCTTAATGTAAAGAGAAAGTAAAATCACCATACTGTCGCTTTGCAGTGACACTCGGCGTCCAATAAGGGACAGCTCATCTCAACGACGGACTCCGTTCCCGCAAGCGGTGCGCCCGCAGCACCGCGTCCAGGACGAACCGCGCGGACGGATCGGCCAACTGCTCGTCGAACGTCTCGCTGATCTGCCGCATCCGATAGCGGATCGTCTGCGGATGCAGCCGCAGCATCCGCGCCGCCTCGACGGCGTTCCCCTGCGCCTCCAGCCACGCGCCGAGTGTTTCGGTCATGCGCATTCGACGTGATCTTGTCATTCCCGCCAGCACGGCCAGTTCCCGCCGGGCAAGCTGATCGAGCAGCGCCCTGTCCGACAGCAGCCACAGCTCCAGCAGGTGACGCTCGCACAGCGTCGGACCGCCGTCCTCCAGGACGCCCGCCTCCACCAGAGCCAGGGCCTGCCGCGCCCACCGCAGCGAGTCGCCGGCCTCCGCCAACGGCACCCCCAGCCCCACCGCGGCCCGGCGATCCGGCAGGGCCCGATCGAGCATCGCGGCACGCTCCGCGTCGAACGCTCCAGGGAGCAGCAAATGAGGCTCGGCATCGGCGAGGTCGGCGAGCACGTCCTCGTCCAGCGCCTCCCGGACGCACCGCGCCCCGGCCGGTATCGCGACCATCGTCACCGACCCCGGCACCTCCCACCCCACCGCCGCCGCCGACTCCGCCAGCGCGCCGCTCGCCACACCCGGTCCCAGCACCAGCCGCAGCAGCCGCCGGTGGTCGCCGGGCAGCTCGTCGGCCGACGACCGCACCTCCAGGTAGCCCTCGACCGACAGGGACGCCAGCTCGTCGATGTAGGCGAACAGCGCGTCGGCCAGCCGCGTCATGACCCCGGCCGGCAGCCGCTTCTCCCGCGCGACGTTCGCCACCCGCCGCCACGCGACCTGCACCCCGACCCGGTACGCGGCCTGCAACGCGTCCAGCGTCCGCCCCTGGTAGGCCTCACTCCGGCCGAGCTCCCGGCACAGCTCATCCCGCCGCTCGGTGCCGTCCCCACCCCCCGACATCTGGTCGACGAACGCCGCCATGGCCTGCTCGACCGTGATCCGGAACGCGGGCGGCTTGGACACCCCGTCCTGCCGCCCGTACTCCGGCACCGACCGCCGCACCTCGGCGATGATCTCTTCGGCCAGCGACGGCAGCTCGGCACTCAGAATGGCGATGACCTGTGGCGGAATCGCCCCCCGCCCGGCGAGGGTCCCCGTCATGAACCCCTCCCCTCAGACCACCAAGAATGGCTCCGCTAAAAGGTAACCCACCACCCCATCCCCCCGCATCATCACCCAAAAAACACTCACCGAACGACAATTCCGAGCACCACCCCTGATCACCGAAGGACAAATAGCCCCACCTCAAACCATCGCGACTCAAGCGACAACCTCCCTATTACCCCGCGTAACGACTTTCACCCTCCGCGGTCGCTCGAACACCGATAACGTCCGCCGCGTGCCATCTGTAGATCACGAGGTGCCGCTGGAACTGATCCGGAACGAGCCCGCGCTGGCCCCGGAACTCCTCCAGCTGGTTTCCGGCATCAAACCCCCCGAATACGAACAGATCTCCCACGGATCGGAGTCACTCACCGACTGCAACCCCACCGAATACCGGTGCGACTCGACCGTCCTCCTGGGTGACCCCCACCGCCCGGACCTCGCGATCGTCGTAGAGGTCCAACGCAAGCCGGACGAGCGCAAACGCTTCAGCTGGCCGGTCTACCTGTCCACACTCCGCGCCCGGCGCAAGTGCCCGGTCACGCTCCTCGTTCTGTGCCCGAACAGGCGAACGGCCGCCTGGTGCCAGGAACCCATCGAGAGCGGACACGAGGGCTGGGTCCTGCGGCCCTGGGTACTGGACCTCACGAAGGCTCCCGCCGTCACCGACCTGAACAAGGCCCGCTCGCTCCCGGAACTGACGATCCTGAGCACCATCGCCAACGCCGACGGCCCGGACCGCAAAGCCGTCCTCACGGCCTTCGCCGAGGCGCTGGAGGTCACGGACCGCGACAAGGGCGAGTTGTACCATGACTACGTGCGGTCACAGCTCTCCGAAGCCGCACGAGACTGCCTGGAGGAGATCATGCAAGCCGGCACCTACGAGTGGAAAAGCGACTTCGCCCTGAAACACATAGCCGAAGGCGAAGCCAGGGGCGAAGCCAAAGGGGAGATCAAGGTGCTCCTCGTCGTCCTAGAAGCGCGCGGCTTCACCATCGACGACGACCTCCGCCAGCGCATCACCAACTGCAAGGACCTCCAGCAACTCGACACCTGGGCC
>NZ_JBDPLY010000039.1:0-72730 GCF_039871695.1 Actinomadura sp. B10D3
CCGCTCTCGGCCGCCATCGACGCCCGGGACCAGTGCGTCGCCCCGGCCGGCGTCCGCTCCAGCGTGGCCACCACGACCTGCTCGACCTGCTCGTCGGTGATCTTCCGCGGGGCACCCGGCCGTGGCTCGTCCGCCAAGCCCTCCAACCGCCGCTCGACGAACCGGCGCCGCCACTTACCCACCGTCTGCGGCCAGATCCCCAGCTCGGCGGCCACTTCCTGGTTCGTCTTGCCGTCCGCACAGCCCAACACGATCCGGCACCGCTGCGCCAGCGCCTGCGACGACTTGGCCCGCCGCGCCCAGCGCACCAGCGTCTCGCGCTCCTCATCGGTCAGCGTCACCTCGGCCACCGGCCGACCCTTGCGCACCATAAGCCCCAAACTACACTTCTTCAACGAATTTCAGGCGCAGGACACTAGGGCTCGACGAGCGGATACCGGTCGTCTGCTTCGACGCACGAGAAACCCAGGCCGCGATAGGAGTGCTCCGGTCTCTCGTCCAGTACCTCCTCCTCTCCGCCCCACCATCTCCCGCCGTCCCGTAGGGAGAGGCAGCAGCGCACCTGTCCAGGACGCCCCGCGTGGCGTTCGGCAGGGTCGGCGGCGCCGATGACCTGGGCGTGCAGCGATCTCGGGGGTCGTCCTCGGCCGCCCGGCGGATCGCCCGAAGTTCGGTAAATGCCCCGGCACTGTCCTGTCCTTGGCGCCTCTGACAGCGGAAAATCGTGATTCAACCCCGGCTTGTCAACGCTGTGGAGTGATCATGGATGTGATCAGTACTGCCGCGGTCCCGGCGGGAGCGGCCGCGGTATCGGTGCGCTGTCGTCACAGTTCGCTGGTGGCGCAGATCCATGCCTTCGTCCAAACGAACCTGGGCGACCGGAACCTGACCCCCGCATCGATCGCCGCGGCGCACCACATCTCCCTGCGCTACCTGCACAAGCTGTTCCAGCAAGAAGGGCACACCGTCGCCGCCTGGATACGCGAGCGCCGCCTGGAGCGATGCCGCCGTGACCTTGCCGACCCTCGGCTGGCCGCCCGCCCCATCCACGCGATCGCCGCACGATGGGGATTCACCAGCGCCGCGCATTTCAGCCAGGCATTCCGCAGCTCATACGGCCTTTCACCCCGCCAGTTCCGCCGGGAGTGCGCGACAGTGCCCGCAAGCTGACGACGTGTGGGCGGCGTTTTCGGTCGTTCGTGGCCTTCTGGGTTGCCAAGAGTTGGATAGGTTTACCTCAGGCCGGTCGCCTGATTCGTACGCCAGAGAAGGGTTCGCCCTGTGCAGGAGCAGACACGGCGGACGCAACTGCCCAGCAGGAGCGAGCCGCTCCGGCCCGGCGATCCGACCGCCATCGGGACGTACGCGCTGGTCGGACGGCTGGGCGAGGGCGGCATGGGTGCCGTCTACCTGGGCCGGGACGGCGGCGGGCGGTACGTCGCGATCAAGGTGATCCGCTCGGAGCTGGCGTCCGACAACGGCTTCCGGGCCCGCTTCCGGGACGAGGTGAGCAACGCCCAGCGGGTGGCCTCGTTCTGCACGGCGAAGGTGCTGGACCACGGCGAGGACGGCGGGCGCCCGTACCTGGTGACCGAGTACGTGGACGGCACCCCGCTGGACGAGTACATCGAGGCCGGCGGGCCGCTGCCGGACGGCACCCTGAACGGCGTCGCGGTGGGCGTGGCGGCGGCGCTGACCGCGATCCACGCGGCCGGGCTGGTCCACCGGGACCTCAAGCCGCCCAACGTGATGCTGTCGGTGTCGGGCCCGCGGGTGATCGACTTCGGTATCGCCCGGGCCGCCGACGCGGCGTCCGGCCACACCCAGGCGGGGTTCGTCGTCGGCACCCCGGGGTGGATGGCGCCCGAGCAGGTGCTGCAGGGCGAGGTGTCCACGGCGGCCGACGTCTTCGCGTGGGGGTGCCTGGTGGCCTTCGCCGGAACCGGACGCCACCCGCACGGCACGGGCACGGTCATGACGATGGCGGCCCGCGCCGAGAACGGCGAGCACGACCTGATGGGCCTGGCCGAGCCGCTGCGGGCGCTGGTCGAGCGCGCACTGAACCCCGACCCCGCGCACCGTCCGGAAGCCCAGGAGTTGCTGCTGGAACTGGTGTCCGGGGGCGCGGCGCCCCCGGAGTCGCCCAGCGCGGCCCAGGCCGCCGTCAACGCCGAGCTGACCCGGACCTGGCAGGCCGAGGCGCTGCCCCCGCCCTGGATCCCGCCGTCCCCGCCGCAGGGCGTCCGGGCGCCGACGCGGGCCTACGAACCGGCCCCGCCGCCGCCGCCCCCTCCGGGCCCGTGGGCGCAACCTCCGGTGGCGGCCCCGGCGCCCCCGCCGCGCCGGCGTGGCCGGGGCTGCCTGGGCTGCCTGATCGCCGTCCTGGTGGTGGCCGGGATGGCCGTCACCGCGGTGGTGGTGGCCTACCGCTACTTCCAGCCCGTCGACGGCCAGCAGAACAAGCCCGCCAAGGACGGCCAGTTCACCTTCGTGGCGTCGGGGGTCACCTGCGGTGTCTCCGTGCGCGGCATGCGGCCCCTGACCGGCAACAAGCTGTGCCGCGTCAAGATCACGGTGACCAACACCGGGACCAAGACCCGCACACTCTCCCGGAAGGAGCAGAAGCTCCTCGACACCGGTGAGGCGTCCTACACCCCCCGGGCGATGATCCAGGGCAACGTCGCCGATGTGCGCAACACCTCCTCGGCGAAGGTGATGTCTCCGGGGGCCAGGTTCTCCGGCCTGCTGATCTTCGATATCGGCACCTCGGTGCGGCCGGTCTCCGTGGTCCTCCACGACGCCGCCCTCAGCAAGGGCGTCCGCATCCCCGCCAAGCCCGCCTGAGCATCAGGGGGCGAACCCCCAGACCTCGCCGAGCCGTTCCGGACTCGGGAAGGCGGCCTCGGCCACCCGGATCGGGACCTCGTACCCGACCGCCACCGCCGCCAAGACGTCGCGTCCGTGGGCGGACAGCTTCTCCCCCAGGGCCAGCGACGGCGCGATGGCCGTGGCCCCGGGATGGAGGAACGTCGCCCGCTCGGAGCCGAGACCGGAGACGACGCCGTCCTGGATCCGGGATGCCGCCGTCCGCAGACCGCCCACGGCGTTGGCGATCCCGTCCAGGACGAGCCGTTTCAGGTGCTCGACCGTGGCGGCGTCGAGGTCCCGGTATCGCGTCGCGGCGACGAACCGGGCGATCTCTCCGGTCGCGTCGGTCACCGCCGGCCCCCGGCGAAGCGGTCGGGGGCCATGAACGCGATCTCCGGGACGGTCTCGCCGGTCGCGAGGCGCGCGACGGCGTCCCCGACGGCCGGGGCGAGCTTGAAGCCGCGTCCGGAGTAGCCTCCGGCGAGCACGACGTTCGGGATCCGCGGGTGGCGGCCGGTGATGCCGTGGCCGTCACTGGAGTAGAGGTCGGTGAAGCCGGCCGACCTCACGGGATGCGCATGCAGGCCCGTGACGTGGCGGGTCAGCAGTTCCGCCATGCTCGCGAGTTCGTCCGGTTCGTGGCGACGTTCGAAGGTGTCCGGGTCGTCGATGTCCGACGGCCTGATCCCGCACACCTTGACGGACGCGTGATCCGCGGTCGGAGCGCCATAGATGAAGTCGCTCCCGCTCCGGCGAGTGAAGACGGGGAACACCTCGGGCTCGAAGTCCGGAACGTACGCCGGAGCGAACCAGGACAGCAAGACCCTTTTCGGACGCAGGTGACGTGCCAGCTCCGGCGGCAGCCACGGCGGAGCCCACGAGCCCAGGGCGAGGATCGCGGTGCGGACCGTCCAGGTCGATCCCGCCGCCTCGATCACGACGCCGTCGCGCCGCGGCTCGACGCGCTCCACCCGGTGGTGGCGGAGGATCCGGGCGCCCAGCGACTCCGCCCGGTCCGCCGCCGCGACCACCGCCTGCTCGCTCCGGAGGAATCCCGCCTCGGGGTCGAAGTAGGCCATATCGTCCTCGGTGAGGACGTGCTGCGGGTACCGGTCGGCCATCTCCGCCCGCCCGAGGGGCAGCAGCTTCAGGCCGTGGGCCCTCGCCGACTCGGCGACCTGCCGCATCGACGGGTCCTCGCGGCGGCCGATGTTCAGGCCGCCGCACTGGACCAGGAGGTTGGTCGCCGACACCTCCGACAGCTCCCCCCACAACCCGAGGGCCTGCTTCAGCAGCGGGACGTAGTGGGCGCCTTCCATGTAGGCGAGGCGGAACAGCCGGGTGTTCCCGCCCGCGGCGCCCAGGTCGTGCCCGGGCGCGTACCGCTCGAACCCGATGGCCTCCACGCCCAGCTCGGCGAGCCGCCACAGGGCCATGCCGCCCATCGTCCCGACGCCGATGACCGCGACCTCAGCGTCCATGTCCACGCCCCTTCCGAAGATCACGCATCGTCGAGGACCCGTCCGCCGAGCATCACCAGCGCCACGTCGCGGACGGCCTCGACCTCCGCCGCCGGGTCGCCCCGGTAGGCCACGAGGTCGGCGGGACGCCCCTTGGCCAGCCGGCCGGCGGTGTCGGCGAGCCTGACCACCTCGGCGGCTGCGCCCGTCGCCGCGTGCAGCGCCTCGGCCGGCGACAGGCCGGCCTCGACCATCAGCCGCATCTCCTGGGCCACGGATCCGTGCGGGTTCCCCGGGGCGCCGGAGTCGGTGCCGACCGCGATCGTGACGCCGTTCTCGGCGGCGACGCGGCAGGCCGCCAGGGCCTTCGACCGGATCTCCGCGGCCTTGGCCGCGATGGGCGAGCCGGGCCGGTCCGCGTAGGCGCCGTGGATCGCGTCGAAGACGCACAGGGTCGGGACGAGGGCGACCCCCTGCTCCCGCATCCGCTCCGCGGTGGGCGCGTCCAGCAGCGATCCGTGCTCGATGCTGTCGACGCCCACGTCGAGCAGCATGCCGATCACCTCGGGCGAGTACGCGTGCGCCGCCACGCGGCACCCCGCCTTGTGCGCCTCCTCGACGGCGACCTCGACCTCGGCGCGCGACAGCTGGGGCTCCTCGGGCCGCTCGTGCTCCCCGTACACCCCGCCGGACGCGATGAGCTTGATGGCGCGGGCACCGCCCTTGATCTCGGACCGGACGGCGGCGCGCACCGCGTCCGGGCCATCGGCCTCGTGGCAGAGGGACCAGCCGTGACCGCCGGTCATGGCGATCGCGCGGCCGGACGGGACGACGCGCGGCCCCGGCACGTCCCCGTCCGCGATGGCCTGGGCCAGCGGCACGGAGAGGGCGCCGGTCGCCCCGAGGTCCCGGACGGTGGTCTCGCCCGCCCGCAGGTGCCGCATGGCGTGCGCGGCGGCGCGCAGGACCGTCCGCTCCGGTGTCTCCAGCGCGACCCGGTCCTGGGGAGCGGCGGAGGCGTCCCACACCAGGTGCGTGTGGGTGTCGATGAGCCCCGGCAGCAGCGTGCAGTCGCCGAGGTCGACGTCGACCGGCCGTCCCGCCGCGCCCGGTCCGGTCTCGACGCTCACGATCACGCCGTCCTCGACGGTGACGGCCACGGGCTCGTCGAGGACCTGAACGCCGTCGAACGCCCGCGCCGCCCGGAGGGTGGTCGCTCTCGCCGACCGGGAGACGGCGCTGGGCGAGACCCGCCTCGCCGCCGAGCTGGCGCGCACCGCGGGCCAGCTCCGGTTCTACGGTGATGTCGCCGTCGAGGGCTCCTACCTCGCGGTGACGGTCGACCGCGCGACGGCGGCCCGGCCGAGCCTGGCCCGCGTGCGGGTCCCGCTCGGCCCCGTCGCGGTGTTCGGCGCCAGCAACTTCCCGCTGGCCTTCGGCGTCCTGGGCAACGACACCGCCTCCGCCCTCGCGGCCGGGTGCCCCGTGGTGGTGAAGGGCCATCCGGCGCACCCCGCACTCAGCGCGCGGCTCGCCGATCTCGCCCTGCGCGCCCTGGAGCGGGCCGGTGCGCCGGACGGCGCCTTCGCACTCGTCACCGGCTTCGAGTCCGGAGTCATGCTGGTGCGCTCGCCCCACACGGCCGCGGTCGCGTTCACGGGGTCGCAGCAGGGTGGCCAGCACCTCTGGCGGCTGGCCAACGAGCGCGACGTCGTGATCCCCGTGTACGCCGAGATGGGCACCGTGAACCCGGTCGTCCTCACCCCCGTCGGCGTCGCGGGCACCGGCGAGGTCGCCGAAGGGTTCGTGAGCGCGTTCACCGGCGGCGCCGGCCAGTTCTGCACGAAGCCGGGGCTGCTCTTCGCGCCGTCCGGATCGGGGTTCGCCGCCGCCGCGGGACGTGCGCTGGAACGTTCCGCACCCCAGGCGTGGAGCCTGACCGAGCAGATCGCCTCCTCGGCCGCCGCCGGGACGGCCGACCTGGTCGAGGACGGGGCGACCGTCGTCGCCCGGGTGGCCGGTCCCGGCCGCGGCTGGTCGGTGGAGGCGACCCTGCTCTGCGCCCCGATCGGCGCGGTGCGTCCGAGCAGCCGCCTCCTTGAGGAGTGCTTCGGACCGGTCGCCCTGGTGGTGGAGTATCAGGACATGGCAGAGCTGCTTTCGGTACTGCCCGGCCTCCAGGGCGCCCTGGCGGCCGGGATCATGTCGGGCGGCGAGCAGGACCCCGACATCCCCTGCCTGCTCGACGCGCTCACCCCTCTGGTCGGGCGGGTCGTGGTGGACGGGTGGCCCACCGGCGTCGCCACCGCGTGGGGGCAGCAGCACGGCGGACCGTGGCCGGCCACCACGGCGCCGGCCTCCACCTCGATCGGCGCGGCGGCCCTCGACCGGTTCACCCGTCCCGTGACCTACCAGGGAACTCCCGAGAGGGCGCTGCCTCCGCCGTTGCGGCCGGACAACCCCTGGTCCGTGCCTCGGCGCGTGGACGGCGTTCTGGAGATGGGACGGCGGTGAGCCGCATCAGGAAGCGCGCGGCGGTCGTCGGCGGCGGCATCGTCGGGGTGTCGGTCGCCCGCCATCTCGCCCGGCGGGCCGACGACGTCGACGTCACCCTGTTCGAGAAGGAGGACCGGCTGGCCGCCCACCAGACCGGGCACAACAGCGGTGTCGTGCACGCCGGCCTCTACTACGAGCCCGGAAGCCTCAAGGCCACCCTGTGCCTGCGCGGAGTCGAGCTGCTGCGCGAGGCCGTGCGGGAACACGGCGTCCCCTACGAGGAGTGCGGCAAGATCGTCGTTGCGCTCGGCGAGCGGGAGCTGCCCCGCCTGGACGCCATCCACGCCCGCGCCGTCGCCAACGGCGTCCCCGGGGTCCGCCTGATCGGCGGTGACGAGATCACCGAGCTGGAGCCGCACGCCCGCGGGATCCGGGCGCTGCACTCGCCGCGCACCGCGATCGTCGACTACGTGGCGCTGACGGTCGCGCTGGCGGCGGACTTCCGCGCGGCCGGCGGCTCGGTCCGGCTGGGCGAGCGGGTGACCGGGCTGGAGCAGCGCGGGCGGGCGGTCCGCCTCACGGCGGGACAGGGCACCGAGGAGTTCGACCTCGTGATCGCGTGCGCGGGCCTCGCGTCCGACCGGCTGGCACGGGCGGCCGGGGAACCGGCCGAGCCGCGGATCGTGCCGTTCTACGGCGACTACTTCCTGCTGGACGCGAGCACGCGCCACCTCGTCAACGGGCTCATCTATCCCGTGCCCGACCCCCGGTATCCCTTCCTCGGGGTGCACCTCACCAAGCGGATCGACGGGGCCGTCATGCTCGGCCCGAACGCCTTCCTGTCGCTCGGCCGCGAGTCCTACGAGGGCGGGCGGCCCGTCCCCGCGGACGTGCGCGACGCCGTCGGGTTCCCGGGCTTCTGGAGGTTCGCGGCCCGCAACCTTCCGGCGGCCGTCCGCGAGGCGCGGACCGCCCTCAGCTCGCGGCAGTTCGTCGCCGAGGCGCGCAAGTACGTCCCCGCCCTCCCCTCCGGCGCCGTCGCCCGCGGGCCGCGGGGCATCCGCGCGCAGGCCATGGACGCCCGCGGCGGCCTGGTCGACGACTTCGTCATCTCGGGAACGGAGCACATCGTGCACGTGCGCAACGCGCCGTCCCCGGGCGCCACGTCGGCGCTCGCCATCGCCGAGCACATCGTGGGCGAAGCCCTCCGGCGCCGGTCCTGGTCGGGGACGGCGTAGGGCCTCCCGAAGGAGTAAGTGGTTATGTACTGTCGTACGGATGCCTGCCCGGCATCCGCACGGCCGATGCGGCGCGACGTCGGCCTCCGACCCGTCCGAGCACGGGCCCCCGGAGGAAGGGAACCGCTCATGCGCTCCGCGCCCGCATCCCGGTCCGACCAGCCGGTCAACGACACGATCAACCTGATCAGCGGTGAGTTCTGGGGCCGCGACCCGCACGCCGAGCTCCGCTGGATCAGGGACAACGCGCCCGTCTACTGGGACCCCAGCGCCGAGGTCTGGGGGATCTCGACCTATGCGGCGGTCAAGTACGTCTCCCGCCATCCCGAGCTGTTCTGCAACGGGCAGGGCATCCGCCCGGACAACGGCCCGCTGCCGATGATGATCGACATGGACGATCCCGAGCACAAGCTGCGGCGCAAGCTGGTCAGCGCCGGGTTCACGCCGCGGCGGGTCGCCAGCAGGCGCGCGTACCTCGAACGGATCTGCGACGAGATCATCGACCGGGTCTGCGAGCGCGGCGAATGCGACTTCGTCGCCGACCTGGCGGCCCAGCTCCCGCTGATCGTGATCGGCGACGCCCTCGGGTTCGCGGCGCGGGACCGCCAGACGCTGCTGGCCTGGTCCGACGACATGCTCAGGGCGCTGACCGGCGGCGACGACCCCGCGCTGCTCGCCCGGGCCGCCGAGGCGTTCGCCGGGTTCAACGAGTACGCCTCCGCCGTCGTGGCCGACCGCCGGGCCTGCCCCCGCGACGACCTCATCAGCGCGCTCACCCACGCGACCGTCGACGGGCAGCGGCTGGACCACGAGTCGCTGCTCCAGGAGTCCCTGCTGATCCTCATCGGCGGGGACGAGACGACCCGGCACGTCATCTCCGGCGGGATGTGGCAGCTGTTCCGGCACCCGGAGCAGCGCCGCGCGCTGACCGAGGACCCGTCCCTCATCCCCGCCGCCGTGGAGGAGATGCTGCGCTGGGTGTCCCCGATCAAGAACATGGCCCGCACCGCCACCCGCGACACGGTGCTCGACGGCCGCGCCGTCGCGGAGGGCGACACCCTCCTGCTGCTCTATCCGTCCGCCAACCGGGACCGCGCGGTGTTCACCGATCCCGACGCCTTCGACATCGCCCGGCATCCGAACGAGCACCTGGCCTTCGGCAACGGCCCGCACTTCTGCCTGGGCAACAGCCTGGCCCGCCTCGAACTGCAGGTCATGTTCGGCAGGCTCCTGGCCCGCCTGCCCGATCTGGAGCCGCTCGAAGCCGCCGAGCCCGCCCAGCGGCCCGCCAACTTCGTCTCCGGCTACGAATCCATGCCCGTCCGCTTCACGCCGACCCGCCGCGTGCCGACATGACCGCGGCCTGTTATCGCCGCAGGTGACGAGCCCGCACGCAATTCCATTGTTATCGGAGGTCGCCGCCGTTTTCGTGATGTGAAATGTACGATGATCCACGGTTCTCTTGTTGACAAGACAAGTCTGTACAGACAATGGATCGAGGCTGCGGCGTGGCTGACACCGGCGGAGTGGATCGGAATTCGGTGGACCTGGAGACCGGCCGGGCCCACGGCGCACGGATCTACGACTACATCCTCGGCGGCAAGGACCATTACGAGGCCGACCGCGCGGCGGGAGACGAGACGCTGAGAGTGTGGCCCGCACTCCGGGTGCACATGCAAGCCAACCGTTCGTTCATGCACCGCGTCGCACGCTATATGGCGGTCGAGAAGGGTATCCGGCAGTTTCTCGACATCGGCACCGGTATCCCGACCTCCCCCAATCTCCACGAGGTCGTCCAGGAGAAGGCGCCCGATTCCCGGGTCGTGTACGTCGACAACGACCCGATCGTCCTGATCCACGCGCGGGCGCTGATGCAGAGCACTCCCGCAGGCCGGACCGCCTACGTCCAGGCGGACATGCGCGAGCCGGAGCGCATCTTCGATGCCCCCGAGCTGCACTCCACCCTGGACCTCACCCAGCCGATCGGGCTGACCGTGATCGCCGTGGTCCACTTCATCGAGGACGACGACGAGGCGTACCGCGTCGTCCGCGACCTGGTGGACCGGCTCCCGTCGGGAAGCTGGGTCGGGCTCGCCATCGCCACCGACGACTTCGACCGCGACGTGCTGGCCGAGGTCCAGCGGACCTACCACGCGCACGGGGAGACCCTGCGCTGGCGCAGCCACGAGCAGGCCCTGCGCTTCTTCGACGGGCTGGATCTGGAGGAGCCCGGCGTGGTGCAGATCCACAAGTGGCGTCCCGACGGCACCCTGTCCCGGCCCATCTCGGACAAGGACATCGCCATGTACGGCGGAGTCGCGGTCAAGCACTGACCGGTCAGGCAACGTACCTCGAAGCGGCGCTGGTCCGGACCGCGCCCGAGCGTGACGCGTCAGGTGAACCAGCGTCTCCCCTCTCCGGCCAGGACGCGGCCGAACTGGAGTTCCGGGAAGTGCGCTCCGGCGCCGACGGTCGCCTCGTCCTCCAGCTCGCGGAACAGCCGCTCGCGGATCCGTTTCGCGAGCTCGGGGTCGACGTCGCCGATCGACTGCCAGGTGGGCTCGTCGAGCTGGACCGGGCAGATGATCGCGTCGCCGAGGAGCAGCGCGCGGCGGCCCCCGGAGGCGACGATGACGCTGAGATGCCCGGGCGTGTGCCCGGGTGTCATGGTCACCGTGACGCCGGGCGCGATGGTGGTGTCGTCGCCGACCGGCCGCAGGCGGTCGCCCTGCCCTTCGGACGCGGCGCGGAACCCGCGCCGGATGTGGTCGAACATCCACACGTCCGGGTCGGTGACGAAGTGGTCCCAGTCGCGGGCGCCGAACCAGACGGCGGCGCGGGTGAAGATCGGATCGGCGTTCCGGTCGAAGAGCCAGCCGCAGTGGTCGGAGTGCAGATGGGTGCACACGACGTCGGTGATGTCGGCGGGGCTGACGCCCACGGCGCGCAGGCCGAGCAGCAACTGGCCGCCGACGAGGAACCTGCGGGGGCCGTCGTCGCGCATCTCGGGGCCCATGCCGGCGTCGACGAGGATCGTCCGGTCACCGGTCCGCACGAGGAAGCACCCGATGGGCAGCCAGGCCATCGCGTCGCGGGAGAACAGGTCCTCGTGCCCTTCGGCGCGGACGTGCTCGCCGAAGTAGGCGGGCGAGGCGCGGAAGGTGCCGTCGGTCAGGGGATGGACGTCGATGTCACCGATCAGCATGGGATCCTCCGGACGCGGTCGGTCAGGCGGGTGCGGGCAGGTGGAGCAGCAGGTGCTCGGGGGCGATCGGCAGCTCGCGGACGCGGTGGCCGGTCGCGTGGTGGACGGCGTTGGCGATGGCCGCGGCCGAGCCCACCTGGCCGATCTCGCCGACGCCCTTGACGCCGAGCGGGCCGGTGACGCGGTCCTCGACCTCGATCAGCTCGATGTCAATGTCGGGCGCGTCGGCGTTCACCGGGACGAGGTAGTCGCCGAGGCTCGCGTTGGCCCAGCGGCCGAGGCCCGGGTCCATGCGGGTGCCTTCGAGCAGCGCCTGGCTCATGCCCCACAGCATGCCTCCCACGAGCTGGCCGCGGGCCGTCCTCGGGTTGAGGACGCGGCCGGGCGCGAACGCCCCCGCCATGCGCCGCACCCTGACCAGGCCGAGGTCGGCGTCGACCGCGACCTCGGCGAACTGGGCACCGAAGGTGAGCAGCCCGTACGGGGTGTCCAGCGGCGGCGGGTCCCAGCTGCCGAGGGCCTCGGTGTCGTTCATGAGGTGGCGGGACATCAGGTCGCCGTAGGTCTCGTGCGCCGCGGGGTCCCCGGCGAGCGTCATCCGCCCGCCGGTGACGGTGACGCGGCCCGGATCGGCGCCGTGCAGCGGCGACTCCGGGTCGCCGGCGGCCATGGCGATCATCTGGTCGCGGATCGCCGCCGCGGCGTCGTGCACCGCGGCGCCGACCATCATCGCGCCGTTGGACCCCACCGGGGACCCGGCGGTCGGCAGGTCGGTGTCGCCGAACTCCAGGCGCACGTCGTGCGGGTCGACGCCGAGCCCGTCGGCGGCGACCTGGGTCAGCACCGTGGTCATGCCGGTGCCGAACTCCTGGACGGCGGTGGACACGACGGCGGTGCAGTCGGAGTACAGGCGGGCGCGGGCCCGCTGGGTGCGCATGAAGAACGCCACGGGGTACCCGGCGGCGGCCATGCCGGTCCCGATCAGCAGATTCCCTTCGCGGCGGGTTCCGGGCGCGGGATCGCGTCCCGCCCAGCCGAACCGCTCCGCTCCCCGCCGCAGGCAGTCGGCGAAACCGCCGCTGGACCAGGGATGGCCGGTCTCGGGGTCGACGCCCGTGAGGTTGCGCAGCCGCAGCTCGACCGGGTCGACGCCGAGCCGGGCGGCGAGCTCGTCCATCGCGCATTCGAGGCTGAACACCCCGGCGGCCTCGCCCGGCCCGCGGGTGAACGTGGGCGTCATCGTGTTGCCGCGCACCAGCCGGTGCGCGCCCTCGAAGGCCGGGCAGGCGTACAGCCGGGAGGACACGCCGAACGCGGGCTCGGCCCAGTCGTCGAACGGCGAGGTCACGGAGATCTTGCGGTGCGAGATCGCGGTGAGGGTGCCGTCGCGCCGCGCCCCGAGCCGGACGTGCTGCTCCTGCTCCTCGCGGTGCCCGCACGAGGTGAACATCTGCTCCCGCGGCACCACCAGGCGCACCGGCCGGCGCACGTGCCGGGCGGCCAGCGCGGTGAGGGCCACGTGCGGCCAGACCATCGCCTTGGACCCGAACGCGCCGCCCACGAACCGCGTCAGCACCCTGATCTTGGACGGGGACATGCCCAGGAGGGCGGCGACGGTCAGCTGCACGGCCTTGATGCCCTGGCAGGAGTCGTACAGCGTCAGGCGGTCGCCCTCCCAGACGGCCGTGGTGGTCAGCGCCTCCAGCGCGTTGTGGTGGTTGGCGGCGAACCGGAACTCGGCGTCGACGTGCACATCCGCCTCGGCCAGCCCGGCCTCGACGTCCCCGCGGCGCGACCGCGCGGGCAGGAAGCCACCGAAGATCATCTCCGGCTCGTAGGCGTCCGCGCGGCCCTGCTCGACGGTGGTCACCGACGGCGCCTCGGCGTAGGCGACCTCGACGAGCGCGGCGGCGTACTGGGCCTGCTCCAGCGTGCCGGCCACCACGATCGCCACCGGCTGGCCCGCGTAGTGCACCGTGTCGTCCTGCATCGGGAAGAAGGTCTCTCCCGGCGCCGGCCCGCCCATCAGTGACGGCACCAGCGGCACGTGGCCGACCTTCGGCAGGTCGTGGTGCGTCAGGACCGCGAGGACGCCGCCGGCGCGCTCCGCCGCAGCGGTGTCGATCGAGGTCACCCGGCCACTGGCCACGCGGGCGCCGACGATCCGGGCGTGCACCAGGCCGGGCGGCGAGATCTCCCCCGAGTACCGGGCGGTGCCGGTGACCTTCTCCGGGCCGTCGACGCGGACGGCCTCCTGCCCGATGGATGCGCTCATCGCTCGTCCCCGTCCGTGAGCACCGCCAGCGCGCGGACGATCGTCCGCCGCGCCAGCTCGACCTTGAAGGAGTTCAGGGGCCGCGGCACGGCCGCCGCCATCTCGTGCGCGGCGGCCTCGGCGAACGCCTCGGACGCCGCCGGCCCGCCGGTGAGGCTCCGCTCGGCCGCCCGCGCCCGCCACGGCTTGGTCGCGACCCCGCCGAGCGCCAGGCGGACCTCGGCGAGGATCCCGTCCCGGACGTCCACCGCCGCCGCGACGGAGACGAGCGCGAACTCGTACGACGCGCGGTCGCGGACCTTCAGGTAGACCGACCGGCGGGCCGTCGGCAGCGCGGGGACCTCGATCGAGGTGATCAGTTCGCCGTGCTCCAGCGGGTGCTCGCGCTCCGGTGTGCTTCCGGGAAGCAGGAAGAAGTCGTCGATCGCGATGGTCCGCTCGCCGGCCGGGCCCCGGGTGTGCACCACCGCGTCCAGGGCGACCAGCGCGACCGCCACGTCGGACGGGTGGGTGGCGATGCACGCGTCACTGGTGCCGAGCACGGCGTGCCCGCGGTGGATGCCGTCCATGGCCGCGCAGCCGCTGCCAGGATCGCGCTTGTTGCACGGCGAGACCGCGTCGCGGTAATAGCCGCACCGGACCCGCTGGCACAGGTTGCCGCCCATCGAGGCCATGTTCCGCAGTTGCGCCGAGGCGCCCAGCAGCAGCGCCTGGGAGACGACCGGGAACCGCTCCACCACCCCCGCCGCCTCGGCGACGTCGCTCATCCGCGCCAGCGCGCCGATGCGCAGGCCGCCGTCCGGCAGGTCCTCGACCCGGTGGAGCGGCAGGTCGTTGATGTCAACCAGCACGTCGGGGCGCAGCACGTTCTGCCGGACGAGGTCGACCTCCGTGGTGCCGCCGGCGAGGAACGCGCCGCCCGGGTTCTCCCGGACGGTCGCGATCGCCGCGCCGATGTCGGCCGCCCGCGCGTAGCCGAACGGCCTCACCGCCGCGCACCGTCCCCGGCGTCGCGGACCTCGCGGATCGCGGCCCTGATGTTCGGGTAGGCCGCGCATCGGCAGAGGTTGCCGCTCATCCACTCGGCGATCTCGGCGTCGTCGGCCGCGTGGCCCTCGTCCAGCAGCGCGACCGCGGACATGATCTGGCCCGGGGTGCAGTAGCCGCACTGGAACGCGTCGTGGGCGATGAAGGCGGTCTGCATGGGGTGCAGGCCGCCGCCGTCCGGGAGGCCCTCGATCGTGGTGACCTCCCGCCCCTGACAGGCGACCGCGAGCGTCAGGCAGGCCAGCACGCGCCGGCCGTCCACCCGGACCGTGCAGGCCCCGCAGGTGCCCTGGTCGCAGCCCTTCTTCGAGCCGGTCAGCGCGAGGTGCTCGCGCAGCGCGTCCAGCAGGCTCACGCGCGGCTCGATCCGCGCCTCGCGCGTGCGGCCGTTGACGGTGAGTGCGATCGTGCGGGCCTCGGACCGGCATTCCAGCGGCGGTGCGTCGACGTCCATCCTGGGCTTCCTCAAATGCTCTCGATTACTGTGCGTTATGAGTCATGCCCACTTCGTGTCCGACTTCACGCCGGGTTTCTCTCTATGTAGCCGGTGCCTCCCTATCTAATAGGCTTGGTGGTCGTCTGATCCTGCCGAGGTACATCACCGCCACCCGGTCCGCCATCGCGATCAGCAGCCGCTGCCGCATGCCGCCGGAGAACTGGTGCGGGTAGGCCGACATGCGCGCCCCGGGGTCGGGGATGCCGGCCCGTTCCATCAGCTCGGCGGCCTTGGCCGCCGCCTCGCGCCGGGCGGCGCGGTCCAGCGTCAGCACGTCCTTCCCGGCGAGACGGACCGTCCCGCCCGCGACGTGCGCGACCGGGTCGAGCAGCCCGGCGACCGCCCGCGCGGTCATGCTCTTGCCGCAGCCGGACTCGCCGAGCAGCGCGAGGGTCCGCCCGGACCGGACGGAGAAGCCGACGCCGTCGACGGCCCGCAGCGTGCCGTCGGGGGTGCGCGGAGGCCCTCGGCCCCGCCGGCTACCTGGTGAACATCGCCCGCGGCAGCGTCGTGGACGAGCCGGCCCTGGTCGACGCCCTGGTGAACCGCCGCATCGCGGGCGCGGCCCTGGACGTCTTCGCCGACGAGCCGAACGTCCCCGCGGAGCTGCTGCCGCTCGACAACGTCCTGCTGCTGCCGCACATCGCCAGCGCGACCGACGAGACGCGCGAGGCGATGGGCGACCTCGTCTTCCGGAACCTCCGGCGGTTCCCGTCGGACGGAACCCTGATCACACCCGTGTGAGGAAGCCGGCAACGTGCGCCTGCCACCGGCGCGCGGACTCCAGGATCGCGGTCATCTCGTGGGAGCCGTGCACGTGGCCGTCCCACTGGACGACCTCCGCCGGAACGCCCGCCTCGGTGAGGCGCCGCCCGTAGGCCGCGCCGTCGTCGCGCAGGATGTCGAACTCCGCCGTCATGATCAGCGCCGGCGGCAGCCCGGACAGGTCCCCGGCCAGCAGCGGGGAGGCGTACGGGTCCGTCCTGTCCTCGGGGTCGCAGTATCGCTCGATGTCGGCGGCGAGGTCGTCGCGGGTCAGCAGCGCCGCCTCGGCGGGCTCGTTCACCGACGGCTGCTTCAGGGTGAGGTCGAGCGCGGGAATCTCCAGGACCTGCGCGACCAGTGCCGGTCCGCCCTGGTCACGGGCCATGAGCGCCGTCGCGGCGGCCAGGTTCGCGCCCGAGGAGTCCCCGCCGATGGACAGGCGGGCGGCGTCCACGCCCAGCCGCCCGGCGTTGGCGGCCACCCACCGGAGGGCGTCCCGGCAGTCGTGGACGGGCACGGGAAAGCGGTGCTCAGGGGCCAGCCGGTGCGCGACGGAGACCACCGCGCATTGGGCGTCGGCCGCGAGACGGGCGCACACGGCGTCCCGGTGGTGGAGTTCACCGAGCCACCAGCCGCCTCCGTGGACGTAGACGTGGCCGGGCAGCACGCCGGCGAGGTCCGGCCGGTAAACGCGGACGGTGATGGTGCCGCCCTCGACGGGGACCTCGTGGTCGGCGCAGGTGACCGGCGGCATGGGCAGCGCCACCGCCTTGACCCGCTGGTCCATGCCGCGGTGGATGAACGCGCGCCGTTCGGCGACCGGCGTCGACGCGCCGGGCATGTGGGCGCGGGCCTGCGCGACCCGGTCGAGCATCGGGACGAGCTCGGGAAGGACGGGCATCGCGCACCTCACTCGTTACAGTGACTGTAATCTTCGCCCCACTGTACCCGGAAGGATCACGGGTCGAGGGGGCCGGCCGCGAAGTCGTCCAGCCCGTGCGCGAGGAGGGCGAACGCCTGCTCGGCGACCCGGACCACCTCGGGCCCGTACTCGTCCGGCGAACGGCCGGACAGCGCGCCGCGGCGGAACGCGTCGATCGCGGCGCGGTGCACGGACACCAGGGCGTCCGCGACGATCCGCGGCCGCAGGTCGCCGGGGGCACAGCGCCGGTCGGCGGCGATGACGGCGGCGAGCCGGTCGGCGTACCGGGCCAGGACGGCCTGCTCGCGGGCACGGAGCGTCTCGCTGTCCGCGACGAGCGCCGCCAGCGTCCGGTGCCGTGCCCGGGCGGCCGGGTCGGTGGGCATCACGGCGTACCGGGCCAGCAGGTGGTCGCGGACCGCGGCGAGGACCGAGCGGTCTCCCCGGTCTTGGACGGCCGCCACCAGCGCCGCCTCGAACCGGGTGTCGTGGCCGTAGACCAGGTCTTCCTTGGTCGCGAAGTGGTTGAAGACCGTCTTCTCGGTCACGCCCGCGGCGCGCGCGACCTCCGAGACGGGGACGGCGTGGAAGCCGTGCTCCGCGAACAGTTCCATCGCCGCGGCGGCGATCCGCTCCCTGGTCCGGCGCTTGCGTGCCGCCCGCGCCCCCTCCTCGGCCACGTCCGCCACCTCTCGGGTCTTCACTACAGGCACTGTAACCAGCCGCCACAGACCGGCGCCGCGCGGAGGAGCAAGGCTGCGGCGGCGCGGGCATCACGTCCGCGGCGGGACCGTCCGCGCCGAGGGCGACCTGGACTTCCGTGGGACGCTCGCCGTGGACGGGCAGGCCTCACCGAGCGCTACTGCGTCGTCCTGGAGACGCTGTCGTCCTCGCCGGAGCTCTCGGTCACCTCGGGGACGGCGCCGCGCTGAGCCGTGTCACAGAGGCGGGGCCCAGCCGGGAGCCACCCGGCGCAGGCTGCCGAGATTGCCGCTGAGGACGTCGGTGTGGGGGATCACGAAGTCGCCGTTGGGGTGCCATCCGGTGAACTGCACGCCCATCACCCGGCCCGGCAGGAAGGGGGCCGCGGGCCCGCTGTGCAGCGGGGCCTGCGGCAGGTTGTTCCGGTCGTAGTGCGGCGAGTAGCGGACCTCGGCGCCCCAGCCGGGCCTGGCCTCGTCCGTCCCGAAGACGACCCAGTGGTCGGTGAGGACCTGGGCGCCCAGGTCGGGCACGGCCCCGGTGTGGCAGTCGATCGCGGGCAGCGCGAACCGGTCGGGATCGTGTGGGGAATACCACATGAGCAGCGGGTTCGCCGCGAGCGCCTCCCGGTTGTCGAAACAGCACAGCGCCACGGCGTAGCCCGGGTACATGGCCGCGTAGAAGTCGAACAGCGGGCGGTTGGCCGGGATCCGCTTGGGCGGCGGGACCTGCTCCAGGGCGTCGGGGATCAGCGTCGGATCGGTGGCGAGCACGACGGTGTAGACGTCGTGGTCGAAGACCTGGACCGGCGGCGGCCCGGCCGGCTGCGGAGCCGCCCCGTAGGCGCCCCCCGGCGCCCGCGGGACGGGGCGGAGCGTGTCCACCATGTCCCGCAGGATGCGGGGGCACCCGCTCGTGTCGATGAAGTTCGCCTGCGTCATGCCCGCGGCGGGCAGATGCAGCAGCATCGCGTTCGGTCCGGGGGCGAGGTTCTGCGCGGTGTTCTGGTAGCCGAGGACGTGCACCCGCCCGTGCTCGCCATGGTTCCGCAGCCCGTGGTACAGGATCGTGCCGGTGAATCTGGCCGGCGCCGCCGCAACGCACATGCCGTCACCCTCCCACGAATCCATCCGCACCCGTGCAGGGCCGCCTCAGGGCCTCCGGATCGCCCACCGGCGGGGCGCTGAGGCCCAGTTCTAGCCCGCTGACCTGCGGCTGAGTGATTTGATGCGGTTTGCCTTTCTTTGGGGTTGCCTGTAGCTTCTCGCTCATCAAGGCGCCCGCCAGGCGCTTTCGACCAGCGTGTCCCTTGTGGCACGCGGGCCTCACCGGCACCGCCGGGAGGCCGGCGGCGCGATCCACGCGTCGCCTCGCGTCAGCCCGATGCGTCGCACGGGTCCCCCGACCCGTCCTCGCGCCGACCATGCGCACGCCGGAACGTGCAGGCGCCGAGAGCACGCCGGGACGAGACGCCCCATCGCGGCCCCGCCCCCGGGGCCGCCTCACCACACATCACATGCCGCTCTTTCGCACACGGGACGACAGGGTCCCGTGGACGGGCCCGAGCGCCCAAGGATCGCAGCGGCAACGCCGAGTCCGCCAACGCGCGGAGCCGGGGACCCAACCACGCACTGGGGTGAATCGACCTGCCCAGCAGGCCGTAGGGCGACTTCCACGCCCGAATCCGTCAGCTAACCCGGTAGGCGGCTTGGAAGCCAAGGAGCCCCCCTGTGACAGGCAAGCACAGCAAGTCCCGTGGCCCCCTGGGCCTGACCCCCCGCGCCGCCGGCGCCCTCGCCGGTCTCGCCGTCTTCGGCGGCGTGGCCGCGACGACGGCGCACGCGGCGGTGTCGCCCGCTTCGGGCGGCGACGACAAGGCGTCGGCCGTCACGGCCCACGTCGTGAAGGAGCCCACCGGGAAGAAGGCGGAGGCGAAGAAGGCCCCCGCGAAGAAGGCCGCCGCCGACTCCGCCGGCGGCGAGAAGATCGACGCCCGCTCGAAGGTGATCGCGCGGGCCAGGACGTGGCAGCCGCACTCCGACGACCGCGTCCCCTACAGCCAGGTCAGGACCCACGAGGGCTACCGGGCCGACTGCTCCGGCTTCGTCTCGATGGCGCTGGGGCTGCCCAAGCCGGGCCAGAACACCGTCGGCCTGACGTCGTCGAAGTTCACCAAGCGCATCAATATGTCCGAGCTCAAGAAGGGCGACCTCGTCATGGACGCGGAGGGGACGAACACCACCCGCCACGTCGTCATCTTCGAGAAGTGGGCGAACAGCAAGCACACGGCCTACTGGGCGTACGAGCAGCGCGGCCGGTACGGCACGGACTACCGGACGCGCGACTACGGCCTGGACGCGGGCAGCGAGTACAAGGCCTACCGTCCGACGAACCTCTGAAAGAACGCGAAACCACCCGGCCGGGCACCTCCCCCGGCCGGGTCTTCGCGTATGGGCGCGCCTGAACTTCGCGTCACGTCCAGGTGAGGCGTTCGCTGAGGAGCGCCTGTTGCGCGGGATTGGCGGTGAGCGCGAGGGCGCGGCGGTCGGCCGCGTGCGCTTCTCTCCGGCGGCCGAGGTCGCGCAGCAACTCGGCGCGGGTGGCGTGGTAGAGGTGGTGGCCGTCGAGGGCCTTCGCGAGCGGGGCGAGTTCGTCCAGCGCCGCCGCCGGGCCCTGGACGTACCGGACGGCGATGGCGCGGTGGAGGCGGACGACCGGCGTTCCCGTCATGTGAAGGAGCATGTCGTAGAGGACGAGGATCTGGTCCCAGTCGGTGTCGTCCCAGGTGGGAGCCTCGGCATGGCACGCGACGATCGCCGCCTGGACCTGGTACGGGCCGGGAGCGCGCATCGCGGCGGCGCGCTCGATCAGCCGTCCGGCCTCCTTGACCGCGTCGTGGTCCCACGTCGCGCGGTCCTGGTCGCGCAGGAGGACGAGGCGGCCGTCGTCGTCGAAGCGGGCGGCGGTGCGCGCCTGGTGGAGCCGGATGAGCGCGAGCAGGCCGAGGACCTCGGGCCGGCGCGGCATCAGCCAGGCGAGCTGCTCGGCGAGCCACCGCGCCTCGTCCGCCAGGTCGCGGGCGTGGCCGCGGTCGCCGCGGCTCGTCAGGTACCCCTCGTTGAACAGCAGGTACACCACGGCCAGCACCTGGCCGACCCGCTCGTCCAGCTCGTCCTGGGCCGGGATCCGGTACGGGATCCCCGCGTCGGTGATCTTGCGTTTGGCGCGGGTGATGCGCTGCCCGACGGTCGCCTCCGGGACGAGGAACGCGGCGGCGATCTGCCCGGCCGTCAGCCCGCACACCGTCCGCAGCGTCAGCGCGACCTGGGCCGCGACGGGCAGCGCCGGATGGCAGCAGGTGAAGATCAGCTTGAGCCGGTCGTCCGGCTCGCCCGGCACCGGCCACTGGAGCCGGGCCAGCTTGTCGCGGTAGGCGGCCTGGCGGCGCAGCAGGTCGATGCCGCGGCGGCGGGCCGTGGTGAGCAGCCAGGCGTCCGGATGCTCGGGGACGCCCTCCTCCGGCCAGCGCCGCAGCGCGGTCTCGACGGCGTCCTGCATGACGTCCTCCGCCGCGGCGAAGTCGCCGAGGACCCGGACCAGGCAGGCGGTGAGCCGGCCCGCGTGCTCGCGCAGCACGCGGGCCAGCTCGGCGTGCGCGGGCTCGGCGTGCGCCGGGTCCATCAGGTCAGCGGGCGGATCTCGATCAGCGGGCACGCGGGCCACGTGCGGGCGATGGCCAGCGCCTCGTCCAGATCGGCGACCTCCACCTCGGCGTATCCGCTGACGACCTCCTTGCCCTCGACGAACGGGCCGTCGGTGAGGACCGCCTCTCCCCCGTCCAGGAGCATGGTGGTCGCGGTGTGCGCGGGCTGGAGGTGCCCGTGGTGGGTGATCTTGTCGGAGTGCCGCGCGAACCATTCCGCGACCTGCTCGTAGGACGCCTGGCGCTCACCGTCGGTCATGCCGGCCAGTTCCTTGGCGAACTTCTCGGTCTCGACGAACATCAGCACGTACTTCATCGGTCTCCCCCTCAGGCGGCGGGCAGCGGAGCGTACAGGTCGACGCCGTTGCCGTCCGGGTCGAGGACGGTGGCGTACCGCATCCCCCAGAAGGCGTCCCACGGCTCCTTCGCACCGGTGTACCCGGCCGCGGTCAGCTCGGCGTACGCGGCGTCCACGTCCGCCGGGCTCGCCGCCTGGAAGGCGAGGAACGTCCGGGGCCCGCCGGACGGCGGCGTCCATCCGTCGACCGTGGGGCCGCGGAACTTCTCGGTGTCGAGCATCAGGTGCAGCCCTCCGGGCAGGTCGCAGTCCGCGTGGTCGGGGTAGGACGCGTCCACGGTGAGCTCCAGCCCGAGACGGCGGTAGAAGGCGACGGCGGCGTCCATGTCGGACACCACGATGTCGATCGTGTTCATCGTCAGATCCATGGCGTGCTCCTTTCAAGGGGTGTCACCCCCTAGACGATCGGGAGACACCCGGATCCGACATGCCTGGGAGAATCCCTCACAGCGGTCTCGGGCGCGGGCAGAATTCGGATGTGGCCAAGAGATGTTTCTGCGGTATCGGCGCACGGTACCGGGACTGCTGCGGACGGTTGCACCGGGGCGAGGCGTCCGCCGGAACCGCCGCCGAATTGATGCGGTCGCGGTTCAGCGCGTTCGCGGTCCAGGACGAGGCCTACCTGCTGAGCACCTGGCATCCGGCCACCCGCCCGGAGCGGATCGGGTTCGACGACGGGACGCGCTGGACGCGGCTGGAGATCGTCCGGGTAGAGGCGGGCGGACCGGACGACGACAGGGGCGTCGTCGAATTCCGCGCCCATTACCTGGCGGGCTCCGAGCCGGGAGAACTGCACGAGGTCAGCAGATTCGTCCGCCATGACGGCTTCTGGACCTACGTCAGGGGAAAAGTGATCTGACAATCCCCCGCGCGGGCAGGCCGGTTCGGTCGCGCGGGGGAGGAACGGCCTCCCCACCACTGCGAACGTTGTGGAAAGCGGACGACGGACGTCCGCGGAAAAGGGGATCCACATGTCGCGGAAAAGGCGTGTACTGATCGCCGGAGTCGCCCTGCTCGGGGCCGTGGGAGCGGTCGGGACCGGCAGTGCGATGGCGCAGGACAACGACGCGAGGACGCCCAAGGAAGCCCACGTGACGGGCGACGCGTGGGTGACGTTCCCGGGCGACAAGGAGTACCCGTACCGGCGCTTCGTCGTGGACGCGCACGGCGGGCCGTGGAAGTTCGTCGACGGGAAGATGGTCATGGGAGCCGCCCGCGGAACGATCAAGTTCGACCATTTCTCGCCGGACGAGCCCGGCGGCCCGTCCCAGCACCACTGGGGCGAGATCAAGGTCGACTACGTCATGGCGTCCGGGCCGGTCGCGGTCGTGTCCGGAATCCGGGTCTCGGGCGCCCACGAGGTCCCGCCGAACCAGAAACGCGCGAACCTGACCTTCTACCAGTCGCCGCGCGGGCACAAGTACGACCGGATGGGTTTCTCCTGGGGCGTCGTGTTCCCGCAGTGCCAGCAGATGGGCAGCGGGCCGGCACCGTTCAGCCCGGCCAGTTCCGGCCCGTTCGGTAAATGGCTGAAGGGGTACACGGTGAAGGACGCGCCGCTGGAGATCCCCTCCGGCGACTTCCAGCCGCCGGACTTGCCGGCCGACTGCTCGTTCGCCGACGAGTAGGCTCCGCCTACGTGGACGACCTGGACTGGGAGGCGCACCGCCCGGCGGTGTTCGGCGCCGCGTACCGGCTGCTCGGCAGCGTGGCCGAGGCCGAGGACGTCGTCCAGGACGTCTGGCTCCGCGCCTCGGCGGCCGACCGCTCGGCCGTCGCCGACCAGCGCGCGTGGCTGGTGACCATCGCGGCCCGGCTCGCGTACAACGTCCTGAAGTCGGCCCGCGTACGGCGCGAGCGGTACCCCGGGCCGTGGCTGCCGGAACCCCTCCCGACCGGCCCGGACGCGTCCGAACGCGTGATCGTGGACGACTCGGTCGGCACCGCTATGCTGCTGGTGATGGAGGAGCTGACACCGCCGGAGCGGGTCGCGTTCGTCCTGCACGACGTGTTCGAGGTCCCGTTCGCCCAGGTCGCGGAGGTGCTCGGCAACTCGGCGGCGGCCTCGCGCAAGCTCGCGTCCCGGGCCCGCAAGCGGGTCGCGGACGCCCGCGAGGAGCACCCGAGGTCGAGCCGCGCGGAGCGCGAACGCGTCCTCACCGCGTTCCGCGCGGCGACCGAGCGCGGCGACCTCGCGCGCCTCGTCCGACTCCTGCACCCGGACGCCGTCTACGTGGCGGACGGCGGCGGCAAGGTCGTCGCGTCCCGCCGCCCGGTCGTGGGAGCCGACCGCGTCGCCCGCCTGCTCGCCCACGTCACCACCCACTACCGGGTCGACCGCGTCGAGTTCATCGAGATCGGCGGCGAACCGGCCCTGGCCGCCCACCGCGACGGCCGCGTCATCTGGATCGACACCCTGGAGATCGCAGACGGCCGCATCACGAAGTACCACCGCGTCGCCAACCCCGAGAAGCTGACCCACCTCTGACCCAGAACACCACCTCCGCTCCCTTCGGCACATCCGCCCGCCCACCGTCCCCGCACCCAAAGGTCACGGCCACATCGGACGTGGACGGTGGCTGAGCTAAGGCCGTCCGTCCAGTCACATCTACAGGGCGTGTCTTGTCTTCCTGGCGCGAACCGAGATGAGGGAGACGGATATGTCGCATGTTGTGATCGTCGGCGGAGGTTTCGCCGGGGTGTGGAGCGCCGCCGCGGCGGCCCGGGTGCGGGGCTCGGAAGACCTGCGCATCACGCTGGTCGCGCCTGGGAAGGACCTCGTCCTGCGTCCCCGCCTCTACGAGCCTGAGCCCGCACGCGCGACGGTCGCGCTGAAGCGGATCCTGGAACCGGTGGGCGTCGAGCACGTCCGCGCGACGGTCCAGGACATCGATGTGGACGACCGCGTCGTGGTCGCCGACGGCCGCCCGATCGAGTACGACCGGCTCGTCCTCGCCGCGGGCAGCCGCCTGGTCCGGCCGGACATTCCGGGCGCCGAGCGGCTGTTCGACGTGGACACGCTGGAGGGCGCCCAGCGGCTCCGCGGGCACCTGCGCGGCCGGGACGGCTACACGGCCGTCGTGGTCGGCGCCGGTTTCGCCGGCCTGGAGGTCGCCACGGAACTCGCCGGGCGGGGCCGCGTCGTCCTCGTGGAGTTGGCCGGCGAGGTGGCCCCCGACCTCGGTTTCGGCCCGCGCCCGGCGATCGAGGTGGCGCTCGACCGGCTCGGCATCGAGCGGCGCCTGGGCACCACCGTGGCCGAAGTCCTGGACGGCGGCGCGGTGCTGGCCGACGGCTCCCGGATCCCGGCGGACGCCGTCGTGTGGACGGCGGGCCTGGAAGCGAGCCCGCTCACGTCCCACATCCCCGGCGAGCGCGACCGCCTGGGCCGCCTGAAGGTCGACGCGCACCTGCGCGCCCACCCGCACGTCTTCGCCGCCGGCGACGTCGCCGCCGCCCGCGCGGACCAGGACCACTGGACGGTGCAGAGCTGCCAGCACGCGACCCCGATGGGCAAGACGGCCGGGCACAACGCGGCGGCCGACCTGCTGGGCGTCCCGCTGGTCGACTTCGCCCCCGCCCCCTACGTCACCGACGTGGACCTGGGCGCCGCGGGCGCCGTCTACACCCGCGGATGGGACCGCCGTATCGCCCTGACCGGCGCGGAGGGCAAGTGGGTCAAGCGCTGGATCATGGACGTCATCCACCCGCCCCTGGACGACGCCCCCACGATCCTCGCCTACGCAGGCATGATCACGACCCCGGTGCCCTTCTGACACCACCGGACGCCCGCATGATCGGCACGGCGACCCCCGCTGGAGCGGGGGCCGCCGTGCCCTCAACGGCTAGGCGAAAGCCACGACGCAGCCCTGAGCCGCCACCCGCACCGGACCAGCAGGACGGCCAGCAGAGCGGGGGCGACGAAGACGGCGGCGCGCAGGGTGGTGAGGTCGGCGAGCGTCCCGAGGACGAGCGGGGCGACGCCGATCGCCACCCCGGACGCGAGCGCGCACCGCGCGGCGGCCCGCACCGGCTGGGACGGCCACGCGGCCAGCGCCTGCCCCAGGATCACCGGGTAGAGCAGCGCCACGCCGAGCCCGGTGACCAGCAGCCCGGCGACCGCGACCGGCGCCGGCGACGTCCAGAGGATCGCGAACCCGGCGATACCGACCAGCGCCGCGAACGCCAGCAGCCGGTCGGGCCGTCCCCCGAACCTCACCGCCGGCCCCGCCGCGGCCCGCCCGACCGCCATCCCCAGCACGAAGGCGGCCGACAATGTCGTCGCCGTCCCGGCCCCGGACTCCTTCACCGACCGGAGGAAGTCCGCCGCCCAGAACACCATGCAGAACTCGACCCCCACCGCCAGAACAAGATCAACCCACCGCGCCCAAAACCCCCGCGGAGGGGCGGGAGTGGCAGGCGTGTCGGGGGTGGTGGGGGTTGTGGAGGGGGCGGGGGTTCGGGTTAGGGAGAGGAGGGTGATGACGGCCAGGAGGGCTGGGGGGATGGCGAAGGCGGCGCGCCAGCCCAGGTCGTGGGCCAGGGTGACGCCGATGATGATCGGGGAGAGGACGGACGCGGCGCTGGAGACGGCGTTCGCCTGACCGATCTGGATCGTTCCATCGCCCTGGTGCGCGGCGCGCAGTGCCGCGGGGACCAGTTGGACGAGGCCCGCGCCGCCGAGGCCGAGGACGAGGGCGCCGGCTGCCGTTCCGAGGCGTCCGCCGCCGGTGGCCAGCAGGGCGGCGCCACCGACGAGGGCGGTCAACGCCGCGGGCAGGGCATACCGCCCGAGCCACACCGCCAGGCGGTGGCCCACCAAGCCGACCACGACGAGGCCGAGCGCGAAGGCCGAGGGGTAGAGGGCGGCCTCGGCTCGCGGCAGTCCGCGCTCCTCGCGCAACTCGGGCAGTACGGCACCGAGCGCGGTGAGCAGGTAGCCGAGGCACCCGAAGGTGGCATAAAGCGCGAGCGTTCCCCGTCCGGACGAGGCGGGGGCCCGCGCCGCAGCGGGCGCCCGGTCCGTGTCAGCAAAGTCCATTCACGCCTCCCGGAATATGCTCGTGCAACGAGGATAATCGCCAGGCGCGAGGATGTCACCATGCAGAAGACCGCGCACTCCGCACGCGCCCTGCGCAGCCAGGGGGCGCTGGCCGTGCTCCGGTACGTCCACGCGCACCCGTCCGCGACACGCGCGGACGCGGCACGCGCGCTGGGGTTGAGCAGCGGGTCGGCCACGGAGATCACCGGCCGGCTCAAGGCGTCCCGGCTGGTCGACGAGAGCACGTCCGCCCGAACCGGCGGACGCGGCCGCCCCTCCCCCGCGCTCACCGCCCACCCGGACGGCCCGCTGGTCTGCGTGGCCGACATCAGTCACGAGCGCTGGCGCGTGGCCTGCGTGGAACTCGGCGGCCGCGTCGTCACGGAGGAGGCGGACCGCCACTCCGGCTCCCCCGCGATCCTCGGAACGCTCGGAGACCGCGTGTCGGCCTTCCACGCCCGCTTCGGACGGCGGCTCCGCGCGGTGTCCGCGTGCGTGGCCGGGACGGTCAGCGGGACGACGGTCGTCCAGGCGTCCGGCATGGGGTGGCGCGACGTCGCCCTGGAGCCGCTCGGACTCTCCGGGGTCCCGCTGCTCGTCGGCAACGACGCCTCGCTCGCCGGGCTGGCCGAGGCCAGGCGCGGCGCGGGCGCAGGGGCGCGGGTCGTCCTGCACCTGACCGTCGAGGTCGGCATCGGCGGCATCCTCGTCGTGGACGAGCGCCCGGTGGACGGCGCGACCGGCGCGGGCGGCGAGTTCGGACACATGCCGTTCGGCGATCCCGCGCGCGAGTGCCCGTGCGGCGCCCGCGGCTGCTGGGACCTGGAGGTCGACGGCCGCGCCATGGCCCGGACGCTCGGCCGTCCCGCGCCGCGCGACCCCCGCACGGCGGCCGAGCAGGTCATCGCCGCCGCAGCCGCCGACCCGAAGTCCCGCACGGCCGTCGCGGCGGCGGCGCACGCGCTCGGACGGGGCATCGGCGCTCTCGTCAACGGCCTCGACCCCGACGTGGTCACGCTCTCCGGCCTCGCGACCGACCTGGCCGGAACAGCCCCCGTCGCCCTCGAAACCGGCTACAACACCGCCCTCATGCGCTACCGCCGGGAGACACCGCCCCCCGTCCGCCCGACGACCTTGGGCGCCCTGGGCCCCCTGACCGGCGCCGCCGACGCCGCATTCGACAGCATCCTCACCGAAGACGGCCTCGCCGCCTGGTCGAACGCCTAACCCCGGCGCCCCATCGGTGTGGGTGGCCTCCGGCGGCACAGCCGGGCGGCGGTGTGGTGCAGGTTCGCGGTCAGGACTGGTGCCATTCGGGGATGGCGCCTGCGGCGTGGAGGGTGTAGTCCGGGGCCGCTTCCAGTGCCTTCTCCTCGCCGCCCGGGGTGTAGGTGACGATCAGGCGGAGCGGGCGCCAGGTGGTGTTGTAGGTGGAGTGCCAGACGCCTTTAGGGATGTGGACGGCGTCGCCCTCGCCGATCGTGAACGGGTCTCCGTCGTCGACCATCTGGGCGGCCTCACCGGAGATCACGTAGATGACCTCCTCGGCGTTCGGGTGGTGGTGGCGCGCGTGGCCCTGGCCGGGGTTGACGATCACCTCGCCGAAGGTGCTGCCCGCGGCGGGCACGGTGGACGGGGTGACGAACCACTTGATGGACCCCCAGCCGAAGGTCATCGTGGTCACGTCGCCGGGTTCGACCAGCATTCAGAGCTCCAGGTTCTTGAAGGCGGCCACCTGCGCGGTGATGGCGCGCTCGGTGGGCAGCCGCTCGACGGAGGAGGCGCCGAAGAAGCCGGCGACCCCCTCGGTCCGTGACAGGACGTAGGCGGCGTCGTCCGGTTCGGCGATGGGTCCGCCGTGGCAGAGGACGAGGATGTCCGGGCGGGCGGCGGACGCGGCGTCGCGCATGGCCTGGACGCGTTCGACCGCCTCGTCCAGGGTCAGGGCGGTGCCGGCGCCGATGCTGCCCTTGGTGGTGAGGCCGACGTGCGGGACGAGGACGTCGGCGCCGGCCTCCGCCATCGCGCGCGCCTGGTCCTCGTCGAACACGTACGGGGCGGTGACGAGGCCGCGCTCGTGGGCGAGCCGCACCATCTCGACCTCCAGGTCGTACCCCATGCCGGTCTCTTCGAGGTTCTGCCGGAACACCCCGTCGTAGAGGCCGACGGTGGGGAAGTTCTGCACGCCGGAGAACCCCATGGCCTTGAGCTGGTCGAGGAAGACGGGCATCACCCGGAACGGGTCGGTGCCGCACACCCCGGCGAGGACGGGCGTGTCCTTCACGACCGGGAGGACCTCGGACGCCATCTCCACGACGATCTGGTTGGCGTCCCCGTACGGCAGGAGCCCGGCCAGCGACCCGCGCCCGGCCATCCGGTAGCGGCCCGAGTTGTAGATGATGATCAGGTCGACGCCGCCGGCCTCGGCGCACTTGGCCGACAGGCCGGTGCCCGCCCCGGCGCCGATGACGGGCTTCCCTTCGGCGACGGCGCTCCGCAGCCGGAACAGGACGGTCTCGCGGTTCACTGCGCCTCCTCCGTGATCATCTGGTGCAGCCGGTCGGCCATGGCGCAGCCGAACGCCGGATCGTTGATGTTCATGTCGAGCCTCTCCGTCTCCACGGCGCCGTCCATGGCCGCGAAGCAGGCCGCGTCCGCCTCCGGATCGTGGAAGGGCATCCCGGACGCGTCCAGCGCCGACACCCCGCCGAGCGGGAGGAAGAGCGCGGTCGGGCCGGTCGCCGCGGCCAGCTTGGACGCGACGCGCCGTCCCAGTTCGGCCATCTCCTCCGGGGTCGTGCGCATCAGGGTCACGGTCGGGTTGTGGACGTAGAGATTGCGTTCCTGGAAGCGTTCCGGGACGGTCTCGCGCGGCCCGAAGTTGACCATGTCGAGGGCTCCGGGCGCCACGACCTGCGGGACGCCGTGCTTGCCCGCCGCCGTCAGCCGGTCGGGCCCGGCGGACAGGACGCCGCCGACGAGGTCGTCGGCCAGCTCGGTGGTGGTCAGGTCCAGCACCCCGGCCAGGAGCCCGCTCTCGACGAGTCCTTCGAGGGCACGGCCTCCGGCGCCGGTCGCATGGAAGACGAGCACCTCGTAGCCCAGCTCGTCCAGCCGTTCGCGGGCCGCGTCCACCGCCGGCGTCGTCACCCCGAACATGGACGCCCCGATGAGGGGACGGTCGTCCCCGGAGCCCGACGGCGCGTACGCCTTCGCCATCCCGGCCGCGGCCGCCGCCGCGTTGCCGAGGATGAGCCGCGACACCCGGTTCACGCCCGCGATGTCGACGACGCTGTACATCAGCGTCACGTCCTTGCCGCCGACGTACGGGGTCACGTCCCCGGACGCCATCGTGGACACGATCAGCTTCGGCAGCCCGATCGGCAGGTCCCGGACGGCCCTCGCCGCGATCGACGAGCCGCCGCTGCCGCCGACCGCGAGCACCGCGTCCATCTGGTCCAGCCCCGCGAGGACGGCGGCGGCGCCCTCCCCCATGACCGTGACCGCGGCTCCGCGGTCGCGTGCGTCCCGCAGCGCGTCGAGCGTTGTGCCGCCGGCGCGTGCCACTTCCTCGGCGGTGACGTCGGCGGCCACGTCGGACGGCCCGGCCCCCGTGTCCACGAGCACGGTGTCGCATCCCAGCTCGCGCACCCGGTCGCGCAGCCATGCGTACTCCGCGCCCTTTGTGTCGAGTGTCCCCACCAGCACAACGGTCGCCACAGTGAAACTCCCGTCCCGAGCCGACTTACGGCACGAGATATGCCCCTGCCGATCACCGTCCAACCGGCCCGCCGATCCAGCGGTCCGGCCGTGATCGAATAAGGACATACCCCTTTCCTCGATCCTCCGCAGCACCGTCGACGACCGTCGTGATCCTGCTCGGTGCCGTCGCGGCCGGCGTCCACGGGCCCGGCAGCGCGCGGCGACATCGGCGTAGCCGCACGACCCGGCGCCGTGCCGGATCGTGCGGCCGGACGTCACCGGAGAGCGGTCGTGGAGGTGGGCAGGACCACCTGTCCCGTGACGAACTCGCTCCACAGGCCGAACCGCATCGGGGTGCCGGGACGCGCGGAGGTCTCGGCGAAGCCGATCGGGCGGCCGTGACGGTGGGTGGTGGCGCCGAAGGCGAGCCGGAACCGCGAGGTGCCGGCGCGGTCCTGCGGCGGGACGTCGGTGGGCGGCAGGATCTCGTCCAGCGTCCACCTGTAGGTGCCGCGGTAGGGGGTGGAGACCCGCTCGAACGTCTGCTCCAGGATGACGCCGGTTTCGGGGAGGACGACGAGAACCCCGGGCAGCGATCCGACCCTGGTGTTGAAGACCAGAACCGGCTGCTCGGTTCCGTCGAAGGACGTCCCGATGCCGCTGCCGACCTGGGAGCCTGACGGGCAGGCGTCCGGGCCGTCCTCGGTGATGACCGTGCGCGCGCACGTCGGGAACGCCTCGGGGTTGAAGGAGATCGAGCGGTCGAAGAGGAAGACGAACCGGCGGGCGCCCGCCGGGACGGTGCCCTCGGCGGTGCGGCTGCGGCGGTCGAAGGCGACCGTCACGCTGCGCCCCTCGCCCTTCGTCGCGGTCACCTGGAGCGAGTCCAGGTTGCGCGGTCCTGCCACGTCGGGCTCGTAGGGCCGCTGGGGGCCGCCGGGAGCGGGGTCGGGCGGGGTCGCGGCCGCGGCGGCGGGTGCCGCCGCTCCGGCCAGGACCGCGGCCACGATCCCGGCGCGAAGCAGGATTCTCATCGGACCTCCAAGATCATCGGTGTCGGTGACGCCAATAGATCAAGGAGGGTCGAAAGGCGGGATAAAGCCGCCGGTCGCCCCCGGCGTCAGGCCGGGACGGGCGCTTCGCTGATCACGCCGTCCTCCAGGTTCAGGACCCGGTCGGCCTCGGCCAGCAGGGCCTGGTCGTGGGTGGCCACCAGGACGGTCACGCCCTCGCTGGTGACGACCGCGCGGAGCAGCGGCATGACGGCGGCGGCGGTCTCGGAGTCGAGCTGCCCCGTGGGCTCGTCGGCGAGCAGCAGGCGGGGGCGGTTGGCGAGGGCGCGGGCGATGGCCACGCGCTGGCGCTGGCCGCCGGAGAGCTCGTAGGGGCGCTGGGCCGCGTGGTCGGCCAGGCCGACGAGGCCGAGCAGGACGCGGACGCGCTCGTCGCGTTCCGCCGGCGGCGTGCGGACGAGGCGCAGCGGGACCTCGACGTTCTCGGCGGCCGACAGGACGGGGATCAGGCCGTGCGACTGGAAGACGTACCCGATGTGGTCGCGGCGGAGGGCGAGCAGCTCGTCCTCGGGGAGGGCGCCGACGTCGCGGCCGCCGACGCGGACGGTGCCGCCGTCCGGGTGGTCGAGCCCGCCGATCAGGTTCAGCAGGGTCGTCTTGCCGGAGCCCGAACGGCCCTTGATCGCGACGAGCTCCCCCGCGCCGACGGCGAAGGACGCGCCGCGCAGCGCGGGGACCTCTATCTTCCCGGTGCGGTAGGTCCGGACGAGCCCTTCGGCGGCCACCATCGGGTCGGTCATTCTGCTTCCTCCCGGTCGGGCCAGACGCCGACGTGGTCGCTTTCCAGAGCGAGGCGGACGCGGTCGCGCATGTCGAGGGCCGAGGTGAAGGCGGTGGGGAGCTGGACGCGGCCGGCGCGGTCGAGGACGGCGTACTCCTCGGCGGTGCCGCCGCCGCGGCGGACCTCGACGCTGGTGCGGCCGTCCCGGATGCCGACCGTGCGGTCAACGCGCTCGGACACCTGCGTGTCGTGGGTGACCACGACGGTGGTGGTGCCGAGCTCCTCGTTGACGCGGCGGAGGGCGGCGAACACCCCGGCGGCGGTGACGGTGTCGAGCTCGCCGGTGGGCTCGTCGGCGAGCACGACCTGCGGCTCGTTGGCGACGGCGACGGCGATCGCGATGCGCTGCTGCTGGCCGCCGGACAGCTCGTCCGGGCGGCGGCCCGCGCAGTCGCCGACGTCCAGCATGCCGAGCAGCTCGGCGGCACGGGTGGCGCGGGCGCGCCGCGACCGGCCGGCGAACTTCATGGGCAGCTCGACGTTCTGCGCGGCGGTCAGGTACGGGAGCAGGTTGCGGGACGTCTGCTGCCAGATGAACCCGACCTGCTCGCGGCGGAACCTCAGCCGCTCCTTGGACGCCATGGTGAGCAGGTCGGACCCGGCGACGCGGGCGACGCCTGCGGTCGGCACGTCCAGGCCCGACAGGATGTTCAGCAGCGTCGACTTGCCCGAGCCGGACGCGCCCACGATGGCGACGAGCTCGCCGGGGTCGACGAGCAGGTCGAGGCCCTGGAGCGCGACGACCTCGACGCCGTCGGTCTTGTAGATGCGGACGAGGTTGTCGCAGACGATGTGGGCGCCCTCGCCGTAGACGGGCCCGCGCTCGGCGGCGCGGCGCTCCAGTTCGGCGAGGTCCGGCGTGTCGGTCATGAGTCCCCCGTTCTCAGGACGTTTCCGGGGTCGGTGTCGAAGGCGCGGTCGACGGCGACGGCAGCGGCGGCGGCGAGCAGCAGGGCGGCGAGCAGGCCGAGCAGCGCGGAGAGACCCGGGACGTGCGCGGTGACGGCGAAGCCGCCGGTGTAGGGGCCGAGGTCGACGACCGGGCCGGTGATGTCGGGCAGGAGCAGGCCGAGCACCCAGCCGGCGCCGACCGCGCACAGCAGGACGGGCGAGATCTCCACGAGCGCGAGGGTCCGGCTCTGCCGCCGGCTGAGCCCGAGGGCGCGCAGGTGCGCGACCGTCCGGCCGCGGGCGCGGGCGCCGACGACGAGGACGAGCAGGACGGCGAGCAGCCCGAGCACGCCGGCGATGAGCGCGCCGCTCTGGAACGTCTCGTGGACGACGGACACCAGCGGCAGCCGCGTCATGTCCCGCAGGACCCGGTCCCGCGTCTGGACGTCGCTTCCGGGGGCCGCCGCACGGAGAGCCGCGGCGTCCAGGTCGTCCCCGGCGACGAAGACCTGGGACGGGAACCCGGTCGCCCCGGCGACCATGTCGTACGGGACGAGCACGAACGCCGATCCGGTCTCCTGCCCGGGGAAGCGCTCGATCTGCCCGGACGGCGTGACGCGGATCGGGTCCATCCCGGCGCGGCCGAGCGTCACCGCACCCGGGCCCGTGGTGCGGGACGCGAGCGGCGACGCCAGCACCGAGCCCGAGCCGGGGATGCCGGGCACCTCGGGCGCGAGTTTCCGGTAGGCGTCCAGGTCGACGCCGACGATGGTGATCGGCGCGGGGTCCGAGGCGGTCGACGCGCGCGCGATGACGCGGACGCGGACGGCGCCGGTCACGCCGGGCACGTCGCGGATGCGGCGCAGGCCCGCGTCGTCCATCGCCGCGGCCTCGACGCGGGCGTCGGCACCCGTCCGGGCCCAGGACGCGCGCACCTGGCCGTCGCGCAGGGCGGTGTCGACGGTGGCGGCGAAGCCGGCGACGGTCGCCGCCAGCAGCAGGACGACCAGCGGCAGCGCGCCGACGAGGTTCTGCCGGGACGCGCGGGCGATGCCGAGGAACGCGACGGCGCCGCTGCGGCGCCGCAGGAGGGGCCCGGCCGCGCGGAGCAGGGACGGGTAGGCGCGCAGGACGAGGACGCCGAGCGCCGCGCCGAGCAGCACGGGGACGGCGGCGACGAGCGGGTCGGTCCCGGACGTCCCGCCGCGTTCCCGCAGCAGCACGACGCCGATCACCGCGAGCGCCACCAGCAGGACGTCCAGGACGAGCCGCCGCCGGGACGGGCGGGTGGCGACCAGGTCGTCGCGCCGGGTGGTGACGGAGCCGAGCGCGCCCCGCTCCCGCGCCACCATCGAGGCGGGCACGCCGAGCACGGCCGCGAGGAGCAGGACGATCGCGTACACCGAGCCGGCCTGCGGCGGTCCGGCGTCCAGGAGGCGTCCGGCCGCGTAGCCGAGCCCGGCGGGCGGGACGGCCGCGAGCGCGGTCAGCCCGCAGGCGGGCACGGCGAGCTGGCGCAGCGACGCCCCGCGCGCCCGCATCAGGCCGAGGACCGGGCGGAGCCGCCCGGCGAGCAGCCCGGCGGCGAGGAGCAGCAGCCCGGCGGCGACGGCGACGAGGCCGCCGAGGGCGAGGCCGAGGACGGACTGCGCGGTGTGGAGCCGGTCGGTGAACTCCTTCAGCCGGTTGTCCAGCGGGGTGGAGACCTCGCAGGGGAACAGGTCGGCGCGCCCCTCGACGGCGGAGCGGAAGGCGTCCAGGTCGGCCGCCATGCCCTCGGCCTGCGCGGCGCTGACCTGGCCGGCGCGGACCGGGAACCGCCATTCGTAGCTCAGTTTCCGGGTCGGGTCGTGCGTGAGGCGGGCGTAGGCGGCGGCGTCGATCAGCGCGGTTCCCGCGTCGGCCTCGATGGTGGTCTTGGGGACGAACTCGACGGTCGGGTGCAGGACCCGGGCCCTCGGCGCCCAGAAGGGGTCGCGGGGGTCGACCGGTACGAACAGGCCGGAGACGCGGACGGTCACGGTGTCGAGGACGATCCGGTCGCCGACCTTGTAGCCGAGCCGGTCGGCGTACTCCTTGGCGATCATGACCGCCATGTCGCCGCTCGCCTGCCCCTGCCTGTTGCGGACCGGCGTGCCCTGGACGACGCGGATCCGCCGCCACGTGCCCGGCTCCCAGCCGAGGTAGAGCAGCCGGGGCCGCCGGAACGTCCCCTCGACGGTGTTGGCGGAGGAGGTGACCGACGACTCCGGTTCGCCGGAGACGGTGCCCAGCGAGTGGGGCAGCAGCTGCTGCCAGGAGATGGCGTTGGCGCCGAGGGCGGCGTCGCTGGGCACGGCGGCGAAGGCGGTGCTGCCGCCCGCCTGCCCCCGCACCCGGATGTCGGCGGCGGGGCCGACCGCGGCGGCCGCGGCGCGGTCGTATCCGGCGGTCGTGCGGGACGGGACGGCGACGGCGAGCAGCGCGGACACGAACGTCAGCACGGCCAGCGCGGCGAGCGGCGCCCACTGCGCGCGGGCGAGGCGGATTCCGGCGCCCCTCATCGGTCCTCCCCTACGCGCAGGCCGGCGCCGGGGTCGCGGCGCCGCAGCGTCCGGACGACGGGCGCCAGGACGAGCCCGAGCACGGCGGCCACGGCCGCGAGCACGCCGAGCACCAGGGGCCACTGGACGACGAGGTCGGCGGGCGGGTACGGCTGCGCGGCCTGGACGCTGAGCACGATGTGCGGGACGACGAGCCGCGCCACGACCACCCCGAGGACCGTCCCGCCGAGCAGTCCCAGCACGACCAGGTAGGCCTGCTCGATGGCGAGCATCCCCGCGACCTGCCGGGGGTGGACGCCGAGCGCCCGCAGCACGGCGAACTCGCGGTGCCGTTCCCCGGCGGTGACGGCCGCGTTCACCACGAACGCGATGACGGCGAACGCCAGGGCCGCGCCGAAGCCGAGGATGAGGGCGCCCTGGAGGGCCGCGCCGAGCGGGGCGTCGCGGAGCCGGGAGCGGGTCCGGGCGCGGTCGGCGGCGACCTCGCCCCAGCCGGGGTGCCGGGCGAGCTCGCGGGCGGCCGGGCCCGTGCGCCCGGCGCGCGCCGACGCCCACCATTCCCGGGGCGTGATGCTCTCGCCGGCGGCGCCGAGCACGGAGATCCGGCTCTGCGTGAGCGTGGGCAGGTCGACCAGGACGCCGGGACGGCCGGCCGGCACGCTCGGCAGGGCCGGCACGATGCCCATGACCTTGATCGGCTGGTCGCCGTCCACGGTGCTGACGGTGAGGGTGCCGCCGACGCCGGTCTTGGCGCGTCCTGCCATCTCGCCGGTGACGACGCCGGGGACGGCCGGGAGAAGGTCGGTGTTCTGCGCGTCGTGCGACGGCGGGGTGGACGTGCCGAGGACGGCGTGCACGCCCGCTCCGGTCGCGAAACCGTAGATGCCCCGGTTCGGGTTCGGGGCCGGGGACGCGGGGAGCGCGAGCTCGGCCAGCGCGTCCCCCGGGTCCTTGACGCTCGGCTTGATCGGGTTCTCGGCGTTCGGGGAGTCGGCGAAGGCGTCCCAGCGGGTTCCGCCGGGCAGCGCGGCCTCTCCGGTGCCGTCGCCGCGCACGGCGAGCAGTTCAAGGTCGAGGGTGCCGGCGAACGTGTTGTCGTCGTAGAGGTAGTGGATGCTCCGGACGGACAGCGGGTAGGACGGCACGCCGCCGGGCCCGGCCAGCTCGGCGGTGTCGAGCGCGACGGTGTGCGCGTCGCCGTCCGCGTCGATCGACGGCAGGGTCACCCGCCGGGTCAGCCCGCGCCCGTCCACGAGGGTCACCGCGACCCGGTAGCCCTTGCCGGGCGGCGGCGTGTAGGCGGGCGGGACCTCGGGGGCGGGGCCGGTGTGGCGGAGCCGCAGGTCGAACAGCAGCCGGCCGGGCCTGCCGGGGACGGTCAGCGCGGGGGCGGCGGGGCGGGCCTTCGCCAGCTCGTCCAGCCGGAGGTCGTCGCGCAGGCCGGGCTGGACGCGCAGCAGGGGCCCGAGCCTTCCGGCGTCGACACCGAGCAGCGTCGCGGGTTCGGTGCCGAGGTCGGCGTCCGTGCGCAGCACCGGCGACGCGGCCGTCACGCCGGGCAGCCCCGCGAACCGCGCGCCCTGCCCGAGCGGTCCCGGGCCCGCCTCGCGGGTCGAGGGGGACAGCCGCAGGTCGGCGCCGCTCTGGAAGTCGGCCTGGTCGGCCTGCGAGCGGCGCCAGGTCGCCATCGTCGTCACCGACAGCACCCCGACGGCCATCGCCATGACGAGCAGCAGCACCGGCCCGGTGTACCGGAGCTGGCGCCGGCCGACCTGCCGGGTGCCGAGGACGGGCACGAGCCCGCGACCCCGGGTGGCGACCCGCTCGGCGGCGCGGGAGACCAGCGGCACCACCCGGAGCAGCAGCACCCCGCCGGCGAGCAGCGCCAGCGCCGGGCCGGAGACGATGAACGGGTCGATGCCGGACGTGCCGTCCCCGGCGCCCGCGCCGTCCGCCCCGTACCGGGTGAGCTGCCAGATCGCGAGCCCCGCGACGAGCAGGAGCGCGAGGTCGACGCCCGAGCCGCGCAGGCCGCCGCGCCCCTGCCGCCCGATCCCGGCCTGCGCCTCGACGAACGTGCGGTTCGCGCCGCGCAGCGTCGGGATGGTCAGGACGGCGGCGCAGGCGAGGGCGGTCAGCGCGGAGACGATCCACAGCGGCGCGGCGGGCCCGGCGTCCAGCCGCAGCCCGGACGCGTGGACGGCCGGCGCGTGCCCGGCGAGCCGCAGCAGGGGCCGCGCGAGCAGCGGGCCGAGCACCGCGGCGGGCAGGACGATCAGCAGGCCCTCGGCGAGGCCGAGCCGGGCGAGCTGCCGCATCCCGAGGCCGCGGGTCCGCAGCAGCGCGACCTCGCCGCGCCGGTGGTCGGCGAGCAGCCGGGCGACGAGCAGCCACGCGCAGCCCGCCAGCAGGACGAGCTGGATCACCGGGATGAGCATCGTGGACCGCGCCACCTGGAGGGCGGTGCGCAGCTGCCCGGTCAGCTCGGGCAGGTCCGTCGCGACGCTGAACTGGGCGCCGTCGCCGACCTCCTTGAAGGTGTCGGCCCCGCCGGCGACGCGGTCGCCGAGGGGGCCGAGGTCGCCGGGTGCGACGCCGCGCAGGTCCGGCATGACGGTGAAGCGCGCTTCGGAGCCGGTTCCGGTGAACCGGTCCGCGAACACCTCGGGGGACACCACGAACGGCCCGTAGGTCGTGTAGTCGAGCTTCTCGACGCCGGTCGTGACGAGCTTGTCGTCCTGCCAGAAGTAGTCCTGCGGGTTCGGGACCTCGAAGAGCCCGACGACGCGCACCTTCACGACCGACTTCTTGTCGACGCGCCCGTGGAGCGTGAGGACGTCGTCCGGCTCGGCGTGCATGGCGCGGGCGGCGGCCACGGGCAGGACGGCCTCGATCTCCCCGGAGCCGGCGCCGGGCCAGCGGCCCTCGGCGAGCCGGGCGTGCTGCTCGATCCCGGTGTAGGTCCCGAAGGCGGTGAGTTCGGGGTGGTCGCTCTTCTCCTGCCCGGGGAGCGTGTAGGAGTCGCTGCGCACGCTCATCGAGACCGCGAGCGGGACGTCCCGGTAGATCTGCTTCAGCGCCCGGTCGACCTGGCCCCGCACCTCGGCGAGGCCGTTCGGGGGGACCTGCGTGCCGAGGGTCGTCCCGACCGACGCGAACGTGGCGTCGGCGAGGGTGCGCCGGAGTCCCTCGCGCGTCACCGACCCGGTGTAGCCGACCAGGGCCGCGAGGACGGTCGTGGCGAACAGCGCGGTCGCGCACGCGGCGAGCACCAGCGTGCGATCGCCGGCCATCCGGCTCAGCACCAGCCCCCGTCGTCCCACGGCGGATCATGATCATTCAAGGGCGGGGGGATGACAAGGGGGTGTGACGACTTCTTGACCTTTCGCAACCTTCCTGCAATAAGGACAAATCGCCCAAATTCTCAGTGATCCTCCCCCGCGCGCAGCCCGCCGGCGGCATCGCGGCGGCGCAGCGCACCGGCCGCCGGCGGCAGCACCAGGCCGAGCACCGCCGCCACACCGGCGATCATGGCGAGCAGGACCGGCCACGGGAACGCCGTCACGACGGGCGGGTACGGCCGGGCCGCCCGCACGCCGAGCACGATGTGCGGGACGGCGAGCCGCGCCACGACCAGGCCGAGCACCGTCCCGCCCAGCAGGCCGAGCGCGACCAGGTACGCCTGCTCGATCGCCAGCATCCCCGCGACCTGCCGGGGGCGGACGCCGAGGACCCGCAGCACCCCGAACTCCCGCGCCCGTTCCCCGGCCGTGACCGCCGCGTTCACCACGAACGCGATGACGGCGAACGCCAGCGCCGTCCCGAAGCCGAGGACGAGCGCGCCCTGCAGACCCGCGCCGAGCGGCGCGTCGCGGAGCCGGGCGCGCGTCCCGGCGCGGTCGGCCGCGACCTCGCCCCAGCCCGGGTGCCGGTCCAGCGCCGCGGCGGCCGGCCCCGTGCGGCCGCCGCGCACAGATGCCCACCACTCGCCGGGCGTGATGGTCACGGGATCCGCCCCGGTCGCGGCGAGCCACCGCTCGGTCAGCGTCGGGAGGTCGACGAGGGCGCCCGGCTCGCCGGCGGGGACGCTCGGCAGCGCCGGGACGATGCCCACGATCTCGATCGGCTGGTCGCCACCCGCCGTGGACACGGTGACGGTGCCGCCGACGCCGGCCTTCGCGCGCCGGGCCATCGCGCTCGTGACGACGCCGGGCACCGGCGGCCGGAGGTCGGCGTTGCCCGCGGAGTGCCCCGGCGGCGTGGGCGCGGCGGCCATCGCATGGGCGACCGCGCCGGACAGGGTCGCCGGCGCCCCTTCGTAGGTCCTCCTGTACGGGGTCGCCGGGATGTTCAGCCGGAGCAGCCCGTCTCGCAGGGCCTGCGCGGCGGGTTCGGCCCCCGCCCAGTCATCGGACGACCGGCCGAACGCGTCCCAGCGCATGCCCCCGCGCGGCACCGCGTCCCCGTTCTCGCCGCTCACGCGCAGGAGGTCGAGGTCGAGCGGGCCCGCGATGGGATTGACGTCGTAGGCGTAGCCGATTCCCCGGAGCGAGAGCGGATGGGCGAGCACACCGCCCGCCCCCGCGAGGTCCGCGGCCTCGATCGTGAGGGTGTGCTCGCGGCCGTCGGCGGCGAGCGCGGGCAGCGTCACACGCTGGGCCAGCCCGCGGGCGTCCACGAGCGTGACCGCGAGCCGGAAGAGACTCCCGCCCGGCGAAGCCTGACCCTTGAGCGCCTCGGGGACCGGTCCGGCACGGCGTAACCGCACGCCGAAGCGCAGCCGCCTCGGGCGCCCCGGCACGGCCAGCGCCGGCACGGCGGGACGGGCCCTCGCCAGCTCGCCGAGCCGCAGGTCGCGGCGCAGGCCTTCCTGGACGCGCAGGATCGGGCCGAGCGTCCCGGCGTCCACGCCGAGGACGGTCGCCGTGCCGTCGCCGAGATCGGCGTCCATGCGCAGAACCGCGCTCGCGGCCGTGACGCCGGGCAGTGCCGCGAAACGCCCGCCCTGCCCGAGCGGCGCGGGGCCCTCGGCGGCGTCCGCGGCGGACAGCCGCAGGTCGGCGCCGCTCTGGAAGTCGGCCTGGTCGGTCTGCGACCGGCGCCAGGTCGCCATCGTCGTCACCGACAGCACCCCGACGGCCATCGCCATGGCGAGCAGCAGGACGGGGCCCGCGTACCGGAGCGGGCGGCGGCCGACCTGCCGGGTGCCGAGGACGGGCACGAGCCCGCGGCCCCGCGCGGCGGCCCGTTCGGCGATCCGCGAGGCGAGCGGGAGCAGCCGCAGCAGGAGGACGCCGCCGGCCAGCAGCGCCAGGGCGGGCCCCGAGACGATGAACGGGTCCACGCCGGCCGCCGCGTTCGCGCCGGTCGTGCCGTACCGGGCGAGCTGCCAGATCGCGAGCCCCGCGACGAGCAGCAGCGCGAGGTCGGCCCCCGACCCGAGCCCGCCGCCGCGCGGTGGCCGGCCGAGCCCGGTCTGCACCTCCACGAACGTGCGGCCGGCATCGCGCAGTGCCGGGACGACGAGGGCGGCCGCGCAGGCCAGGGCCGTCACCGCCGAGACGGCCCACAGCAGCGCGGGGGGCCCGGCGTCCAGCCGCAGCCCGGACGCCCTGACGGCGGGGGCGCGCCCGGCGAGCCGCAGCAGCGGTCCGGCCAGCAGCGGGCCCAGCACCGCGGCGGGCAGCACGATCAGCAGCCCCTCGGCGAGGCCGAGGCGGACGAACTGCCCCATCCCCATGCCGCGGGTCCGCAGCAGCGCCGCCTCCCCGCGCCGGTGGTCGGCGAGCAGCCGGGCGACGAGCAGCCACGCGCAGCCCGCCAGCAGCACGAGCTGGATCACCGGGATGAGCATCGTGGACCGGGCGACCAGGACCGCGTCGCGCAGCTGCCGCGTCAGCTCCGAAAGCTCCGTGACGACGGCGAACTGCGCCCCGCCGCCGCCGGCCCCGACCAGCGTGCCCTCGGCGGCGGCCACGCGGTCGCGGAGCCGTTCCAGTCCGTCGACGTCCAGCCGGCGCAGGTCCGGAAGGACGGTGAAGCGGGCTTCCACGCCGGTCCGGGTGAAACGTTCGGCGAACACCTCCGGGGGCACCACGAACGGCCCGTAGGTGGTGTAACCGAGCTTCTCGACGCCTGTCGTGATCAGCCGGTCGTCCCGCCAGAAGTAGCCGGACGGGTCGGGGACCTCGAAGAGCCCCACGACCCGCACGCTCACCACGGACTCACGGTCGACGCGCCCGCGCAGGGTGAGGACGTCGCCCACGTCCGCGTGGACGAAGTGGGCCGCGGTGACGGGCAGGGCCGCCTCGATCTCACCGCCGTCCGCGCGCGGCCAGCGCCCCCCGGCGAGCCGCGCGTGCCGGTCGATCCCCGTCCACGTCGCGAACACCGCCAGCTCGGGATGGTCGCCGCCCTCCTGACCGGGAAGCGTGTAGGTGCCGCTGCGCGCGCTCATCGACACCGAATGGGGTACGCCCTGGAAGATCTCCTCGACCCCGCGGCCGACCTGGCCGCGCACCTCGGTGAGGCGGCCGGCGGGCACGTGGGCGCCGATCGTCGTCCCCGTCGACTCGAACGCGGCGTCCGCCAGGGTGCGCCGCAGACCTTCGCGGGTCACCGATCCGGTGTAGCCCGCCAGCGCCGCGAGGACGGTCGCGGCGAAGAGCGCGGTCGCGCACGCGGCCAGGATCAGGGGCCGGTCGCCGGCCATCCGGCTGAGCACGAACCCGCGTCGCCCCACGGTCGCTCACGATCATCGACGGGCGGCGCGCACCGCAAGGGCCCGTGACGGCTTCTTGACCTTTCGCAACCGGCCCGAGATACGGACAGATCGCTTATCGGTCAGCCCAAACCGAGCGGCCTTCGGGTGGGACGGCTTCTGCGCGGCGCAGGATCTCCGCGGGGTCGAGGGCGGCTCCGGCGGCGAACGCGTCCGCTCCCGCCGCGTCCCCGATCCGCGCGGCGGCCCGGTCGATGTCGTCCTGTTCCACCGGCCCGGCCGGGACACCGGCCGCCTCCCGGACGGCCGCCGCCTTCCCCAGCGCCATCGCCGCCTCGCCCGGCCGGCCCGCCAGCGACAGCGCCCCGGCCAGCCCCTCCAGGGAGCCCGCGAGGTCGCGCGGGGCCTCCAGCCTGATCGCGACGGCCAGCGCGTCCCGCTGGTAGCGGACGGCGGACGCCGCGTCGCCGCGCGCCTCCGCCGCGAACCCGAGCGCGGTCTGGATCATCGACAGGTACAGCGGCGGGAACTCCTCGGGCGGCACCGCCGCCAGCATGGGCAGCAGCCGGTCCTCCGCGTCGGCCGGCCGGCCCTCGCAGCGCGCCGCCAGCCCCAGCCCGAGCTCGGCGAACGTCACGGCCTGCGCGAACCCCTGCTCGACGGCGACCCGGTGCGCCCGCCCGAACAGCCGGCGAGCAGACGCCGGGTCGCGGCGCAGGTAGGCGATCCAGCCGCGCCACGCCATCCGCATGGCGACGTCCGGCCACATCCGCAGCTCCTCGGCCATCCGCTGCCCCTCGTGCTGGAGCCGCTCGGCCCGGTCGTAGTCGCCGGTCAGCTCCGCCAGCCCGCCGAGCCACTCCACCGCCTGGAGCCGCCCCCACCGGTCGCCACTCCCGGTGAACAGCGCCTCGGACCGCTGGGCGTCGCGCTCCAGCGCGGCCGGGTCGCCGCGGGCGTGGGCGAACATGGCGCGCTGGGCCAGCGCCGCCGCCTCGCCCCAGCGGTCGCCCAGCGCCCGGAAGCCGTCCAGCGCCTCCTCCAGCTGGACGATGCTCGCCGTGACGTCGTCCACCTCGAACCGGGAGAACACCAGGAACCAGCGCGCCCAGGCCTTCAGGCCGGCGTCGCCCGTCGCGTCGGCGAGCCGGAGGGCCTCGTCGCGGCGCGCCGCCCAGTCGCCGGGGACGCCCTTCAGCACGGCCAGCCCCGCCTGCCACACCAGCGCCCTGGCCCGCGCGGCCGGCGACCCGCCGTCCCGCGCGAGCGCCGCCTCCAGCGACCGCAGCGCCTCGGTCAGCCTGCCGCGCAGGAACCAGTACCAGGCGAGCGCGTTGACCAGCCGCAGCGCGTCCTCGCCCGGGGCGGCGTCGAGCGCGGCCCGCAGGTTCGGCGACTCGATGTCGAGCCTGCGGAGTTCGGCCGCCTGATCCGCTCCTCTGAGCCGGGACTCCGCGCGCTCGGCGAGCTCCAGGTAGTGGCGGCGGTGCGCGGCCCGCGCCCGCTCGGCCTCGCCCGCCTCGGCGAGCCGCCCGGCCGCGTACGCGGCGACGGACTCCAGCAGCCGGTACCGGGGCCCCTCGCCGGGCCGCTCCGCCATCACGACCAGCGACCGGTCGACCAGCCGGACCAGCAGGTCGAGGACCTCCTCCTCGGGGACGTCCCCTCCCGCGCACACCGCCTCCGCCGACTCGGCCGCGCAGCCGTCGGCGTGCACCGCCAGCCGCCGCAGCACCGCCCGCTCCGGCCCGGTCAGCAGGTCCCAGCTCCAGTCGATCATCGCGGTGAGCGTCCGCTGCCGGGGCGGGGCGCCGCGGTGCCCGGACGACAGCAGCCGGAACCGGTCGTCGAGCCGCCGGACGAGCCCCTCCACCCCGAGCGTCCGCACCCGGGTCGCGGCCAGTTCCAGCGCGAGCGGGATGCCGTCCAGCCGCCGGCACAGCTCGCCGGCCGGACCGGCCGTCGCCGCGTCCAGCCGGAAGTCCCGCGACGCCGCCTCCGCCCGCGCCGCGAACAGCCGGACCGCGCTCGCCGCGGCCGGATCGTCGTCCCCGTCGCCGGGCACGTCCAGCGGCGGCACCGCCCACACCACCTCGCCGGGCAGCCCGAGCGGCTCCCGGCTCGTCGCGAGGACGCGCACGCCCGGCACCCGGCGCAGCAGCCGCTCCGCCAGCTCGGCGGCCTGCTCGACCACGTGCTCGCAGTTGTCCAGGACGAGCAGCAGCCGGCGGGCGCCGAGCGCCGCCGCGAGCCGGTCCAGCGCGGCCTCCGGCGCGCCGGGCGCGTCCCGGATGTCGAGGACCGCCGTGACGACCTCCGCCAGGTCGGGGACGGTCGAGCGCTCGAAGCCCGCCAGCTCCGCCATCCACACGCCGTCGGCGAACGCGTCCACGAGCCCGCCCGCCGTCTCGATCGCGAGGCGCGTCTTGCCGACCCCGCCCGGCCCGGTCAGCGTGACCAGCCGGTCGGTGCCGATCCGCGCCCGGATCTCCCGGACGGCGCCGTCCCGCCCGATCAGCTCCGTCGGCGGGACGGGCAGGTTCGACCGCCCGCGGGACGGGGCGGGCGCGTCCAGCCCCGGGTCCTGGCGCAGGACCGCCCGCTGGAGATCGGCGAGCTCGGCCCCCGGGTCGAGGCCCAGCTCATCGGCGAGCAGCGTCCGGTAGCCCTCGAAGCTCTCCAGCGCCTCGTTCTGCCGCCCCGCCCGGTAGAGCGCGCGCATGTGCGCGGCCCTCAGCCGCTCCCGCAGCGGGTGCTCCCCCACCGCGTCGCCGAGGTCGGCCGCCAGCGCGCCGTGCTCCCCCAGGTCGAGCCGGACCTCGGCGTGCTCCTCCAGCGCGGTCAGCCGCAGCTCCTCCAGCCGGGCGGCCGCCGCCCGGGTGAACGGCTCGTCCCGGAGGTCGGCGAACGCGGGGCCGCGCCACAGCCCGAGCGCCTCCGCGAGCAGCGCCGCCCTCTCCTTCGGCTCCTCCGCCCGGCGCGCGGCACCGACCAGGTCCTGGAACCGCCGGGCGTCCACGCGCTCGCCGTCCGCCCCGAGCAGGTATCCGGCCGGGCGCGACTCCACCAGCGCCCGGGCGCCCGGCTCCGCGTCCTCCAGCACCCGGCGCAGCTGCGACACCTTCGCCGACAGCGCGCCCATCGGATTGCCGGGCGGCGCATCGCCCCACAGGTCGTCGACCAGGCGGTCGGCGGGCACCGGGCGACCCTCGTGCGCCAGCAGGTCCGCCAGCAGGGCGCGCACCTTCAACCCGGGCACCGGGACGAGCCCGCCCTGGTCGGTCCAGACGGCGAGCGGCCCCAGCATCCCGAAGCGCATGCCGCGACCCTAATGCGCGCCGACCGGCGGACAGAAACCGTAAGGATCCCGTAAAGGGTGCCGCGCAGAGTGGGTCCCGGATCGCGAGACCGCGAACGATCCGACCACGGAGGACACCATGCGAAAGATCATCAGCTCGACGTACATCTCGCTCGACGGCGTCATCGAGAACCCGCAGAACTGGACGTCGGCCTACTTCCAGGACGAGGCCGCGGCCTACGCGCGGGAGCTGCTGTTCTCCTGCGGCGCGCTGCTGATGGGCCGCAGGACGTTCGACGGCTTCTCGCAGGCGTGGCCGGCGATGGAGGAGGCCACCGGCGACTTCGGCGTCCGGATGAACACCCTGCCCCACTACGTCGTCTCCGACACCCTGCGCAAGCCCGGCTGGGGCGACACGACCGCCATCCCGCGCGCGGACGCCGTCGCCGAGATCACCAAGCTGAAGGAGCAGGACGGTCAGGACATCCTGCAGTACGGCTTCGGCCCCGTCTCGCGGACGCTCGTCGAGCACGGCCTGCTGGACGAGCTGCGCCTGTGGATCCACCCGGTCGTCGTCGGCACCGGCGACCCGACGGAGCTGCTCATCCGCGAGGACTTCTCCGCGGCCTTCGAGCTGGCCGGCACGACGACGTTCGAGACCGGCGTCATCGTCGCGACCTACGTGCCCGCCAGGAAGGAGCCCGCGGCGGCACGCGGGGTCAGCTGAGCCGGGACAGGACGTCCCGCAGCATCGCGGGGGTCCGGGCCGGCCGCTCGGCCTGGACCCCGATGCGGTTCATGACGTCCCCGTACCGGGTGATGTCGGAGGGCCGGTCCGGGTAGAGGGCGCCGGTGAGCTGCTCCAGGTAGACCACGTCGGGCAGTTCGGGCTCGGCGAACCGCAGCAGCGTCACCGGCCCGCTCTCCGCCGCGTGGCCGCCGGAGGTGAACGGCAGGACCTGCACGGTGACGTGCGGCAGCTCCGCCATCTCGATCAGGTGCTCGATCTGGGCGCGCATGACCGCGGTGCCGCCGACCGTCCGGCGCAGCGCCGCCTCGTCCAGGATCGCCCACAGCCGCAGCGGGTCGGGGCGCTCGAAGACGCGGCGGCGGCGCGCCCGCAGCTCGGCCCGGCGGTCGATCTCCTCCTGCGGCGCCTCCGGGTACCGCGCGGCGATCAGGGCGCGGGCGTAGCCGGGGGCCTGCAGCAGCTCGGGGATCTCGTGGACGGCGTAGACGCGGACGAGCACCGCGCCCTGTTCGAGGCCGAGGTACGGCTCGAACCACCCGGGGACGATGTCGCCGTACTGCTGCCACCATCCCGGCGTGTTGGCGTGTTCGGCCAGATCCATGAGCGGCTCGCGAAGGTCGGGATCGGTCACGCCGTAGAGGGTCAGCAGGTCGGCGACGTCGCGCTCCTTGAACCCGACGCGCCCGAGCTCCATCCGGCTGATCTTGGAGTGGGAGCCGCGGATCTCGTAGCCGGCGGCCTCGGTGGAGATGCCTGCGGTCTCCCGGAACCGGCGCAGATGCGCGCCCACCACCATGCGCAGCACCGTCGGGCCCGCCGCCCGGAGGTCCGGGGCGAGGCGGGCCGGTTCGCGGGGTTCGGCGGGGCTCACGAGGCCTTGCGCCCCACGGCGCAGAACTCGTCGACGTCGTCCGGCTCCCCGGCGGGCTCGGGCTCGGCGCGCCACCGCGAGACCGGCACCACGCCGGGCTCCAGCAGCTCCAGCCCCGCGAAGAAGCCGCCGATCAGCTCGGGCGTGCGCAGGCGGTAGGGGGTGTCGCCGGCGCGGTTCCACAGGTCGATCGCGGTGCGGAACGCCTCGCCGGTGATGACGTCGGTGCCGTCCGCGACCACGAGGTGGCTGCCTGGCGGCAGCCCGCCGAGGAGGCGGCGGACGATGGCGCGCGCCTCGTCGTAGTCATCGACGTGCCCGAGGATGTTCAGCAGCATCAGCCCGACGGGCCGGTCGAGGTCGAGCGTGCGGGCGGCCCCGGCGAGGATGCGGCCGGGGTCGCGCAGGTCGGCGTCGATGTAGTCGGTGGCGCCCTGCCGGGTTCCGGTCAGCAGCGCGCGGGCGTGCGCGAGGACGAGCGGGTCGTTGTCGACGTAGACGATCCGGGCGTCGGGCGCGACGCGCTGCGCCACCTCGTGGGTGTTGTCGACGGTCGGCAGGCCGGTGCCGACGTCGAGGAACTGGCGGATGCCCGCCTCGCCGGCCAGGTACCGGACGACGCGGGAGAGGAAGGTCCGCGAGTGCTTGGCGATGTCGACGATCTGCGGGTAGACGGCGATGAACTGGTCGCCGGCGGCGCGGTCGGCGGGGTAGTTGTCCTTGCCGCCCAGCCAGTAGTTCCAGATGCGCGCGGAGTGCGGCACCGCGCCGTCGATCTCGGGGACGGGCGGAACGCCGGCACCCGGTGCCGGTTCTCCCACGGGACGCCTCCTTGACGCGCAAGAAACCTTCTTTCGGGGAAAAAGTTACTCGGCGGGAGCCCGCTTGCCCACCGGCCCGTCGCATCCCGTTCCGTCCTACTCCGCCCGGGTTTACTGAACTTCTCTGACAGACATGCTCCTGACCTGGCACGATCCGGTGCCGGCGAAGAAATCCCGAGAAAGTTCGGCCGGAATGTCGATCCGGTCACTCCTTCTTCGACGCGTCAGCGAGAGCCGGGAGGAGCCCGGCGGACCTGAGGAGGCAGACGATGCGGTTCCTGATGATGACGACGGACGCCGACGACACCCCGCCGGACGAGAAGATGCAGGCCGAGATGGGCCGGTTCATCGAGGAGATGTCCAAGGCCGGGGTCCTGCTCGCGACCGGCGGGCTGGAGCCGGGGGGCACCCGCATCACGTCGTCCGGCGGGAAGGTCACCGTCACCGACGGCCCGTTCACCGAGGCGAAGGAGAGCGTCGTCGGGTTCGCCCTGGTCGAGGTGCGGTCGCGCGAGGAGGCGATCGAGCTGTCCTCCCGGTTCTACTCGATCGTCGGGGACGGCGAGGGCGTCATCAAGCAGGTGTTCGGGCCGGGCGACCCGTTCCCCGGGGAGTGAGCGCCCGCTGAACTTGCGCGGCGGCCGGTGCGGGTGCTCTCATCGGCGGCGTGACGGCTTCGAGCAGGTCCGACGTGCACGCCCGCGTCGACGCGGTGTGGCGGCTGGAGGCCGCCCGCATCATCGCCGGCCTCGCCCGGATGGTGCACGACGTCGGGCTCGCCGAGGAACTCGCGCAGGACGCGCTGGTCGCCGCGCTCGAACAGTGGCCGGAGTCGGGCGTCCCGGACAACCCGGGCGCCTGGCTCATGGCCGTCGGCAAGCGCCGCGCCATCGACCGGATCCGGCGGACCCGGCGGCTGGAAGACAAGATCGAGGAGATCGGCCGCGATCTGGAGAGCCGGCCGGCGCCGGAGTTCGAGGTGCCCGACGACGAGCGCATCGAGGACGACGTACTCCGGCTGATCTTCACCGCCTGCCATCCGGTCCTGTCCACGCAGGCGCGGGTCGCGCTGACGCTGCGGATGCTCGGCGGCCTCACCACCGACGAGATCGCGCGCGCGTTCCTCGTCTCCGAGCCGACCGTGGCCCAGCGGATCGTCCGGGCGAAGCGGACGCTGTCGGAGGCGGGCGTGCCGTTCGAGGTCCCGGAGGGGCCGGACCGCGCCGCGCGGCTGTCGTCCGTCCTGGAGGTCATCTACCTGATCTTCAACGAGGGGTACGCGGCCACCGCCGGCGACGCCTGGGTGCGGGCCGATCTGTGCCGGGAGGCGCTGCGCCTCGGCCGCGTCCTCGCCGAGCTGGCCCCCGGCGAGCCCGAGGTGCACGGGCTGGTCGCGCTGATGGAGATCCAGGCGTCGCGGACCCGGGCGCGCACCGGGCCGTCCGGCGAGCCCGTCCCGATCCAGGAGCAGGACCGCGGGCGCTGGGACCGGCTCCTCATCCACCGCGGGTTCGCCGCCCTGCTCCGCGCGAAGGCCATCGGCGAGCCGCCGGGCCCCTACGTCCTGCAGGCCGCGATCGCCGCGAGCCACGCGCAGGCGGCCACCGCCGCGGACACCGACTGGACGCAGATCGCGTCCCTCTACGAGATCCTCGCGACCGTGGCGCCGTCCCCGGTCGTGGAGCTGAACCGCGCGGTCGCGGTCGGCATGGCGCACGGCCCGGAGAAGGGCCTGGAGATCGCCGACTCCCTGGTGGACGAGCCGCTGCTGCGCGACCACCACCTGCTGGCGAGCGTCCGCGGCGACCTGCTCGCCCGCCTCGGCCGGGCGGACGAGGCCCGCGCGCAGTTCGAGCGCGCCGCCGGGCTCACCCGCAACGCGCCCGAACGCCGGGTCCTGCTGAACCGGGCCGCCGCCCCTCAGTAGTCCTTCGGCCGGAACGAGCTGACGATCTCCCCGAAGTCCTGGAGGTCGACCGCCTCGCCACCGCCGCCGGCCGCCGCGTGCTCGCTGACCGCCAGGGCGCGGGACGGTCAGTCATGCGCCAAACTTGTATTGGCTACTGATGCCTCGGAGAGGAACCCCCGGTGATCGCACATTCGGACGTCCAGGCCGCGGCGGCGCGCGTCGCGGGCCGCATCCGTCGCACGCCGCTGATCGAGGTCGACCCGGCCCCGCTCGCGCCCGCCGGTCGGATGTGGCTGAAGCTCGAACTGGCGCAGCACACCGGGTCGTTCAAGGCGCGCGGCGCGTTCAACCACATCCTGGCCGCGCGGGACGAGGGGCGGCTGCCCGGCGTCGGCGTCGTCGCGGCCTCGGGCGGCAACGCCGGCCTGGCGTTCGCGTACGCGGCGACGGAGGTGGGCGTCCCCGCCGAGGTGTTCGTCCCGGAGACGGCGCCCGCGGTCAAGGTCGCCCGGCTGCGCGCCCTCGGCGCCGCGGTCGTCCAGGTCGGTACCCGGTACGCCGAGGCGCAGGACGCCGCGACCAAGCGGGCCGCCGACACCGGCGCCCTCTTCTGCCACGCCTACGACCTGCCCTGCGTGTGCGCCGGGCAGGGCACCCTCGGCGCCGAGGTCCTGGAGCAGACCGGCGGCGCGGTCGACACCGTGCTGCTGGCGGTCGGCGGCGGAGGGCTGATGGCGGGCGTCGCCGCCGCCCTCGAAGGGACGGCGCGCGTCGTCGGCGTGGAACCCGAGACCATCCCGACCCTGGAGCGCGCCCTGCACGCCGGGCGCCCGGTCGACGTGGACGTCTCCGGGATCGCCGCCGACTCCCTCGGCGCCACCCGGCTCGGCGACATCGCGTTCGCCGTCGCGTCCCGCACCGGGGTGCGGCCCGTCCTCGTCACCGACGAGGCCATCGTCGAGGCCCGCCGGTTCCTGTGGGCCGAGTACCGGCTGGTCGTCGAGCACGGCACCGCCGCCGCGGTCGCCGCGCTGCGCACCGGCGCCTACCGCCCGGCCCCGGGCGAACGGGTCGTGGTCGTCCTGTGCGGCGCGAACACCGACCCGTCCGACCTCGCCTAGTCCGTGAGCTGCGCGGCCAGGGCGCGGGCCTCGCGGACGGTGTTCGAGGACCCGGGGCGCGCGGCCAGCTCGCCGATCTCCGGGATCGCGCCGCGGGCGCCCGTCCAGCGCGCCGTCCTGAGCCCGAGCGCGATCAGCCTGTCGAGCCCGTGCACGGGGCGCTCCCCCGGCTCGGGGCACAGGACGGGCAGGGCGGCGGCGAGGATCCGCCACACGTCGGCGTAGGCGCCGCTCTCCACCGCGCGTTCGAGGGCGTCGGCGACCCTGACCGGCCGGACCTCACCGGCGCGTGCGAGCCGCCCGAGCCGTCTGCCGAGCCGGTCGGCGGGCAGGTCGCCGCGAGCGGCCAGGGACCCACCGACAGTCAGCGGGGGGCGTGCAGGGACTGGAGCGGCAGCAGGCGGAGAGGGCGCTCGGGGCCGGTCGACCAGGCGGCGGCCTGGGTGCCGCAGAGCGCCTCCACCACGTGCGCGCCCAGCGCGTTGTCGATCGGGTGCGGGACGGGCGTGCCGTTCGCGTTGAGCTGCTGGTACTTCATCAGGTTGAGGGCCAGCGAGATCTGCCGCGCGCCGCCCGCGGACGACAGCGACTGGGTTCCGGCGCCGAAGACGGCACCGTCGTGGCCCCAGAACGTCCCGCACGGCAGGTCGAGGGAGTACAGGCCGAGCCCGTAGTTCATCAGGACGTTGCCGTCGGCGTCCTTCACCGGGACGGTCCGCTTCATCTGCGCCAGCGTGTTCGTGCCGATGAGGCCGCCGGTGAGGAGCCTGCGGTAGAAGCGGTTGAGGTCGTCCATGGTGGAGACCAGCTCGCCGGCCGTCCACGCCCAGCTCATGTTGTAGGTGCTGTAGTCACGTGGTGGTTTCACGTGCTGGTACAGCGATTCGTACATCCGCGAGTGGGGTTCGGCGATCCACGGCGAGGACGGGAAGTAGGTGTGCTTCAGCCCGGCCTTGTTGATGACGTTCCGGGTGATGTACTTCTCCGCCTTGGTTCCGGTCGCCTTCTCCAGGAGCCGTCCGGCGATGATGTAGTTGGTGTTGGAGTACGACCAGCGCTCGCCCGGTTCACCGGTTCGCGGTGCCTGGAGTCCCCACGTGATGAGCTGCTCCGGCCGCACGTCGCGGAAGCGGAACTCGTCCAGGCTCGCGGGCGACAGCTCCGTGAACGACGGGAACGCCGTGCCGACGTAGTCGCCGATGCCGCTGGTGTGGTTGAGGAGCATCCGCACCGTGATCTGCTGGCCGAGCGGCCCCGGCACGAGGTCGGGCGCGTACCGGGCGATCGGAGCGTCGAGGCTGATGCGGCCCTTCTCGACCTGCTGGAGGATCGCCGTGGCGACGAACGACTTGGTGATGCTGCCGACCCGCTGCCGCATGGTCGAGGTGACCGGGCGGCCGGTGCGGACGTCCGCGACGCCGGACGCGCCGTCCCACGAGGTGTTGCCGTCCCGGGCTTCGGAGAAGACCCCGTACATGCCCGCGTCGTGGGTGGCGTCCAGCGTCGCGCGCAGCTTCGCCGGGTCGAACGGCATCGTCGACGGGCCGGGCGGCGTGGCGGGCGGCGTGGCGGCGACCGGGCCGGGCGCCGCTGTCGCGGGCGCCGGTGCCAGGGCGAGGGCCAGCGCGAGCGCGCCGCCGACCGCCGCTCCCCGCACCGCACGGGTGCCCGTGAGCCGCCCCAGCCGTCCCGACCGCCTCGCCATCGTCTCCCCGCCCGCCGAGTCCTTGAGAGATCATCTACTCTCTCACCCCGGCGGGGGAAAATCCGTCCGCAACCACGAAAAAGCGGTGAGCATCACCCGGGGGCGATGCGAGTACCGCCCCCGGGGTGACGGTCAGCTGAGCAGGTCGGCGAGGGTCTCCCTGCGGGACGGGTGGCGCAGCTTGTGCATGCCCTTCGACTCGATCTGCCGGATGCGCTCGCGCGTCACCCCGTAGACCTTGCCGACCTCCTCCAGGGTCTTGGGCTCGCCGCCGGACAGCCCGAACCGCAGCGAGATCACGCCCGCCTCGCGCTCGGTGAGCGTCTCCAGGACGGCGTCGAGGCGGCCGCGCAGCATCGAGGACGCGACGACGTCGGCGGGGTCGCCGCCGTCCGGGTCCTCGATGACGTCGCCGAGTTCGCCGTCGCCGTCCTCGCCGAGCGGGGTGTGCAGGGACAGCGGCTCGCGGGACTGCCGGCGCAGCCAGTCGACCTTCTCCGGCGTGACGTCCAGCTCGGCGGCCAGTTCCTCCGAGGTCGGCTCGCGGCCGAGGTCCTGCATCATCCGGCGCCGCACCCGCGTCATGCGGTTCAGCACCTCCACGACGTGGACGGGGATGCGGATCGTGCGGCTCTGGTCGGCGAGGGCGCGGCTGATCGCCTGCTTGATCCACCAGACGGCGTAGGTGGAGAACTTCAGGCCGCGGCGGTACTCGAACTTCTCCACGGCGCGGATCAGTCCGAGGTTGCCCTCCTGGACGAGGTCGTTCAGCGGCAGGCCGTGGCCCACGTAGCGCTTGGCCAGCGACACGACGAGGCGGAGGTTCGCCTCGACCATGTGCTCCTTGGCGCGGCGCCCGTCGGCGGCGATCCATTCCAGGTCCTGCTTGTCCTGGAGGCTCAGCTCGTCGCCCAGGGTCTCGAGGCGCTCTCGGGCGAACAGGCCGGCCTCGATGCGCTTGGCCAGGTCTACCTCCTGCTCGGCGGTGAGCAGCGCGGTGCGCCCGATGCGGGACAGGTAGTCCTTCATCGGGTCGACGAGGGTCACGGTGGCGCGGGGGGACGCGCTCGGCGCGTGGCTGGCGTTCAGGGCGGTGTCCTTTGCTCGTCCTGCCGGGAGGGAACGGGTCACCCGATCTCGGTACCCGCCTGCCCTGCGACATAAACTTAGGACGAGCCTAGAACTATGTCAACTATAAATTTAGGTCGAGCTGTGAAAGGATGGACGGCATGGGACTGCGGGAGATGAAGAAGCAGCAGACACGGCAGAACATCTCGAACCAGGCGACGCGCCTGTTCATGCGGCACGGCTTCGACCGCGTGACGATCGCCGACGTCGCCGCGGCGGCGCAGGTGGCGAAGATGACCGTCACCAACTACTTCCCGCGCAAGGAGGACCTGGCCCTCGACCTCCACGAGGAGTTCGTCTCGCTCCTCGCCCGCACGGTCGCCGGACGGGCGCCGAACGAGTCGGCGCTGGCGGCCCTCCGCCGGGCCTTCCTGGAGGCCGTCGCCAAGCACGACGCCGTGATCGGGTTCTCCGGCCCCGACTTCGCCCGCATGATCGTGGAGAGCCCGGCGCTGGTGGCGCGGCTCCGCGAGTTCCACGAGGAGCGCGAGGACGCCCTCGCCGCCGTCCTGGCCGAGGAGACGGGCGCCGGGCCGGACGACGTCCTCCCCCGCCTCGTCGCCGCGCAGCTCGGCGGGGTCCACCGCGTCCTGTTTCGGGAGATCCTCCGCCGCACCCTCGACGGCGAGACGAACGACGAGATCGCCGCCGCCCTGACCGAAGCCGCGAGGACGGCCTTCGACCTTCTGGAGCCGTCCCTGGGCGCCTACGCGATCCGCGGGTCGTAGCGCGATCCGCGAGCGCCCAGGGACGGTTCGCGGCTACTCCTGGATCACGAGGAGGAGGTCGCCCGCCTGGACCGGCGTGGCCTCCGGGACGGCCAGCCGCGCGACGGTGCCGCCCACGGGAGCGGTGATGGCGGCCTCCATCTTCATCGCCTCGATGGTGGCGACCACGTCTCCGGCCGCGACCTCCTCGCCCTTGGCCACGCGCAGCGTCACGGAGCCGTCGAAGGGCGCGGCGACGTGGCCGGGCTCCGCGGGGTCGGCGCGCTCGACCGGCGGCGCGTCCGACACGACGGACTTGTCGCGCACGGACAGGGTGCGGAGCTGCCCGTTCACCGTGCAGATGACCTGCCGGACGCCGGCCTCGTCAATGTCACCGACCGCCTCCAGCCCGGCGAGCACGCGCACACCGGGTTCGAGGTCGAACGCGACCTCGTGGCCCGTGCGCAGCCCGTAGAGGAACGGGCCGGTCGGCAGGAGTGACAGGTCGCCGTAGGCCGCGCGGGCTTCGCGGTAGTCCTTCGCGGGGCCAGGGAAGAGCAGACGGTCAAGGGTGTCGCGCACGTCCGGACCGTCCAGGGCCTTCTCCTCGGCTCCGTCCAGCTCGGCACGGGCGGGCGTGTACTGGCGTCCTGCGAGGGCCTTGGTGCGGAACGGCTCGGGCCAGCCGCCGGGAGGGTCGCCCAGCTCGCCGTTCAGGAACCCGATGACGCTGTCCGGGATGTCGTAGCGGTCGGGGTTCTCGGCGAAGTCGTCCGGGTCGGCTCCCGCGGCGACGAGGTGCAGGGCCAGGTCGCCGACGACCTTGCTGGACGGGGTGACCTTCACGAGCCGCCCGAGGATCGCGTCGGCCGCCGCGTACAGGCGCTCGACCTCCTCGAAGCGGTCGCCGAGGCCGAGCGCGACCGCCTGCTGCCGCAGGTTCGACAGCTGCCCGCCCGGGATCTCGTGCTGGTAGACGCGTCCGGTCGGCGACGGAAGGCCCATCTCGAACGGCGCGTAGAGCTTCCGGACGGCCTCCCAGTACGGCTCCATGACCGTCAGCGCGTCCAGGTCGATGCCGGTCGCATGGTCGGTGAAGTCGGTCGCGGCCACGATCGCCTGGAGCGGTGGCTGGCTCGTGGTGCCCGACAGCGGCGCCGCGGCACCGTCGACGGCGTCGACACCCGCTTCGATGGCGGCGATGTAGGTGCCGATCTGGCCGCCGGCCGAGTCGTGGGTGTGCAGGTGGACGGGCAGGTCGAACCGCTCGCGCAGTGCCTTCACCAGTGTGCGCGCGGCAGGGGCGCGAAGAAGGCCGGCCATGTCCTTGATGCACAGGATGTGGACGCCCGCTTGGACGAGTTCCTCTGCGAGCCGCAGATAGTAGTCGAGCGTGTAGAGCCGTTCGTCCGGGGACGACAGGTCGCCTGTGTAGCAGAGGGTTCCTTCGACCAGCGCGTGAGTCTGAAGCGCGGCGTCGATGGCCGGTCGCATGCGTTCCACGTCGTTCAGAGCGTCGAACACCCGGAAGATGTCGACGCCTGTACTGGCCGCCTCCTTCACGAAGGCGCGCGCCACCGAGTCGGGGTACGGGGTGTAGCCGACCGTGTTGCGCCCACGCAGAAGCATCTGGATGCACAGGTTGGGTGCGGCTTCCCGGATGGCGGCAAGCCTGTCCCAGGGCGACTCGCCCAGGAAGCGAAGGGCGACGTCGTACGTGGCGCCGCCCCAGGCCTCGACGGACAGCAACTCCGGCGTCATACGGGCCAGGTAGGGCGCGGCCGCCAGCAGGTCGTAGGTGCGTACTCGTGTGGCGAGGAGCGACTGATGCGCGTCCCGGAACGTCGTGTCGGTGACGGCCAGGGCGTTCTGGCTCCGGAGCCGCTCGGCGAACGCGCGCGGGCCGAGCGCCAGCAGCCGGTCGCGCGAGCCCTCCGGGTACGGGCCGTCCAGGTCGAGCGGCGGCAGCTTCGTCGCCGGGTCCAGGTCCGTGGGCGCCTCACCGTGCGGCTTGTTGACGGTGACGTCCGCCAGATACCGGACGAGCCGCGTGGCGCGGTCACCGCTGGAGCGTGCCGTGAGCAGGTCGGGATGGTCGGCGATGTAGGACGTCGTGACGCCGCCCGCACGGAAGTCGGACTCTTCCAGCAGCGCGCGCAGGAACGGGATGTTGGACGCGACACCGCGGATGCGGAACTCGGCGACGGCCCGGCGCGCCCGCCGCACGGCCTCCTCGAACGTCCGGCCGCGGCAGGTCAGCTTCACCAGCAGCGAGTCGAAGTGCGGCGAGACGATCGCGCCGCCGTAGGCCGTCCCGGTGTCGAGGCGCACCCCGGCGCCGCCCGGCGACCGGTAGGCCGAGATCTTTCCGGTGTCGGGGCGGAACCCGTTCGCGGGGTCCTCGGTCGTGATGCGGCACTGCACGGCGAAGCCGCTCACGCTCACCTGGTCCTGCGCGATGCCGAGGTCGCCGAGCGTCTCGCCGCCGGCGATGCGCAGCTGGCTCTGCACCAGGTCGACGCCGGTGACCTCCTCGGTCACGGTGTGCTCGACCTGGATGCGCGGGTTCATCTCGATGAACACGTGCTCGCCGCGGTCGTCCACGAGGAACTCGACCGTTCCCGCGTTCTCGTACCCGATTTCCCGGGCGAACCGGACCGCGTCGTCGCAGAGCCGCCGCGCCACGTCCGCGTCCAGCCGCGGCGCGGGCGCGATCTCCACGACCTTCTGGTGGCGGCGCTGCACCGAGCAGTCGCGCTCGCGCAGGTGGACGATGTTGCCGGTGCCGTCCGCGAGGATCTGCACCTCGATGTGGCGGGGACGGTCGACCGCCTGCTCCAGGAACACCGTCGGGTCGCCGAACGCGCTCTGGGCCTCGCGGCGCGCCGTGTCGACGGCGGCCTCCAGGTCCTCGCGGTGGTCGACCCGCCGCAGCCCGCGCCCGCCGCCGCCCGCCGCGGCCTTCACGAAGAGCGGGAACCCGACCTCGTCGGCCGCCTCCAGCTCCCGCCCCGGTTCCGGCGTCGCCGAGCGCAGCACCGGCAGGCCCGCCCGCCGTGCCGCCGCGACCGCCTCGATCTTGTTGCCGGCCAGGCTCAGCACGCGGGACGGCGGGCCGACGAACCTGATCCCGTTGCGCTCGCACGCCTCCGCAAGCTCGGGGCTCTCAGACAGGAACCCGTACCCGGGGTAGACGGCGTCGGCGCCCACACGCAGCGCGGTCTCCACGATCCCGTCCACGTCCAGGTAGGCGCGGACGGGGTGGCCGTGCTCGCCGATCTCGTACGCCTCGTCGGCCTTCTGCCGGTGCAGGGACAGCCGGTCCTCGTGGGCGTAGACGGCGACGCTGGCGATGCCGAGTTCGTAGGCCGCGCGGAAGGCGCGCACGGCGATCTCGCCCCGGTTGGCGACGAGCAGCTTTGCGATCACGTAACTCTCCCAGACGGGCGGGCACGGGCTGAATCCTCGGATACCTACCCAGTTGAACGGTTCCACGAGCACCGCGACCCGATCGTGGTTTGTGAACAAAGTGATAGATCGTGCCTCCTGAGAAATTTGCGGTTCTTTCGGGGTGTCCGGGGTGTCCGGCGACCTGCGGGAACGCGTCGCCGTCCCGGCGTCCGGAACCGTCTCGGCGTCCGGGGCACCGGGCCACGCCGCGCTCGTTAGGCTGTTCCGCCGGGGTTGTGTGCTTTGAGAGGAACGCGGTGCGGCTGCCGGAACACCTGGAAATGCTCGTCTCGGACGAGCCCGTCCTCGACTTCTACGCGGCGGGGCCGTGGCGTGTTCCGGACGGGCTGTTCGACAAGATCCGCGACCGGATCGACGCCCTCGCCGCCGACCCGCGCAGCGTCCCGCTCACCACCGACCACCACGCGCTGATGGCGAACCCGGCCCCGCTGGTCGTCGCCGAGATGATGACCCTGTTCGGCTTCCTCCAGGGGGCCGCGACCGTCCTGTCCGGGTCGAGCACGAAGCTGTTCCACGAGGTGTTCGGACGCCTCCTGACCGAACCGCTCGACCCGCAGCAGAACGACGTCGACTGGAGCGCGGGCTCGGGTGCGTTCCGGCCGTTCGACTGGCTGGAGGAGTCCGGCGACCAGGACCTCTCCCTCGTCCTCGCCCGCGAGGCGCTCACCGTGTTCGAAGGCCTCGAACCGATCGAGGCCCGGCGGCAGGCGCTGGTCAAGCTCTTCGAGACCCCTCCCCCGGGCGAGTGGCTCTCGCAACCGCTGGAGCAGAGGCGCGACCTGTGGGCCGCGCAGGCGGACGATGAGATCATCGCGGCACTGCCCGAACTGGCCGGCCCCATCGGCTACCTGGAATGGGTGTGCTCGGGGCTCCTTCCCGTACACGAGCACCTGCGCAATGTCGCGCCGCACGAGGAAACCGTCGACGAACTGCTCGTCCACCTGCTGTTGCAGGCCGGGCTCAAGCAGGTGCCCGCCGAACTCTCGACCGTCCTGACCGAGGACCAGTACGGCGCACTGCTCGCGCACTTCGACGACGCCCGCGGCTCCTTCGACCCGGACCCCTGGTCCCTCGCCGAATGGGCCTGGCTCGCACGCGCCCTCGGCGCCGGCGCCATCGACGCCTGCCGCGGCTGGCTCGACATGGCGACGCGCTTCACCGGCGTCGTCCAGGGCCTCCCCGGCCCCGCCGGCGCCCCCGACCCCGTGTGGATCCCGATCGCGGGCTTCCAGAAGGACGTCCGGCGCCTGTTCGCCCCGCGCCGCCGGATGGTCAACCCGCTCGCCGCCAACCTCGGCAAGGCCGCCGCGTCCCGTCCCCGCGGCGCCCGCCGCCCCCTGGTCACGACCGGCCTGATCGGCCAGCCGGACGTCGTGGCCGCGCTGGAGGACATCGCCGACGGCCCCGGCCCCGTCCGGCTGATGATCGTCGGCCCGGACGGCACCGGCAAGCGGGACGCCGCCCAGGAGATCGCGCGGCTCGTCCAGCGGCACGGCCTCACCGAGGAGCCCCTGTGGCTGGCCGACGACTTCTTCGCGGCAAAGGAGGTCTCCGCCGCGACCATCCACCTCTACAACGACGCCCGCGACTGCGCCGGAACGCGGCTGATGGTCATCGACGGCCTGGACGACATGTCGCGCGACACGCAGAGCGGCGAGGCCATCGTCGAGCAACTGCACCGGGCCCTCGACGTCCACGACGACCTCCACGTCGTGGCGCTGTGCGAGCCCGGCGGGGACACGCGGATCCGCGAGGTGAACCCCGGGCTGGCCCTCCGGTTCCAGGTCGTCAGGACGCACCCGTTCTCGGCCGAGGGGTATTCGGAGCTGTTCAACCGGGCCATCCAGCAGCGCGGGGCCCGCGCCCACAAACGCGCCCTGACCGCCGCCGGGCAGCTGCTCGCCCGCACGCCGCCCGTACGGAACCTCCGCAACGCCCGCCTCGCCCAGCGGCTGGCCGACATCGTCGTCGAAGCCGTCCGCGAGCGGACGGAGCCGGGCCAGGAGCTCGTCGTCAAGCGCCCGGACATCCCCGCCTCGTTCGACACGCCCGCCGACGACCCGATGGCCGAGCTCGACGCCCTGGTGGGCCTCGGCACGGTGAAGCACGAGATCGAGCTCATCATCGCCGGCGCGAAGGCCGCGAAGCTGCGCAGCGACGCCGGGCTGCCCGTCCCCGCGGGGCCGGCCCGGCACATGGTCTTCACCGGCAACCCCGGCACCGGCAAGACCGTCGTCGCGCGCCTCTTCGCCCGCGTCCTCAAGGACCTCGGCGTCCTGTCCTCGGGCCACCTGGTCGAGACGTCCCGGTCCGGGCTCATCGGACGCTACATCGGCGAGACCGCCGTGAAGACCCGCCAGGTCGCCCAGCGCGCCGTCGGCGGCGTGCTGTTCATCGACGAGGCCTACGCCCTCACCCAGTCCGGCCTGGACGACGACTACGGCCCCGAGGCCATCGCCGAACTCCTGAAGGTCATGGAGGACAACCGGGACGACCTCGTCGTCATCGTCGCCGGCTACGACCGCGAGATGCAGCGCTTCCTCACCTCCGACCCCGGCCTGGCGTCCCGCTTCCCGACCATCGTCCGGTTCCCCGACTTCACCGACGCCCAGCTGATCGAGATCTTCACCGCCCAGGCGGCGGCCGCCGGGCTGGCACCGTCCGACGCCGCCGCCGGCAAGGTCGCCGAGCTGCTCCGCCGCGCCCCGCGCGGGCGCTCCTTCGGCAACGCCCGCGCGATGCGCAACCTCGTGGAGCGCGCCACCGCCCTCCAGGCCCGCCGCGTCACCGCCCTGCGCAAGCCCACCCCGGAGGACCTCGCCGCCCTCCTGCCCGCCGACATCCCCGACACCCTGACCGGCACCACCCGCGTGCGCCCCGTCACCGACCCGCTCGCCGAACTCGACGCGCTCATCGGCCTCACCGCCGTCAAGGAGGAGGTGCACCGCCTCGCCGCCGAGGCCCGCGCCGCCGACCTGCGCCGCGCCGCGGGCCACCCGGTCCCCGTCCCCACCCGGCACATGGTCTTCACCGGCAACCCCGGCACCGCCAAGACCACCGTCGCCCGACTGATCGCCTCGGTGTACGCGCAGCTCGGCCTGCTCTCGTCCGGCCACCTGGTCGAGGCCACCCGCGCCGACCTCGTCGGCCCCTACCTGGGCCAGACGGCCCCCCGCGTCCGGGCGGCCGTCGAGCAGGCCCTCGGCGGCATCCTCTTCATCGACGAGGCCTACTCCCTCACCGGCGACAGCTACAGCCAGGAGGCCGTCTCCACGCTCGTCCAGCTGATGGAGGAGTACCGCGGCGACCTGGTGGTGATCGTGGCGGGCTACGAGCGCGAGATGACGGCCTTCCTGTCCGCGAACTCGGGCCTGAAGTCCCGCCTTCCCAAGCACCTCACGTTCCCCGACTACACCGACGGGCAACTGGTGGCCATCTTCACCAGCATGGCCTCCCAGGAGGGCCTCACCCTGACCCCGGACGTCCTCACCCGCCTGCGCGAGATCCTCCGGGAGATTCCCCGCGACACGACCTTCGGCAACGGCCGCCTCATGCGGAACATGCTGGACACGGCCCTGGCGATCCAATCCACCCGCCTGACCGACACGTCGGACCCGAAGGCCCTGACCACCCTCCACCCCGCCGACCTGAGACCGCCCAAGGGCGCTCCCCGGCGGGACGTCGGCCTCTACCTCTAGCCCCGGGGCCGATCCGGCTCCAGCGCCGGGGCCGATCCGGCCGGACGGCTCGTGTCAGCGAGTTCTCTGGCTGCGGTCGTGCCTTGCACGGACGGCCAGGAGGGCGACGACGATGGCGGCGCCCAGGACGAAGCCGGTGACGAACGTGGTGCGGGAGTCGTCGGGAGCGAAGGCGATCCAGGCGGCGCAGACGGCGACGATGAACGCGGCGTAGCAGCCGAGGAAGGCATAGAACCGCCTGCTCCAGAACATCCGTCCCGTGGGCGTGCGCGGCACGCTGTGCAGTTCCGCCTCAGGGCCGAGCGTGGCGGCTCTGGGGCGTTTGAAGTACTCGAAGCAGACCCAGGTACCGCAGTGTTCCCAGCCGTCCGGTGCGAGGCGGTCGATGGCGGCCTGCCCGCGCCCCGGCAGGACGGTCTCGCGGTGGTACTCCCAGCGCTGCGGGTTCTCCGGGTCGCGACGGCTGACGAAGCGGCCGGCCTTGTCGACGCGCTCGACCTCCCAGCCTTCGTCCCCGTAGCGGTCGAGCACGTCGCGTTCGTGGAAGGCGTCGGCCCGCCAGGTCCACGTCTCGGCCGTGTCCGGGGGGACGGGACCGTCCTCGGCCGCGGCCACCCGGGAGGCGAACTCTCCGGGCGTGCCGAACTCCTGCACCGGGTCGGAGCCGGACTCGGCCACATATGCGCTGAGGTCGTCGATGGTGCGGGACACCTCGTCACCGGGCAGGCCGCGCTCACGCAGCCGCTCAGCCAGTTCGTCGAAGTAGGGGTTCGTCATCGGTCGGCTCCATTGGTGAGCATCTTCCGCACGGACTCGTCGAACTCGATCCACAACCTGCTCTGCTCGGCGAGCGTCGCGCGGCCCTTGTCGGTGAGGTGGTAGTAGCGGCGGCCAGGGCCACGGTCGGCGACGCGGAACTCCGCGGAGACCAGCCCCGCCTCTTCCAGGCGGTTGAGAACCGGATAGAGCGTCCCGCCCTTGATCTGCCCGAGGCCCGCATCGGCGAGCGTTCTGGCGATCTCGTACCCGTAGCTCTCGCCACCGGTGAGGCTCGCGAGGACCAGCAGGTCGAGGACGCCCTTCAGCCAGCTGGCGCGCCGGTCGGCGGCCACGGCGTCACGCTCCGGCCCGTACGGGCGGGTGCGCCGCGGACCGGCTCCCGCCGCGATCGGGAGAACTCCTCATGCATCTCATGCAGCGTCGCCTTCCATTGAGTTTGCCTGACGACTTAGACCGTAGAGCAAGCTAGGTAGGAATACAACCTATGTAGGTGACAAGACCGCCGCGGAGGGGGCGACCGGATCCGGTCGCCCCCTAAACGGAACGATCACTCGGAATAGCGCCAAGGATCTTGCGGTTGCAACTACCGTGCGAGATCCGGCGACCCGGGTAGCACCCCTGTCCACCGCCCATGGAGGTGAATCCGTGCCGAGCAGCATTCCTCGCCGTTCCACCAACGGACGCAAACACGTGAAGACGACGTCACTGCGAGCACTCGCGGTCGCGGCGCAGCTGGAACGCAACCACGCCCAGGAGGGTCCACCGGGCAAGGCCGACGGCCGGGCGGAGTCCCGCCGAGAGCGGCGGACCCCCGACCCGGCCTGACCACTGTTCGCCCCGGCCGCGTGAGGCCCGGGCACGCGAGACCCCCCGTGCGGGGGTTTTCGTGTGTCTGGGCCTCTTACGGGACGACCACGTTGAAGAACGCGTGGACGGTGGCGCGCGCGCGTTCCGCCCCCACGCCTTCGACCATCGCGGTGAGGTGTTCCGCGCCGAGGACTGCCAAGAGCGCGTGCGCCATGGCCTCGCCGTCCGAGACGGCGTCACGACACTCGTCCAGCAGGATCGTCAGGTGACGGTGCCAGAAGCCGTAGGCGCCGATGCGGTACCGCGCCCCCGGCGACGCGGTCTCCGACATACGCACCAGCGACAGGTGGTCCAGCACGTAGTCCAGGTAGGCATCGGCGAAAGCCTGCAGACGCTCGGCCGGCGAGACGGTCGTCGTCCCGTCGCCTGGACCGAGCGGAGGCGGACCGGAAAGGATCGCGTCCTGCAACTCGCGTTCGCGCTCGTTCAGGAGGGCCACGGCCAGGCCGGCCTTGTCGCCGAACCGCCGGAAGAGGGTCCCCTTGCCCACCCCGGCCTCGGCCGCCACCGCGTCCATCGTGACCGACTCGACCCCGTGCCGGGCGAACAGCGCCGCCGCGGCGTCCAGCACCTTGACCCGGTTGCGGGCGGCGTCGGCGCGCTCCTTGGGCGGCGGCGTGCGCATCAGCTCCAGGTCGACACGCCTCCCGGCGGCCGGACGGCGGTCCATCGGCACCTCCCCCGTTTCCACTAAGCGGACTATAGTCCCAATAAGTCCCCGCAGCCAAGACGCTAGATCATCTGCTTGGCGGAGCGCATAACCTCATCTGGCCATAGTCTTGCTGAACAGTTTTGCTGACGAGCCGGGAGCGACGGGGAGCGAGTGGTGTGACGGACAGGACGATGCCGGACGCCCTTCCACTGCGGTCGGGAGATCCGACCCGACTGGGGGGCTACGAGATCCTGGGCCGCCTGGGTGAGGGCGGGCAGGGCGCGGTCTTCCTAGGCCGTCCCGCCGGGGAGGGCGGCGCCGCGCGGTCCACGGACCACGTCGCCATCAAGCTCATGCACGGCGGCATGGCGGGGGACGAGTCCGCCCGCGCGCGCTTCGTCCGGGAGCTCGAAGTCGCCAAGCGCGTCGCGCGCTTCTGCACCGCGCAGGTCCTCGACGCGGACGTGGCGGGCGACCAGCCGTACATAGTCAGCGAGTACGTCCCCGGGCTGTCCCTGCACCATGTCGTGCGAACCGAGGGCCCGCGTAAAGGCGGCGCCCTGGAGCGGCTCGCCATCAGCACCCTGACGGCTCTGACCGCCATCCACCAGGCCGGCATCGTGCACCGCGACTTCAAGCCGCACAACGTCATGATGGGCCCGGACGGGCCGCGCGTCATCGACTTCGGGGTGGCGCGCGCGCTGGGCGCGGCCGGTGAGACGCAGAACGTCGGCACCCCCGCCTACATGGCCCCCGAGCACTTCACGGGAGGCGAGGTCGGTCCCGCGGCCGACATGTTCGCCTGGGGGACGACGATGTCGTTCGCCGCCACCGGACGTCCCGCGTTCGGCAACGACGAGATGGCCTCGGTCATGCACCGGATCCTGACGGGCGAGCCCGATCTGGGCGACCTGCCGAGTCCGATGCGCGACCTGGTCCTGGCGTGCCTGGCCAAGGAGCCGGCGCAGCGCCCGACGGCCCGGGAGGCGCAGGAGCGCCTTGTGGGGGCGGCCAGCGGGACGTCCGCGGGCGCGGCGCCCGTCTCCCCGCTGCCCGCCTTCCCCGGCGCCTCCGACCTGCCTGCGCCCCCGTACGCGGCTTCGCCGCGCGGCTCGACCGACCCGCACGCGGCCCCGTCCGCCATGGCGGGTGCCGTCCTGCCTCCGGAGAGCTCCACGGACCCGTCCGGTGTCAGGCACCGGACGATGCCGCAGCCCGCGCCCTTCGGCGACGCGCCGCCCCCGCCGGCCGGTCACGCCCACGCGCACGGCGCACCTGGGATGCCGCCGGTGCCCCCTCCGGGGCCTCCCCACGGCCAGGGGGCAGGCGGCAGGAAGGGCGGACGCCTCGCCGTGCCGATCGCGGCGGCCGTTGCGGTGGCGGTGGTCATCGCGGGCGGTGCCGCCTGGGCCGCGACACGGTCCGGCGACGGCGAGGGCGGCGGGCAGTCCGTCGCGGCGTCCGACCAGAACCAGGGGACGGAAGGCGGCTCCGGGACCGCGAACGGCGCCGGAACCGACGCCCAGAGCCCGGGGAAGCCGAAACCGGGGCAGCCGGGGAACGGGCAGAGCGGACGCCCTTCGAACCCCAACGGCTCCAAGAAGCCGGGCTCACCGCAGCAGCCCGGAGGGTCGACGCCGCCGAAGGGCGGTGGCGGCGGTGGCGGGACCCCGCCCAAGGAACCGCCCAACAAGTACACGCCCCAGGCCGTGTGCAACAGCGGAGGCCACGGAGGCGGGTACTACGTCCAGCGCTCCATGACCGTCTCCGGAGGCGTCGCCTACCTGCTCTACAACTCGTCCACGTACAACTGCGCGGTCACCATCAAGACCAAGAACGTCGGCAAGAAGTCGCCGGTGTCGACCTTCATCCAGAAAAAGGGCGGCAGCAAGATTCCCGACGGCGGGTCGTTCGCCTGGTACGCGGGGCCGGTGTTCGTGAAGGCGCCTGGTACGTGCGTCCGCTTCGGCGGCAACGGCCGTACCTCGTCCTACGGCAACTGCGGCTGACCCGGCTCGGAAGGCGCCCAGGGCCGAAGGAAAAGGCCACCCTCGCGCCAGGGGTGGCCTGTGTCTCGTTGGGGCGGCGGGGTCGACGTTCGGCGTAGCCGGTGCCGACCCGCCGCTCGGGGTTCAGTTACGGGAAGCGATGAGATGGTCGAAGTCGCCGTCCTTGGCTCCAAGGATGAGCGCTTCTATCTCGGGGCGGGTGTAGATGAGGGCGGGACCCTCGGGATGACGGGAGTTGCGCATCGCCACCTGCCCTCCGGGCAGTTCGGCGATTTCCACACAGTTCCCCTGTGAGTTGCTTCGCCGGGACTTGAGCCACCGTGCCCCGAGGAGCTCGGCGGCCGACATCCCGTTGTCGTAATCGGTCTGGAGCATCATGTCTCTCTGAGAAGATCACCGAGAAGCTCGACCGTGCGTTCCGGGGTCGCACTGTCGACGCACAGGCGTTCCATCGCCTGCAGATAGGTGTCGACGTCGTCGCGCTTGTCCAGATACATCGCGCCGGTGAGGTTCTCGACGTAAACCACGTCCGGCAGGTCCTGCTCGGGAAAACGCAGGATCGTGAAGGCGCCACCCTCGGCGGCGTGCCCGCCGAACCGGAACGGCATGATCTGGATGGTGACGTTGGGCAGCTTGGACATCTCGATGAGGTGCTCGAACTGGCCCCGCATCACCTCCGGACCTCCGATGGGACGCTTGAGCGCCCCCTCGTCCACCACGGCCCACAGACGCGGAGCGTCCGGGCCGGTGAGGCGTTCCTGACGTTGCAGGCGCAGTTCCACGCGCTGTTCGATCTCTTGTTCGGCGGCTCCGGCGTTGCCCAGGCGGATCACCGCACGCGCATACCCCTCCGACTGCAGCAGGCCCGGGACGAACTGCAGTTCATATGTGCGGATCAGCGCCGCCGACTCCTCCAGGCCGACATAGGTCTGGAACCAGCCGGGCAGCACGTCGTTGTACCGGTGCCACCAACCGGGGGTGTTGGCCTCCCTGGCGAGCTGTAGCAGCGCCTCGCGTTCTGTCTTGTCGCCGACGCCGTACAGCGTGAGCAGGTCGTCCACGTCGCGTTCTTTGAAGCTGACCCGGCCGAGCTCGAGGCGGCTGATCTTCGACTCCGACGCGCGGATGACGTAGCCGGCGTCCTGACGGGTCACGCCCTTCTGCTCGCGCAGACGGCGAAGCTGTGACCCGAGCAGGATCCGACGAACCGTCGACCCGCTTCCCGGCGTCTCTGGAGTCACGCCCAACCTCCCGGCTATTCGGCGGACAGCGAACCTAGTGTGCCACTGGCCTCAGTGTCCTGCGGTTACCTCCAATCACTCGCATGCGATCCGCGTCACCCCACACCCTCACCACGCGGATGCACGTGCATTGGGCCTTGCATTCGCACGCTACGATGCGCAGGATAACGCACGAGACTTCCGAGCCACGGCTGCACAACGAGATCACTCTGCGGGGTCCGGTGGAATGACGTCACGCCATGCGCACGACGACACGCGGTGGGAGCTTGCCCCTGTCGCGGGGCCGGCCGACCCGCAGGACCACGCTGGGCGCTCGACGCCGGTCCCGGAGTCCCGCGACCTGCCCCCGCGCCTCGACACGGCCGTCACCGCGCTGACGGAGCTCAGAGGGACCACGGTCTCCTTCACCGTCGAGCCGGACCCGGAATCGGTCACCGACGCCCGGCACTTCGCGGTCTCCAGGCTCATCGAGTGGAACCTCTCCGAGCTCACCGACGACGTCGGCCTCGTCGTCTCCGAACTCGTCACGAACGCGCTGCGGCACAGCGGAAGGGTGACCGGCGGGCGGCCGGGCGACGACGTGCACCGCGAGGGCGTGTACGGCGACCCGGCCGACCCGCTGGGGTCCGCTCCCTCCGCCATAAGGCTGCGCCTGGGGTACGAGGGCCCGTGGCTGCTCTGCGGGATCATGGACGCGAGCCGCAGGGCGCCGCGCCGCAAGGAACCCGACTACATCGCCGAGACCGGACGCGGCCTGCATCTGGTCGAGTCGTTCAGCGTCCGCTGGGGGTGGCGCGGCCTCGCCCGCGGCAAGGTTGTCTGGGCGCTGTTCCGGGCTCCCTGACGCGTGTCACACGCTTGACGGGCGTAACAACGTCCGACAGGGGTAACTAATGAGTTCCCCTCCGGGTGCCCTAGAACTCCCCTAGGGACCTCGCGAGACGACCGGCAGAGAGGAGCACCGGTGGACTTCGCCGTCGAGCATCGCGTCGAGAAGGGCCTCACGGTCGTGAAGATCAGCGGTGAGATCGACGTCTTCACCAGCCCACGCCTGCGGGAGGCCCTGCTCGACATCATCGACAACGGCGGCTCGCACCTGGTCATCGACCTCAGCGAGGTCACCTTCCTGGACTCCACGGGCCTCGGCGTGCTCGTCGGCATCTACCACCGGCTCCGCGCGCGCGACGGCTCCATGGCGTTCATGGGCGTCAACGACCGGGTGCGGCGCGTCTTCCACGTCACCCAGCTCACCAAGATCTTCGTCCTCCACCGGTCGCTGGAGGACGCCATCGCGGCGCACGAGTCCGCCGCCTCCTGACCTGCTCCCGTCCCCACCCGCTCCCCTTTCTCGTCCGGCTTCGTCCGAGCTTGTCCGTTTCCTCGGCGCAAGTTGTCCACAGTTCGCGCGGGCGCTCCTCCCGTGCGGCGCACCCGGTACGGTGAGACCGAGATCAAGCCCGCCGCACCGGGCACGTCCCGCGGACGCGTGCGGTGCTGTCCGCCGGCCGACCCATCGAAACGGACGGGAGCGCTCCGTGGCAGAACAGCCGCTGCATGAGCACACGCTCGGCAATGGCCTGCGCGTGGTGGTCTGCGAGGACCACGTCGTACCACTGGCCGCCGTGAACATCTGGTACGGGGTGGGTTCGCGGCACGAGCGTGCCGGCCGCACCGGCCTCGCCCACCTCTTCGAGCACCTGATGTTCCAGGGCTCCGCCAACGTCGCCGAAGGCGAGCACGCGGCACTCCTGGAGAGCGCCGGCGCCGCGTTCAACGCCAGCACGTCGTTCGAGCGCACGAACTACTACGAGACGGTGCCCGTCAGCCACCTGGAGCTCGCCCTCTGGCTGGAGGCGGACCGCATGGGCACGCTGCCCAGCGCGCTCACCCAGGCCAACCTCGACAACCAGCGCGACGTGGTGAAGAACGAACGCCGCCAGCGCTACGACAACCAGCCCTACGGGACGGCCTTCGAACGTCTGTGCGCGCTGACGTTCCCCGACGGCCACCCCTACGCGCACACCCCGATCGGCTCCATGGACGACCTGGACGCCACCACCCTCGAAGACTGCGCGGACTTCTTCGCCACCTGGTACGCGCCGGGCAACGCCGTCCTGTCCGTCGTCGGCGACGTCGACCCGGAGAAGACGGTGGCCGCGGTGGAGCGCTACTTCGGCGGCCTCCCGGCCGGGCCGGAGAAGCCCTCCGCCCGCCCCGGCGACCTCGGGCCGCTGTCCGGCGTCCGCGACGAGGCGGTCGACGAGGAGGTCCCGTCCCCCGCCTACTTCGCGATGTTCACGCTGCCCACCGACGGCGGCGACGACGTCGAGGCCGCCGAGCTCGCGGTCGAGATCCTCGGCGGCGGCTCCGGCTCCCGCCTCTACGACCGGATGGTGCGGCGCGACCAGATCGCCACCGAGGTGTGGGCCGGGGTGACGCGGCTCGCGTCCGGTCCGTCCCTGGCGATCGTGGACGCCATCGGGCCGGAACCGGACAAGATCGCCGCGGTGCTGGACGAGGAGCTGGAGCGGTTCGCCGCCGACGGCCCGGACGCGGACGAGACCGCCCGCGCCACCGCCCAGGCCGAACGCGGCTTCCTGGAGCAGACCGAGACGGTGACCGGCCTGGCCAACGCGCTGTCGCAGAACGCGACCCAGTTCGGCGACCCGGCCCGGGTCTTCACCGCCCCCGGCCGCGCCGCCGCCGTCACCGCGGACGCGATCAAGGAGATGGCGGGCCGCTGGCTCCCGTCCGGCGCCCGCGCCGCCCTGACCTACGGAGGCACCTCGTGAGCAGCGGTCTCGTCCTGCAGCCCCGCCCCGTCCCGGGGCCCGTCCCGGCCTGGTCCTTCCCCGCCGGGACCCCGGGCCGCGTCCCGGCCGGGCCGGCGACGCTGCGCTGCGACCTGCCCGGCCGGCGGCTCGCCGCGGTCCGGCTCGTCCTGCACGCGGGCGCCGGCCGCGAGCCCTCCGGCCTGGACGGCATCGCGACGCTGACCGCCCGCGCCCTGCTGGAGGGCACCGAGCCGGGCGGCGGCACCGCGCTGACCGCCGCGTTCGAGCGGCTCGGCGCCAGCCTCTACGCCCACGCCGACCTGACCGCGCTGCGGGTCGCGCTCGACGTGCCGACGTCGCGGCTCGACGCCGCCCTGGAGCTGTTCTCCTCGGTGGTGCGGCGCCCGGCGCTCGACGACGCCGACGTGCGCCGCCTCGTCCGCGAACGGCTGGAGGAGATCGCGCAGGAGGACGCCGATCCCGGCTCGCGCGCGATGCGCGAGATCCGCGCGGTCCTCTTCCCCGCCGAGGCGAGGGCGTCCCGTCCGACCGGCGGCACCCGCGACTCGGTCGGCGCGCTCCAGGGAGCGGACGTCCGCGGCTTCTACGGCTCTGTGGTGCCCGCGGAGGCCACCGCGGTCGTCGCGGGTGATCTGTCCGGGGTGGACGCCGACGGGGCCCTCAGCGCCGCTCTGGAGAGCTGGGCGGGGTCGGGCGAGCCGCTTCCGACCGCCGACCGGATCCTGCCGGAGTCGGCCGCCCGCATCGTCGTCGTCGACCGCCCCGGTTCCGTGCAGACCTACCTCGGCTTCGCGCACGGCGTCCCCGACCGCTCGCACCACGACTGGCCGTCCCTGATGGTCGCCTCGCACGTGCTCGGCGGCGGGCTCACGTCCCGGCTCAACGCCGTGCTGCGCGAGGAGAAGGGCTACACCTACGGCATGCGGGCGGGGCTGCTGCGCATGCGGCACTGCGGGCTGTTCATCGCCCAGGGCGCCGTCCACACCGAGGTCACCGCCGACGCCGTCGCGGACGCGCTGACCGAGCTGCGCGGCGTCGTGTCCCGCGGCATCGACGCCGAGGAGCACGGATCGTCCGTCCGCGCACTGGCCGACCGGGCGCCCGCCGAGTACGAGACGGCACGCGCCGTCGCCGCCGAGCTGGCCGACGCGTCCGCCAACGGGCTCGGCGCCGACTACCCGTCCGCGTACCTGGCCGCCGTCCGCGCCTCCACCCCGGACGGCGTCGCCCGCGCCTACCGCGAGCACGTCGACCCCGGGGCCCTGACCGTCGTCGCCGTCGGAGACGCCGCGCAGATCCGCGAACCGCTGGAGAAGCTCGGCTACGCGCCCGTGACCGTCACCGCCAAGGAGGAGTGACCGCGCGACCCGCGGCGTGTCGGCGCGGACAGATTGTGCGCGGTGTTCTCCTTCATGGCGTGAACCAATGGCATGGTGGAGTAGGTCTAACTTGCGCGGCCTGAAGCGCACGGCCTAACTTGCGCCGGGCGAACGTGCGCGGGGACTGCGTCCCCGCGGTCGGGAGAGGGGTACGGCCGGTGTCCTACGGGCAGATGGCGGGCGGCGGGCCGTCCGTCGACACGATCCTGTCGGAGCCGAACTGCAAGCCCGGCGGCGTCGTGGCGGGCAAGGTGCATCTGCGCGGCGGCTCCGGGCCCGTGGACGTCCGGCACGTGACCCTGGCCCTGATGCCGCGCATGCAGAACGGCTACGGCGGCGAGTCGGCCGGCCCGGAGGTGTACCGGGGCGCGCTCACCCGCGGCTTCCGGCTGGACGCCGGCGGCCGGCGCGACCTGTCGTTCTCGATCCCGCTGCCGTACGAGCTGCCGTTCACCACCGTCCTCGGCCACGAGCTCCCAGGCTTCACCATCGGCATGTGCACCGAGGTCGACGTCGCCGGCCAGCCCGACCCGGGCGACGTCGACCCGATCTCCGTCGAGCCGCTGGAATCCCAGCAGTGGGTGCTCGCCTCGATCGCCCGGCTCGGCTTCCAGATCACCAACGTGACGTTCGAGTCGTCCAAGCTCCGGGGCGTCTCCCAGCAGCTGCCGTTCCACCAGGAGATCCACCTCAACCCGCCGACGTCCTACGAGGACCGGATCGACAAGGTCGGGCTGGCCTTCATCGCCAGCCCGCGCGGCATGGCCTTCGTCCTGCGCGCCGAAGACCGCGACACCCCGCAGGACCAGTCGTTCGGCGTCTTCAAGGTCCCGCACGCCGAGGCCGCCGAGACGGACTGGAGCTCCAAGATCGGCCAGTGGCTGGAAGCCGCCGTGGCCCTACCGCGGTCGTCCCGCCCGGGCTCCTCGTCCGGCGCCCCTACGCCCCCACCCGGTCAGGCCCCCCTGCCACCACCAGGCTCCCCGTCCCCGTTCCCACCCCCGCCACCCGCGCCCCCACGTCCCGCCGCGGCGTCCTACGGCGGCCCAGGCGAGTACGGCAACGCCCAGTACCCACCCCCCGCCCCCGCGCCAGGCCGGCAGCAGCCCACCCCCATGGCCGCCTCCGCCCCCACACCACCCCCGGGCCACGGTGGCGCCCCCGGCGGCTTCCCACCACCCCCACCGGCGCACTCTCCGATGCCCGCCCACAGCGGGCCCCCCCCGCCCCCCCCCCCCCC